>CAVXJU010000095.1:0-37160 GCA_963761935.1 Terriglobia bacterium | reverse complement strand
GAAATCGTGACGGGTATGCGTTCGCTGCTCGCGTTCCGCAGAATCTCCACCAGCTCGGTTTCGCTGGCGGGCGTGAACACCTGATCGGCTTGGCCCTGAAAACCGGAGGCGTCGACCAGATACGAGCCCAAGTCAGACTTCCAGGATAACCGGCATGATGAGCGGACGGCGCTGCGTTTCTTTAGTCAAGAAACGCTTCAGATCGGCGCGAATTTTTTCCTGCATCACGCCCCAATCGGTGCGTTCTTCCTCGCTCGACGATTCCAACGTGCGCGCCACCACCTGTCGCGCGGCCTGCAAGAGCTGCGAGCCGTCTTCAAACGACATAAACCCGCGGCTCACGATCTCCGGCAGCGTTTCGCTCTTTCCAGAATGCTTGTTGATGGCGATGATCGGCAGCACAAAGCCGTCCTCGGAGAGATGGCGCCGATCGCGAATGACGATGTCTTCCACCACTTCATCGATCGTTCCGGAATCGATACAGATGCGGCCCACCGGCACTTTCTCGCCCCTGCGCGCACCATTGCGGTCGATCTCCAAGGTCTCGCCAGTCTCCATCACGAACGTCTCTTCCAAGCCCGCGCCACGCAAGTGATTTGCCAGCGCCGCGTGTTTTGCAAGCTGCCGATACTCGCCATGGATGGGCAGAAAATAACGCGGGCGCAGCAGGTTCAGCACCAGCTTCAGCTCCTCGGCGCTGCCGTGGCCGGACACGTGTACCGGCGGATTCATGGAGCCGTATATCACGTCCGCGCCGCGCTTGGCGAAGTGGTTGATCATCCGGTAAATTCCCTTTTCGTTGCCCGGAATGATGCGCGCGCTGAGCACGACAGTGTCGCCTCTCTGCACTGAAACGCTTTTGTGATTATCCACCGCGATGCGCGAGAGCGCCGACATGGGTTCGCCCTGCGTGCCGGAGGCGACCACCACCACCTTCTTCGGATCGGACGACATGATGTCCTGCGGGCGCAGCAGGATTCCATCGGGAAGCTCCAGCAGGCCCATGGAGTGCGCGATCTCGGTTACGTTGAGCAAGCTGCGGCCCACGAACGCAACCTTGCGCCCGTATTCAGCGGCCAGATCGAGAATCAGTTGCAGGCGGTGAATCGACGAGCTGAAGCACGAGACAACCAAACGGCGCTCGGCGCGATAAAAAATGTCCTCGAAGCGCGGCGCAACCGCGCGCTCGCTTTCGGTATAGCCGGGCCGGTCGACATTGGTGGAATCCGACATCAGCAGCAGGACACCGCGCTTTCCGTAATCGGCCAGCGTGTGCAGATCGAACAGTTCGTTGTCGGTGGGCGTCGGGTCCACTTTGAAATCGCCGGTGTGAACCAGCACGCCCAGCGGCGTGGTGATGGCCAGCGCCATCGCGTGGACGATGGAATGCGTGACATGGATAAATTCGATCTGGAACGGGCCGATTTCGATGCGGTCGTGCGGCTTTACTTTATTGAGCCGCACTTCGTCGGCCAGGCCGTGCTCTTCCAACCGGCGTTCCACCAGCGCCAGCGTGAAGGCCGAACCGTACACGGGAACGTTGATCTCGCCCAGCAGGAACGGCACCGCGCCGATGTGGTCCTCATGGCCGTGCGTGAGGATGAGCGCGCGCACGTGCTCGCGATACTGTTCGAGATAAGCGAAATCGGGCGTGACAATGTCGACGCCCAGCAGCTCGGCGTCCGGAAACATCATGCCGGCGTCCACCACGATGATGTCGTCGCCGTAGCGGATGGCCATGGAGTTCATTCCAAACTCGCCCAGGCCGCCAAGGGGGATGAGTTGCAGCTTCTGATCTGGCACTTAAGATTTCAGGGTATCAGGTGGCGGTTGCGCATGCATCGCGCGTCTGGACTACGCTATACAAATGCCGGAATTTTCCGCGGTCGCTCCATCGCCGCGCGTGACCGTAATCATCCCAACCTACAACTGGAGCAGCGTGCTGCCCTATTCTGTCGGCAGCGTGCTGCGGCAAAGTTTCTGCGATTTCGAGCTGTTGGTGGTCGGCGACGGCTGCACCGACGATTCAGAAAAAGTGGTGACGGGCATCGCCCACCCACGCCTGCGGTGGATCAACCTCGCGGTCAACGATGGCCACCAATCCGCGCCCAACAATGAGGGCCTCCGTCAGGCGCGCGGCTCGATCATTGCTTACCTCGGCCACGACGATTTGTGGCTGCCCCATCATCTGGACGTGCTCGTGGCCGCGATTGACCGCGGCGCCGACGTAGCCTACTCGATCGTCCACATGATCGGGGCTGAAGGCCAGATCCTTCCACCCGCCGGTGAAATGCCGCGGTTCCGGCCCGGCCAATGGATGCCGCCCACGGGCGTGGTGCATCGGAAAATCGCCGTGGAAAAAGCCGGTCCCTGGCGGAATTTCCGAAGTCTCGCGCTCGACCCGGAAACGGATCTTTGGCTCCGAATGCACCAGGCCGGATTCGTATTTGAAGGCGTGCCTCGGCTCACGGCAGTGAAGTTCCCCGCCCTTTATCGCAAGGATATCTACAAAAAGCGATCGAGCGACGAGCAGCGGCATTGGACCGAGCGCATCCTCCATGAAAAGGACCTGGAAGCGGTGGAGTTGGGAAAACTGCTGGTTGCAAAGCGCCGCAAGCTGACCTTCCGTGAGAGCATCCGCGCGGCGCTCGGACGAACCAGCAGCGAAATCCGGCGCCGCCTTCCGTTGGGTAAAGGAGCGATGGTGCGCTGGCGGCGAAAGTTCAAAGGACTGTAATATGACTCCCCAGTCGGTGCATAATGGCATGTAGAACAGCATGATTAAGACCGCTAAGAAGGACCCACAGGTCATCTCCGAAGATTGGCATGTGCTCAAGGAAATTATCCAGGGCGTGCACATCAAGGAAGTGCTCCATGTGCCGCGCGATCACGGCGTCATCACGGAGGTGTTTCGCCCCGAATGGGATCCAACCGGCATGCCCGTCGTGCATCTCTACCAATCCCGCCTGTTTCCCGGGGCGATTGGCGCCTGGAGCTGCCACACACGCACCACCGATCGCCTCTTCGTCAATCAGGGGCGCATCAAGGCGGTTCTGTACGACGGCCGCGAAGATAGCCCGACTTACCGCATGATCAACGAGGTTCATCTCGGCGACGACCGCCCGGCATTCGTCGTCATCCCCACCGGCGTCTGGCACGGCTTGCAAAATCTGGGAAGCGTCGACGCCCTGGTCCTCAACCTTCCCACCGAGGCGTACAATTACAAAGATCCGGACCACTGGCGCTTGCCTTACAACACCGACGAGATTCCCTACCAATGGGCCGGCCACGGCGCCGCCACTCGCCTCCGTGCCGACGGCCGCTAAGGTCTAGTCAGCAAGCGCGTGCGCGTGGCGGGATCGGCGGCCAGGTCGGCGATGGTCCAAGCCATCGCGAGCGCGCCGTCAAAAATCGCTTGGTCCGCGGCTGGAGTAACGCAGGCCGCGGTGAACTCGGGTTGATGGTTCACCGCGGGCAGCGAGTCGATGCCGATGGCGGGATGAATCGCCGGCATGGCCTGCGATACGTTGCCCATGTCGGTGGAGGCCGCCACACGGTCGCGCAAAGGGCCAAGATCTGGGAATTTCCGGCCGAGCGCTTCGGCGTTGCGCTGGTACATCGCGGCCAGCTCGAGGTCGTGATGCATATGCGCGTATGGCTGATCGCCGCCTTGCATCTCGAGCTTGGAGCCGGTGGCCAGCGCGCCCGCTTCAAAGCAGCGCCGTACCTTCGCGCGCAGCTCCTGGAGTTCCTCTAAATTATCCGAGCGAATGATGTAGCGAGCCGAGGTGTGCGCCGGAACAATGTTCGGTGCGTCGCCGCCTTTGGTAACGATGCCGTGGATGCGATCGGTCTGGCGGATGTGCTGCCGCAGCAGTCCCAGCGATGTTTGGGCTATTGTCAAAGCGTCCGCCGCGTTGATGCCGAGTTCGGGAAACGCCGAGGCGTGCGCTTCCTTGCCGTGATAGCAAACGTCGAACATCGAGGCCGCAATGATCTTCATGGTGGCTGCTTCAAAGGGCGCGGGATGGACCATCATGGAGGCGTGCAGGCCATCGAAGGCTCCGCGTTCCAGCATCACAATTTTCCCGCTGGCGTTGCCCACTTCTTCGGCGGGCGTGCCCAGGACCACGATCGTCAGGCCCAGGTCGTCGGCGATTCTGGCGGCCGCAATTCCCGCTCCCACCGACATGGCCGCGATGAGGTTATGCCCGCAAGCGTGCCCGATGCCAGGCAGGCAGTCGTATTCGGCGCAGATTCCGATGTGCAGCGGACCATGGCCGGCGCGCGCGACGAAGGCGGTGGGCAGGCCCGAGACGCCTTTTTCAACCTCGAAACCGGCAGCGTCCAACGATTCGCACAGCCACGCCGAGGCGTGTTCCTCTTCAAACCCTAGTTCCGGCCGGGAGTGGATGCGGTGGCTGAGGCTGACCAAGCCCTCGCGAGCTGACTCGAGCCGTTCCTGAGCGGCCTGTTTGGCGGTTGGCATGATTTTCTATTTCCAATTAGATCATTTCCAGCCGAGCGTCCGCCGCTTGACTTTTGGTAAGTAATGGCTTACCGTAAGGTATGGCCGACCAACGAGAACTGTTGGTAGCGTTCTCAGATCCGACCCGCCAGGCGGTCTTGAACTTGTTGCGCCGGCGGCCTTCCACGGTCGGCGACCTCGCCGGTCGGCTCCCAGTAAGCCGTCCAGCCGTTTCGCAACACCTGCAGGTACTGAAATCCGCCGGTTTAGTGGAAGAAGAACGGCGCGGCACCCGTCATTATTTTCGGCTGAATCCCAAGAGCCTGGCCGAGCTGCGCGCGCTCGTCGATTCGATGTGGCGCGATGCGTTGGCCGTATTTTCCGATTTCGCGGAGAAGGAGACCCTGAAGCATGGCAAAAGCAGAAGAAAAACACGCACCGATCCGGCGAAGCGTTCACGTCGACTGCCCAGTTGAAGACGCTTTCCGGCTTTTCACCGAAAAGTTCGGAGAATGGTGGCCGCTGGCTTCTTATTCGACCGCCGGAGCAGACGCCGAGAGCTGCACGCTCGAGCCCTGGGCTGGTGGAAAAGTGTTGGAACGCACGCGCTCCGGCGAAGAGCACGAGTGGGGCACGGTGACTGGCTGGGACCCACCCCGGCGCGTCGAATTTACCTGGCATCCGGGAACGCTCTCTGATCGCGATCAGCGCGTGGAGGTTGAGTTCTCAGTGGAAGCCGATGGAACCCGCGTCACGCTGACACACAGCGGCTGGCATCTCGCAGGCGTTGAGACCTGCTTCGCTGGATTTGTGTCGCAGCAGATGATGATGGCGGTGTAGCCAGGAAGGACTCGATCATGATTCCGATGGTGGTGGAGCAGACCTCGCGCGGCGAGCGCGCATTCGATATCTATTCGCGGCTGCTGAAGGAGCACATCGTCTTCCTGGGCACGCCCATTGACGATAATGTCGCCAATCTGGTAATCGCGCAGATCCTTTTTCTGGCGGCCGAAGATCCGGAAAAGGACATCTCGCTCTACATCAATTCGCCGGGCGGTTCCACCACGGCTGGCTTGGCCATTTTGGACACCATGAATCTGATCGAGCCGGACATTGTCACCTACTGCGTCGGGCAAGCCGCTTCCATGGCGGCTATTCTGCTGGCTGCGGGCGCGAAAGGAAAACGCTACAGTTTGCCCTATTCGCGCATCCTGATTCATCAGCCGCATGCTACCGGGCTGGGCGGACAAGCCGCGGACATCGATATCCAGGCTCGCGAAATTCTGCGAACGCGCGAAATCATCAACAAAATTCTGGCCGATGCCACGGGCCAGCCGGTGGAGAAAATCGAACGCGATGTGGATCGCGATTACATCATGGATGCGCAGCAGGCCGTAGCGTATGGGATCATTGATCGCGTGATCGTCAAACGGGACCTGCCCGGAAAGGCTCCGCTGCCCAATGGCAATCGGCTCAACGGCTCCGGGCACTGATATGCCAACGCCTTTTGAAAGCGCGCAATTGAATCTCAAGCTGTTTGATCTGCGCCGCGATCCGGTGCTGCGCGAGGCGCGATCCTGGTTCCTGCTCGAGTTCAACCCGGAGAGCTTGGCCGAAGTGATATCTGCGCTGAGCGGTGAACGCAATTCGGCGTTCCGAATGGTGGTGGGCTACTGGGATATGGCAGCGTCGCTGGTGACCACGGGCGCCATCGACGGCGACGCATTCCGAGCCGCGCACGGCGAAATTTTCGGCGCTTTCAGCAAGATTCAACCCTACCTGGCCGAAATGCGGGCTGCCTTTGGCGAGCCGGAGTTCTGCAAGCATATCGAAGCAGTCGTGATGGCGACGCCGGACGCGGAAGCGATCTTGATGCGGCGTCGCGAGGGCCTCCGCGCGGCTGCTAAAGCTCAACCGAGCAAGCAGGCGCGGTCCGGCGCGACCGGTTAATAACGTCAGGCGTTCGATGCAGTGATTTCGCGCGACGTGATCTGGTATTTGAAGCTGTCCGGGTCCAAGCTATCGAGCCTTCCCTCGGCCGTCTCAGCCTGAGGATACATCAGGAACGGCACGGCCGGGCCGCTCGATCCGGGCAGCGCAACGTCGTGCGCGAAGTTGTACGCCATCCAGTTCATCTCCCATGACCCGAACAGCCGCGCGCGGGCTTTTTTCACCATCTCGTCGTCGATCGGACGTTTTCCGGGCGGCTCTTCCAACATCACCTTGCGCACATCGGCGGGATCAACCGCTATCCAGCCATACTCGCTGAGATACACCTCGGCGCGGCAATGCTGAGCTTTCGAAATAATGTCCGAGGACGTGCCCAGGCTCTTGTAACCCAACTCCGACTTGGCGACACGAATGCCATAGACATCGCGCGCGGGCAGGCCGGCCGCTCGCGCCAAGCCGACGTACAGCGCGTTCAGGTCGGCGCACTTGCCACCGAGATCCCGCGACTCGAGCATGAATTTGATGTTGCCCAGGCCGCATCCGCGGGTCTTCGGATCGCGATAAGTGTTTTCGACGATCCATTCATAGATGGCGCGCGCTTTTCCAACGTCGGTAGTCGCCGTACGCGTGATCTGCAGCGCGTTTTCCTTCACGATGCCGTCCGTCGGCAGAAGCTTGGTCGGCCGGAGGAAATGCTTCAGCTCCTCGGCATTGGCTCGCCGCGGCTGGGGCGGCGCGGAGAGATCAACGGTCCAGTCCCGAGTTGCAATGCGGCTGGTCAGCGTGAGAACCGGCTGCACTCCAGCCGGAAATTCAGCGGCAATAATTCGCAGCGCGTCGGTTTTGTTTTCTACCATCTTGACCGACCCGCCCTCGCATTTGAAATTGTTCGCCAGAGTCCTCTGGTAAGCCGTGCGCGTATCGAGCGCGGCCGGCAACCAGATTCGCGTCGCACCAGAAGGCTTCAGGACTTCGATACGCGTTGTCACTTCGAACGTGCGCCACCGGGCGGATTTTTCCGAATCCGCCAAAAGGCGTGCTGAGTCTGGGCAATGCGAGGCTTGCTGAAATGGCGCCCGCTGTGCGCAGCAGATCCCGGCGATTAATGTGTCCCATTGGCGTTAAGGCTATTTTAGCGCCAAGGTGTGTCCACAAGTGTTACGCCGGCGCGCACGAGCGCCCGCGCTGGTGGTGCCTATAGCTGAAATGTGAGAGGCCGAAGCTATCCTGATAGCATAATCAGTGTGGCTTAAGAGGCGAACTCCAAATCCTGACTTCCCGGAAGAGTTCACGGTCCAACGCATCGACGTCGCCGCCACAAGGGATCTGATCGACCTACCACCTGCGGAGATTGCAAGCTACTTCCGCGAGCGTCCAGAAATCGCCCATGACCTCCTCCGCGAATCAAGCGACAAACGCTATACTCCGTCCACCTACATTAAAGAAGAAGGCAGAGGATTCGCGGTTGGATGGCTTTCTTCCCGGATCGTGCACGAGAGCATCAGCCGGTTCTCTCGATCTGGCAGATGCGGCTACAGACTATCTTTTGTTTTCGCTGGGAAAGGGCCGCTGGAAACCACCGGCGACATAATCGAGATCAGCACACCTCTCACGCACTACCCGAGCAGCATGGCGGGCAAACCAAGTAACCTTAAAGTAGAGTGTCAACCGAGGTTGTTCCAGCGCCGCCCGTGGCCGAGCAGCTCTACGCGCAGCTTGAGCAGAAGGTGCGCACGCTGCGTCCAGCCGACGATTTATCGCAGCTTGAAAAAGCCTACCGGCTTGCGGCCGAGGCGCACAAAGACCAGACCCGCCAATCCGGCGAACCCTACATCGTCCATCCGCTGAATGTCGCCTTGATCCTGGCGGACATGCAGATGGACCTGGTTTGTATCGAAACCGGGTTACTCCACGATACCGTGGAGGACACCAAGCTCAGCCTGGACCAGATTCGAAAAGAGTTCGGCGACGAAGTGGCGCGCTGCGTGGACGGCGTCACCAAACTGAGCAAGCTCCATCATGTACTCGCGCGAGGAGCGCCAGGCCGAAAGCGTCCGCAAAATGCTGCTCGCGATGGTGAGCGATATTCGCGTGGTCATCGTGAAGCTGGCCGACCGGCTGCATAACATGCGCACGCTCGCTTGGCTTCCGCCGGAGCGGCAGCAACGCATCGCGCAGGAGACGATCGACATCTACGCCCCCATCGCGCATCGCCTGGGGATGGGCAAAATCCGCGGC
Organism: Terriglobia bacterium; assembly: GCA_963761935.1. Classification (GTDB taxonomy): domain Bacteria; phylum Acidobacteriota; class Terriglobia; order Bryobacterales; family Bryobacteraceae; genus Palsa-89. The sequence continues at coordinate 28,504 of CAVXJU010000095.1, read as the reverse complement.
GAGCTGGAGGACTTGTCATTCCAGTATCTGGAGCCGGAATCGGCCGCCGAATTGACTCGCGAGATGCGAATCGCAACGCGCCCAGAACGAAGAATTCCTCAACAACATGCGGCACGAGGTGGAGGTGAATCTGCGCCGCGAGAACATTCCGGCGCGCGTGGAAGGCCGCATGAAGCGCGCCTACTCGGTGTATCAGAAGATGAAGCGGCAGAAGATCGCGCTCGATCAGGTGTACGATCTGCTGGCGCTGCGCATCATTACCGATTCGGTGAAGAACTGCTACGCGGCGCTGGGTGTGATCCACAACGAATGGCATCCCATTCCCGGCCGCATCAAGGACTTCATCGCGATTCCCGCGCCCCAATCTGTATCAGTCGCTGCATACTTCGGTGATCGGCCCCGGCGGCCGCTCGTTTGAAGTGCAGATCCGCACCGAAGAGATGCATCGGCTGGCCGAAGAAGGCATCGCGGCGCACTGGAAATACAAGGAAGGCAAGAAGGGGCCGGGCGAGGACGATCAGCGCATCACCTGGCTGCGGCAGTTAGTCGAATGGCAGCAGGAGATGCGCGACCCGGGCGAGTTCATGTCCACGCTCAAAGTGGATCTGTACCCGGAGGAAGTTTACACCTTCACGCCCATGGGCAAGGTGATCGTGCTGCCGCGCGACGCCACGCCCATCGATTTTGCTTACGCGATTCATAGCGACGTCGGCAACACCTGCGTGGGCGCGAAGGTCAACGGCCGCATCGTGCCGCTCAAGTACGCGCTGAAGAACGGCGACGTGGTGGAGATTCTGACCCAGTCCGGCCATCTGCCCAGCAAGGACTGGCTGGCGCTGGCCAAGACCTCGAAAGCGCGCAACAAAATCAAGCACGTCATCAACACCACCGAGCGCGCCAAGGCGATCGAGATCGGCCAGAAATATCTGGAGCGAGAAGCGCGGCGGTTGAACGTGCAACTGGGCAAAATCACGAAGGCCGAGTTGGAGACGCGTGGCGGCCGAGTATGGCTACAGCAAGATTGAGGACCTGCACGCGGCGCTCGGCTATGGCAAATATTCAGCGCGGCAGGTGTTGCAGAAGCTGGCGCCCGATCAAGTGGAGCCGTTGCTGCCGCTCGAACCTGCCGAAAGGCCCCGCTGCGCCCGTGCCAGCCGCTCCGGCGGCCGGCGTAACCGGCGACCTGGTCATCAAGGTTAAGGGCGTCGACGATCTGCTGGTGTATCGCGCGAAATGCTGTAATCCGATCCGCGGTGAGGCCATCGTTGGTTACGTGACGCGCGGCAAGGGCATCGCGGTGCACTCCATGAATTGCTCTAACGTGCAAAATCTGATGTACGAAGTGGAGCGCAAGATCGACGTCGAATGGGCGCGCGCAGTGAATGAAACGTTCCCGGTGAAGATGATGGTCTACACCGACGATCGCCCCGGCATGCTGAATCAGCTCACCTCCGTGCTCTTCGCCGAGCAATGCAATATTCGGACTCTGGAAGCAATTCCGGACAACAAGCGCGGCGGCGATGGCGCGGTGGTGGACATGACCGTCGAGATCCGCGATAAGAAGCAGCTGGAACGCGTGCTGGCGGCGATCCGGCGCATTTCCGGAGTCCGCGACGTGGAGAGAATTCAGTGATCGAGACCCAAGCCGAGCCCGAACACATCGCCATTTCCAAATCCAAAGGCATTCAGATCGATTGGAAAGACGGGCATCACAGCAGCTACACGCTGGCCTACCTGCGCGACCGCTGTCCTTGCGCCAGTTGCACCGGCGCGCATGGCACGGAGCCGCAAAAAACCGATTACTCCGCCCCCCAGTCTGGCCCCTTCCAGATGTACGCGCCCGTACTCAAAATGCTGAACGTCGAGCCGGTGGGCCATTACGCGTTCCGCATCGAGTGGAGCGATGGCCACAACACCGGCATTTATTCCTACGATCATCTGCGCAAGATCTGTCCCTGCGACAAGTGTCAGCAGGCGGATTAGGGCACGTCAGCGACTCGCGTCCGCCGGCGGTTTCGATTCTTTGTCCACGCGACCGAGTTGCGCCTGCTCGATCGAGATGTGATTCACTTCCAGCGTCTCACCGAGCACTTGGTCGAGTGAGATGCGCGCGTGCTGGTAGGCCGAGAGCGACGCGACCTCCGTGGATTCAGCCGCCAGCAAACTCTGCTGCGCGGCGACGACGTCGGCGATAGCAGCCGTACCAAAGGAAAACATCTGCTGCTCCTTCTCCAGCAGCTCCTGCTGCAAAGCGCGGCTATCGGAGGCTTGTGAATAGCGCAGGCGCGCCTGTCGCAGCGCCGTCATTTGATTCGATATCGAAACCACGATTTCATTCATGTTCCGTCGCTCCATCAAATCGCCCTGCCGCAACTGCAGCTGATCGATGCCGTAGTCGCCCTGCGGAATCCGATTGTGGAGTTGGCCGACAAACAAGCCGGCGCCGGATTCAGTGCCGAAATCGTGACGGGCGATCTGGCCGAGCGCTGTACCGAGTCCGCCATTTAAATTGGTTGGATTCGGCTCTTGAGAAGCGGGGTTGTAGGCGCCTGCCAGACCGTGGGCGTTGACCAGAGCCCTGCCTTGCAGCGTCGGCAGAATACCGTTCGCGGTCCCGAGCGCGGAGATCTCCGCGGCCTCATCGTTAATCTTCGCCAGCGCGACGTCCGGCCGGTGCGCGAGCGCGCGAGAAACCAGGTCGCGCAGCGGAGGCAATTCGTCGTTCGCTGGAACCTCGATGCGATCCAGCGGCACCACTTCGGCGGCGTCAATGAGCGGCTCCTCCAGCCCATTACGGCTGAGAGCGTTTTTGAGGATGTTTTCCTGCTGCCGCACGGACGCCTGCGCAATCACCAGGTCCTGACGGCGCGCGGATAGCTGAGCTTCGGCCGCATAAATGTCGACTCGTGGCGCCGCGCCGAGCTCGATCTGCTTGCGCGTATCATCCACCACTTTTTGAGCCTGGTCGAGCCCTCGCTGTCGGACTTTCAGATCGTCGTTGAACGTGACCAAATCCCAATAGAGGTTGAGAATCGTGGCCACGGTATTGAGAAGCTGCGACCGAAAAGTCTCACGCGCGCCGCCGATGTTCTTCTCGGCCACTCGAATGAACCGGCTGTTCACTCCGGTTCCGAAACCGTTCAGAAATTGATGCAGGACGTATAGCTGCACCACCGGCGCAACGGACGGGTTGAGCACGTCGCTAGGCGAGTTCTCATTCAGATAGGATTCGTTGGCCGCCGCCTGCACGTATCCGCCGCTCAGAAGCCCCTGCTGGAACAAATTGTTGAACACGTGCCGCGTGTCGATGAGCGATTCAGTTTGGCTCTGTGTGGCGTTCGGCTGCGGATTACTGGTGTGAAAATAACCGAGCGTGCTCTGAATAACGGGGTCGAGGTTTTGCGTGATCGGTCCGATCTGCGAAACCACGGCGTTGGCGCTACTGCCGGCTCCATTGCCGCCGTTGTTGGCCAGTCCCGCGGAAACCTGGCTGCCCACCACACCTTGACCCGTGGTGGCTTGGTTGGCGATGGAATTTCCAGCGGTGACGCCGCGCAGCGGGCCGCCTGCCTGCACGCGCTCCAGATACCATTCGGCGCTCACGGGTCCGTAGCGATCCACTTCCAGGTCGAGATTGTTTTCGATCGCCACCGCCAGTGCATCCTGCACCGTCAGGTAGAGTTTTCCCGCGCGAATCAAGCTGTAGATGCGATCGGAATTCTTCAAACGCGGCGGCGGAACAACCGCCCCTTCATAAGGACGAATGAAGATAGAAGCTTGTGGCCGTTGAGGCGTCTCCTGCGGACCTTGCGCCTGCAGAAGTACCGCGCCCGCGGCGAACAGAAACATGCAGAATTGTCGTTTCATGGCTCGCACCTATTGCCTCTCCGCCGGGAGATTCGCAGGGATCGATGACGGACGTTCCACCCGCCCCGAGGCCGCTTCAGCCATCGAGATGTTATTCACTTCCAGCGTTTGGCCGACCGCCTGATCGAATGCGACTTTGGCGTGAGTATAGTTGGCCATGGATTGGATCTCGGCTTCCTGGTCCGCCGCGAGATCGCGTTGCGCCTGCACTACCAGCGCGATGGTCGACTCTCCGAATTTGAACCGGTTCTGCTCGGCATCCAGGGCTTCTTGCGCCAACTGGCGAGTGGCCACCGCGGTTTCATAACGCGCCCGCGCCTGTTGCAAACCAATCACGGCGTTCTTTACGTCGACGCGAACCTGATTAATCGACTTTTGCAGCTGCAGCTCGCCTTGCCGCAGGCTAAGCTGATCGGCCACATAGTCGCCTTGCGCCGCGCGGTTGCGAAATGGAATGTTCAGCGAGAGCCCAGCCGAGTAGTTGGGAAAATTCCGGCGAAAAATCTCGCTGACAAGGTTGCCATAGCCGCCCACGAAAGCTTGCGGCGGAATGTATCCCGGCGCCAAGGCGTTTTGAGCGCCACTCAGACCGTTGTTGGTCAATTCGGCGAACACCTGCAGTACCGGCAACAACGCGTTTCTGGTTCCGGCCAAGTTGATCTTCAGGCTATCCGTGCTGATCCGCGCCTGCTCCAGTTCGGGACGGCTCTTCAGCGCCTCATCGATCAACTCTGGCGTGGGCTTAAATGCCTCGCTTTGCGGCACCACAATGTGATCCAGCGGAACGATGCGCACTTCGTCCAGCGACGCGCTCGCGATCCCGGTGCGGCTGAGCGCGTTCTTCAGAATGGTCTCCTGCTGCGCCACGTTGGTCTGCGCGATCAGAAGCGCCTCGCGATTTGCCGACACCTCGGCCGCGGCGCGCGTCACCTCAATCGGCGGCAGCGTTCCCAAACGCACCTGCTGGCGATTGTCCTCCAGCAGTTTCTCCGATGTCGACAGCGCCTGCTGCTTGATGCGCGCATCGTCGTTGAAGCTCACCAGGTCCCAATAAAGATTCAAGACCGCCGAGACCGTGGTGATCACCTGCTGCTTGAGCTGCAGATCCGTGACCTTCATGTTGTTGCGCTGCACCCGGATATTGCGATTGTTGACGGCCACTCCAAAACCCTGCAGAAGATTCTGCGTCACGTACAGATCCAGATAGCCGAGCGTGTACGGATTCACGTCATAAGCGGGACTGTTGTAGTGGTTGCGATTGCTAACGAAAAAAAGCTGCGCATAGGTTCCGCTCACGAACGATTGCGTGTACCCTAATTGCACCGTGCGGCTGTCGTCGAGCAGCGCATCCGTCAGAGCCAGGAAGGTGTTGCTTTGCGGGATGCTGCTGTGTTGAAAATTTATGTACCCCACCAGCGAAGGATCCAAAACCGGTGGCGTGGTGCCAAGCTGAATCGTGATGCCGCCTCCGGACCCGACACCCGAACCACTCTCGGGCAAACCGACGGCGTTGACGCTGACGCCCGCGAGACTCACGCTCACCGGCCCCGGACTGATCGGTTGGCCGATGTTGCGCAACGCACCGCCGCCTTCCGTGCGCCGCAAGACCTCCCGAGCCAGCGGAGCACCGTAGCGCTGCACCGCAATGTCCAGATTGTTCTCCAGCGTGAGCGCGATCACGTCCGGCACCGCGAGATACAAATTGCCGCCACGCAGCAGCGATTCCAGGCGCGATGAGTTGCCGAGATTAGCAGGCGCCACGATTCGCCGCTCCACATGGAAGGGTTTCAGAATCGGCCCCACCACACGCGGTAGCTTGGGCGTCTCAATCACCGCTTCCGGCGATTGAGCGAATACCAGCCCGGCGAAAATCAAACACAAGGTCGAGAATTTTTGAGAAAGGCTCATTTGATTAGAATCCTGGCGCGAGCGCGAACGCGAATCCTCATATTTGTCGAAACCCGGCCAACGGTGCAATTCGGCTTCCAGAGCGTAACGTTGCAAGATCCGTGGTTTTCCGCAACGTGCCTACCCCGGAATGTTTCCAATTGGCCACTCGCCGAACCCCCGCTGTCCGATTTCGCTCCTCGCTGTTCGATTTTGACATGCTTCGAGGCCTCGCCAACAACGACGTTACTAACCAGCCGCCCTAGTAACCTGCCCCACGCGAATAGCCATTGACTCCGGCCTATTTGTGTTCCAAACTTTGGGTGCATGGTAAGCGGGTGGAATCTTGCCTGCCGGATTGGAGCGAGCCCACAATCCACGACCTGCCAATGAATCGGGCCAAAGGAGTCTCCTTGAAAAAATTGTTTGTAGGCAACCTTCCCTATCAAGCCAGCGAAGCAGAGCTTCAGGATTGGTTCTCGCGGGCCGGATTTCACGCCGATTCCGTGCAGATCATTCGCGACAAATTCACCGGCGATCCGCGCGGCTTCGGTTTCGCCGAGTTCAGCAACGACGAAGAAGCCGACCGCTGCGTTCAGAATTGCAATGGCCAGGATTTCCTGGGCCGCTCGTTAGTGGTCAACGAAGCGCGTCCGATGCGCGAGGGCGGAGGCGGAGGCGGCGGTCGAGGTGGACGCCCGCAGCACGGAGGCGGGGGCGGCGGCAGGCGTCGCGACTATTAATCGGTCCAGCAGCCGCGGGACCTGCGCGCCAACCTGCGGTAACATGCGGTAGTGCAAAACGGCGCCCAGCAATCCCAGCCGGAGATGACCTTCAAGGCGGTCGCTCTCGGCCTCTTCCTCGCATTTGTTTTCGGCTCGGCCAACGCCTACTTGGGCATGAAGGCAGGCCAGACCGTGGCCGCCACAATTCCCGCGGCCGTCATCGCCATGGCCCTGTTCCGCATTCCCGCGTTCCGCGGAACTCTGCTCGAACAGAACATCACTCGCACCGCGGCGTCGGTCGGCGAAGCGCTGGTGGCCGGCGCGATCTTCACCATCCCCGCCTTCATGATGGTCGAGCTAAACGGCCAGCGCCTGTGGACCGATCTTCGCTCGCATTATTGGGAAGCTACGCTGGTCCTGCTGGTAGGCGGCTTGATCGGCGTGTTCTTTATTATTCTGCTGCGCCGCCCGCTGTGCGTGGACGCGAAAGAACTGCCTTGGCCGGAAAGCGTCGCCAGCTATGAGATCGTCAAGTCGGGCGAAGCCTCGGCCAGCAACGCGCCGCGTTACATCTTCGGCGCCATGGGATTCGCCGGCCTCCTTCAAATCCTGACGTCGGATAAAGGCGCTCAGCTGTTTCGCGAATTCCTGACCGGCTTCATCCCGTTTCCGAGATCCGTCATCCAGCATTCGAGCGACGAGCGCCAACTCGCCGCGGTCACGCACTTCGGCGGCATCCCGTGGACCACTCCCAGCCTCTCGCCCGCGCTCATGGGAATCGGCTACATCATCGGACCGCAACTATCCTCCATCACGGTCTCGGGCGGCGTGCTGGCCTGGTGGGTGCTCATTCCCCTGCTTCTGTTTTTCGATCCGGATCTCATGCGCCGTATCGGAACCACCGACGTTTCAGTCGCTGCCGATTCGGTCTGGCACAACATCGTGCGCCCCATCGCCGTGGGAATGATGCTGGTAGGCGCCGGCAACACCATGTTCTCGATGCGCGCGTCGCTCGCCAGTTCGTTGCGCGGCGTGTTCGTCGCAGCCGAAGGCGCAGCGCATGAAAAAAAGCTGACCGCCCGCACCGAGCAAGACATCCCCGCGAAGTGGGTGGTGCTTTCAACGGCTCTACTGTTGGTGCCGATCACCGCGATTTATTATTTCTTCACCCACGGCCTTTGGCCCGCGATCATCGCGGCCATTGTAATGACCGTCACCGGATTTCTGCTCTGCGCCATCGGCGGATATCTGGTGGGCTTGGTCGGCAGCTCCAATCAGCCGCTCTCTGGATTGACACTCTCGGCGCTGATCATCGCGGCTCTCATGATGCTGGTGATCGGAGTGAAGGGCCTCTCGGGAATTGCGGCGGTACTCGGCGTCGCGGCCGTGGTGTGCGTGGCCTGCTCGGTTTCGGGCTCGCTGATTCAAGATTTGAAAGCCGGCCATTTACTCGAAGGCACTCCCTGGAAAATGGAGTTGGTCGAGATCATCTCGGTCGTGTTTCTGGCCTTTTTCCTGATGTTCCCCATCATCGCGTTGCACGAGGCCAACCTGAACACCGGCGGCATCGGAGGAAGCCAGCTACCCGCGCCGCAAGCTGGATTGATGGCTCTGCTTGCAAAAGGAATCGTGGGCGGACAGATGGCCTGGGGACTGCTTGCCATCGGAGCGGCGCTCGGATTCGCACTGCTATTGTGCAGCGCCCGCGCGCCGATGCTGGTCGCTGTCGGCATGTATCTTCCATTCGAGACTTCCTCGGCCATCTTCGTGGGCGGCGTCCTGAAATGGATTGTGGATGGCATGGTTCAAAAGCGAACCGCCGAACAAAAGCTGGTCATCGAAGAAAAAGGAACGCTGCTCGCTTCCGGATTGATCGCCGGCGAAGCGATCGTCGGAATTTTGCTGGCGGTATTGTTCTCTGACCGGCGTACCCGCCATCGCGACTTTCCCGTTTTTTCCGGCCTGGGGCGGCTGGCTTTCGCTCCTCGGATTCGCCGCCATCGCCTACGTCCTGGTGCGGATTCCAACGCGCGCGTCTTAAGCGTTTTCGACGACGACGGCGTAGACTTCACCCGGCCCGTGCACGCCGCGAATCAGGATCTGTTCGATGTCGGCCGTGCGGCTAGGCCCGGTGATCAGAACCATGGAGCTGGTCTGGTCCGCGGGTTTCGGAATCGTGGCCAGCAATTCATCCAGATTGCCGAGCAGCCGCGAGCGCGGGACCACGGCCACATGCACGGGCGGCAGCAGCGAAATGAGCCGCGCCTCGTCCGCGCTCGAGAGCATCACCAGGCTGCCGGTCTCGGCCAGAGCGTAATCGGCGCTAGTGATACCAACGTCGGCGGTGGCACAGGCCGCGCGCAGCGCTTCCCGATCGGCGAATCCGGAGCGAATCTGATCGAACGCCTCGAGGCCGCAGGCTTTCAAGAACGGAGCGTTCGAAGCGACAGCCTGTTTTCCGCCCAGCAGCTTTCCCACCACCCCAGGGACCGCATCAGCACTTGGTACTACGAAAACTTTTCCCGCTAACTTTTCCAGACTTTGGACGAAGAGTTGAACATAGAGATTGCGATCCATTTGCGGGTTTCGCAATAAGGGGGCAACCAGAGGGGCCGGTGGTGCGCAGCCGGCCCGCCCCAACGCCGTTCGGATATCGCGCAGAATCTCATCGCGCGCCGTCATGACCGGCGTCTCTCGTTCCATAATTGCTGGAAGCTTTTGGACGCAGGACGTGGAAGCTCGCGCTGGCTGGCCCATTTCTTTAAAGGACCGACCTTCGGCACCATCGGCCAAAACTTCGCCCCCAGCGAACCAAGCAACCTGTAAATCCGCGGATGTGTCATCATCCACGCCCACACCCCAAAGCCCCATCGCTCCAGTCCACCGTTCTTCCGATTCGCCTCCGTAACTTCCGACCGCAGCTTCAGCAGCAAGCGCGGAATCTCAATCTTGACAGGACACACCTCCGCGCACGCGCCGCACAAACTGGACGCAAACGGCAGCCAGCTATCTTGCGTCACGCCGTGAAATTGCGGCGTGATGATCGCGCCAATCGGTCCAGAATAAACCCACGGATAATTGTGTCCGCCGATCTTGCGATAGACCGGACAATGATTCAGACAAGCGCCGCATCGGATGCAGTAAAGCGATTGGCGTTTTTCGCGGATCGCGCAGCAGCTTAGTACGGCCATTGTCCAGCAGCACCAAGTAAAATTCATCCGGCCCGTCGATCTCGCCCGCCCGCCGAGGCCCCGACAGGAACGAGGTATACACCGTGAGCGGCTGCCCAGTCGCGCTGCGGCCCAGCAGATTCAGAAACACCGCCAGGTCCTGCGCGCGCGGAATCACCTTCTCGATTCCCGCCACCGCAATGTGGATCTTGGGCGCTGAAGTCGACAGCCGCGCGTTGCCTTCGTTCTCCACCAGAACCACTGCGCCCGAATCGGCGATCAGAAAATTCGCACCGGTCACTCCGATATCGGCGTGCAGGAATTTCTCCCGCAGCGTGGCGCGCGCGATCTTGGTTTGATTTTCCGGGACCACTTCCTTTTCAACTCCCAGCGTCTTGCTAAAAAGTTCCGCCACGTCGTACCGAGTCATGTGCAGCGCGGGCGCGACGATGTGATAAGGCCGCTCATGGGCGAGCTGCAGGATGTACTCGCCCAGATCGGTCTCCACCGTTTCCAGCTGATGCCGCTCCAGATGCTCGTTGAAATGAATTTCTTCGGTCGTCATCGACTTCGATTTCACGATCAGCCGGGCATTGCGCTTCTTCGCCAGATCCAGAACGAAATCGGCCACCTCATCGCCGTTCCGGCAAAACACGACCTGCCCGCCATGCGCCACCACGTTCGACTCCAGTTGTTCCAGGTAATAATCCAAATGCTCGATGGTGTGTTTCTTGATCTCGTTCGCGCGAGTGCGCAGCGCCTGGTAGTCAGGCAGACGCTCCCCGGCCACCGCGCCAGCCCGATGATCGATCAGCCGCTGCGTTGCAGAATATATAGCGAGCTGCAGCCGTGGATCGTCAAGCGTCTGATGGAATCGACCTGTCGGCACGTCGGGCATTTGGTCAGCGGGAAGCCAGCACTTCGGCTAGATGCATGGTGCGTAGAGGAAGGCCCGCGCGGCGGATCGCGCCGTCGAGCTGCATCAAACAACTGGAATCGATCGAAACCACGGTGCTAGCTTGCGTCTTGCGGATCGAATCGATCTTGGTGCGAGCCATCGCGCCGGAGACCTCGGGAAACTTCACCGAAAACGTGCCCCCGAAACCGCAACACTCCTCGGCGGCTTCCATTTCGCGCAGCTCCAGCCCCCGGACTTTGGCCAACAATCGCCGAGGCCCGTCCTTGATGTGCAGCTCCCGCAGCGCATGACAGCTATCGTGATACGTCACGGCGCCATCGAAGCGCGCCCCCACGTCTTCCACTTTGGCCACCTCCAGTAAAAAACGCGAGAATTCCCAAACGCGCGGACCCACGCGATGCGCATCCTCCATTAACCTTGAGTCCTGCGAAAAAATGTCTGCGAAATGATGCGTGATCATCGATGTGCAGGAACCAGAAGGAACCACGATCTGCTCCGAATCGCCAAAAACTTCCAGAAAGTGCCGCGCCACTCTGCGCGCCTCCTCCGGATAGCCGCTGTTGAAAGCCGGTTGCCCGCAGCAGGTCTGTGCCGCAGGGAAATCGATCTGATAACCCAGCCCCTCCAGCACGTTCGCCATCGCCATTCCCACTTGCGGGAACAGTTGGTCGACAATGCAGGTGACAAATAGCGAAACGCGCGGCACGAATCCTCAATTGTAGCGGGCAGCGGCCAGCGGCGTTTATCATGAGAGCGTGGAACTCGTCACCGTCGGTGAGACGGCGCCTCGCGATGATTACTATCTCGCGCTCGAACGCGGCAACGTTTTGTTTTTCCCCCGCACTCCGTTTCCTTTTTCGGACGAAGAACGCAACACCCTACGCTCGAGCGAACTCTCATCCAGCCGCCATCACAAGAACATCGCATATCGCCCAGCTTCCGATAAAGTGACGGGATTCGACAGCAGCGCGGTAAAAGATCCGGAACGCCTGCGCGCCGTACTGCGGTCATACTCCCAACACGCCCTGGAATTTTTACGGGCCTTCCTGCCACGCTACATGGACAAGTGCCGGATCGATTTCGCCAGCTTCCGCCCGCTCGAAGAAGAAGGCCGCGACCTACCCACCAAGAAGCGCAACGACCTGTTGCATGTCGACAGCTTCCCGACGCGCCCCACCGGAGGCGACTTAATTCTGCGCCTGTTCACGAATATCAACGTTACGAAACCCCGAGTGTGGTTAACCTCCGACCCTTTTCAGACCATAGCCCCACGCTACGCCGCAGACGCCGGATTACCGCAAATCGCGCGCGGGACCGACGGATCGTTCTTCACACGCGTAATGCGCTCGGCGGGCCTGACGTCGAGCAAGCATTCCCCCTACGACCGCTTCATGCTCGGCTTCCACGACTACCTGAAGTTCAACGACGACTACCAGCGCAACTGCCCGAAGTACCGCTTCGAATTTCCGCCCGACTCCACCTGGATGGTATTCACCGACGTAGTCCCCCACGCGGTCCTGTCAGGCCAATACGCCCTAGAGCAAACCGTAATCGTAAAGCGCGAGTCACTGTTAAAGCAGGAACACGCCCCAATCGCGATTCTCGAAGCCGTCTGCCATTCCCCGCTCGCACCGTGACCGATCCTTGCGTGACGCCTTCACACAGCCAACGCCAGAATCCGGCTACTGTAGGGGATACCCGGATTAGGCAGTAAGAAAGCCGGATTAGGCAGTAAGACAGGAGGAAGACCATGCGTCGTCGTGATGCGATTGCCGGAATGTTAGCCGCGGCTGCAGGTGGCGCGGGCGGGTGCCGCTCGGCAAATTCGGTCGCAAAAACAACCAACCACGGTGTGTCTACCCTCGATGAATTGCGGATGGACGCCCAGGCGGCCGGCATCGAACTCAGTGACGCCGAGCTCAAAGCCGTCCACGCGTACACCGGCGACTTCTTAAAAACAGCGGATCGCGTCGCGAAAGCTGCCACGCCGCCACCGCCCCCCAAATATGGGCCGCGCGAATCCGTACGCCCTTCCGCGTCCGATAATCCATTCAATGCGTGGTACGTCACCGCGTCCATCAAAGGCGCTCCCACAGGGCCGCTGGCCGGCAAGAGAATCGTGATCAAGGACAACGTCTGCGTGGCAGGCCTTCCGATGATGAATGGCTCTAAAGTCCTGGAGGGCTTTGTGCCCGGCATGGATGCCACGGTGGTCACACGGTTGCTCGATGCGGGGGCCGAAGTCGCAGGCAAATCGGTGTGCGAGAGCTTCTGCATGAGCTTCGGCAGCCACACGGCCGACACGGGCTTCGTCCACAACCCGCACGATCGCACGCGAACCACGGGCGGCTCTTCGAGCGGGAGCGCCGCGCTGGTGGCCTCCCAAGCCGTGGACATGGCCATCGGATGCGACGAAGGCGGCTCTATCCGCGTGCCCTCCGCGTTCTGCGGCATTGTCGGGATCAAGCCAACCTGGGGCCTGGTTCCGTTCACGGGAATTTTCCCAATTGAGATGACCATCGATCACGTCGGCCCCATGGCGCGCAGCGTTCACGATTGCGCGCTGATGCTCGAAGTAATCGCGGGCCCTGACGGTCTCGACCCTCGCCAACATGCATCGCTGCAAAGCCGGCCGTACACGACACTGATGAAGGCCGGAGGGAAAGGTCTGCGCGTCGGTATTCTAAAGGAAGGATTCGGACTGCCCGACGGCGAGAAGGACGTAGACGCCGTGGTGATGCACGCGGCGCACCGCTTCGAACGTGCCGGCGCAGTGGTCAGCACGGTCTCCATCCCTGAGCACACCACTCTGGCGCTCGATTGCCTGAACCTTGTTTCGGCGGCAATGAGTCCGATGGCGCGCGATTCCATGGGATTGGGTTGGAAAGGACGTCACCCTATAGACATGGCGCAATTCTACGTGCGGCATCTCAAGGAACGCGCCGCGCTGTTTCCGCCCGAGGTGAAGCTTTGGCTGGTGCTGGAACGCATGCTCGATCGCAGCAGCGACGGCCTCTATTACGGACGGGCACAAAACGTCGCTATGGCGGTACGCGCCGCCTACGACCGGGCACTGGAACAAGCGGATGTGCTGGTGATGCCGACTGTCGCGTCGCGGCCGCCCAAACTGCCGCCCCCCAACGTCGATTTCGCAACCAGCCTAAAGCTATCCGACGGCGCCGCCCTGAACACGCCGCAATTCGATCTCACTGGTCACCCTGCCATGAGCGTGCCGTGCGGTAAGCTGGACGGACTTCCCATCGGGATGATGATCGTGGGTCGAATGGGAGACGAGGCCACCGTGCTCCGCGCTGGCTACGCCTTCGAACAGCTCGACTAACGCGCTTTTCCAACTCGCATAATCGCCACACCCTCAGTCATTTCCCCCGCCCCGCCCACACCCAGCCCCGCGCCCCATGCTATCTCCAAACCGAGGCAAAACAAATGTCAGCACCTTCAAGCCCCGTCCTGGACCGCCCGGCCGAACGCGCCATGTACGAAAACCGAATGCGCGCCGCCGCTTACCGCACCGCTGCCGCCACCCCAGCCTACGCTCGCCCAACCAGCGCTAGCACCGCCGCCGGCCCCCAGGAAAAATTTCGAACAGGCGACAATTCGGGCGGAACCACCACGTCACATTCCGCGCGTAGAGCGTTACCCGTGAAATGGCGTAGGTCTCTTCGTTCGAACGCGCCACGAAGATCCTCAATCTTCAACCTCGCGGCTCGCTGGCGAAACCGTATCAAGTCAAGCAGGTTCGTGCCGTGATCGTCCGTTATAAACTGGCGGAAGGGATTCAATGACGAAATACGAGATCATCCTATATTGGAGCGACGAAGACGGGGCCTTCATCGCGGAGGTGCCGGAACTCCCCGGCTGCGCCGCCGACGGTGCGACCAGACAGGATGCAGTTGCGGCGGCTGAGGTCGTGATCTCCGAGTGGCTGGAGACAGCCCGCGACCTCGGTCGTCCTATTCCGGAACCAAAGGGACGCCTGCTGTTCGCCTGACACCAGAAGTCATGGCCCGGCCAGTCGGCCCGTCGGCTCCCAGTGACATTTTTCCAACTCACATAATCCCCTCACCCTCAGCCATTTCGCTTGCCCGGCCCACCGCGAGCCTCGCGCCCCATGCTATCTCCAAACCGAGGCCAAACAAATGTCAGCACCTTCAAGCCCCGTCCTGGACCGCGCGGCCGACCGCGCCATGTATGAAAACCGAATGCGCGCCGCCGCTTACCGCGCCGCTGCCGCCACCCCGGCCAACGACCGCGCTGCCGTGAATCGGGCCAACGCCCAGCACTCCACCGGCCCGCGCACCGAAGCCGGCAAACAGCGCTCCTCGCTCAACGCCATCCGCCACGGCCTCACCGCCCAAACCGTCGTCCTGCCCTCCGAAGACCCAGCCGCCTACGAATCCCACCGCCGCCAGTTCTGCGAGCAATACCAGCCCGCCACGCCGACCGAATCTCAGCTCGTCCAGGAATTGATCGACACCTCCTGGCGCCTCAATCGCATCCCTGTGCTCGAAGCCGACCTGCTTGCTCGCGCAGCCAATCCGCCCAATGAGCAGGCTCGCATCGATTTCGACATCGTCGACGCCCACCGCCTCATCGCCGGCCTCAACATCCAAGGCACGCGCCTGTCGCGCCAGTTCCAAAAAGCCCTCGACAAACTGCGCGAGATCCAGGCCGAGCGCCAGGACCGCGAGCGCCGCGACCTCAAAGACGCCGCCGCGCTGCTGGAACTCTATAAGCACAAACAACAACCCTGGGAACCCGCCGACCATGGCTTCGTTTTTACGAAACAACAAGTCGAGCGCGCCTCCGAGCGCATGCTGCGTCAAAACGAGGCCCGACAAGTCGCATATGCCCGCTTCCACATCCCTCCCCAGATGCAGCCCGGCTATGACAAGCACACCTACTGACCGGCCCCACCTCGGCGCGGCGACGACTACGTACCAGAGGTGTGCCAATACCAGCTCGCACGCGACTCCTCCACGCGCGCGACGGCGTCTTGCCTTTTCCCTCACGGCAACCACTCCGGTCTTGACTTTTCCCCTTTTCTTCGCCCACAATGAATCCATGGCCCTCACCAAACGGCAAAAGGAAGTCCTGGATTTTATCGCGGACTTCGTCGAGCAGAACGGCTACAGCCCCAGCTACGAGGAACTGGCGCACGCGCTGAATCTGGCATCGCTGGCCACTGTTCACAAACATATTCAGGCGCTCGAATCGCGCAATTATTTGCGCCGGCAATTCAATCACAGCCGCTCGCTCGAGGTCGCATCCAAGTACGTCCAGGAGCGCCGCAAGAGTCGCAAGGCCCCGCGTCCGATGGAAATTCCCCTCGCCGGACGCATCGCCGCGGGCGCTCCCGTCGAAGCAGTCGAAGGACGCGAAACCCTGCAATTCGCCGACTTCGCCGGTAAGGGCGATACCTTCGCGCTCGAGGTCAGCGGCGAATCCATGATTGAGGATCACATCATGAGCGGCGACTACGTTCTGGTCGAGCGCACCCCGCAAGCCAGCGACGGCGAAATCGTGGTGGCGCTGGTGGAAGGCCGCGAAACTACGTTGAAGCGCCTATATCGCGAACCCTCCGGCCGCATCCGTTTGCAGCCCGCTAATTCCGCAATGCAGCCCATCATCGTCGATGCCTCGGACGTTCAGATCCAGGGTCGAGTGCTCGCCGTGCTGCGAAAATACAAGTAACTCCGCCTCGCTTATCGCCTTCCAAATCGCGGGGACACCCCGCAATCGCGTGTTAAACTGAAACTGAACATGAGCAATGCCGTAACTGGCGTGAAGCGCTTTTTATTTTGGGATTATCCCCGCGCCGGCTGGCAGTACGACGTGATGGTGGGGTTGATCCTGGCCTTCATCTTTCTGATGCCGCGCGCCTGGTTTCGCGATCAACCGCGCGCCAGCAGCATTGTGATGTTGCCCTCCGAGCACGGTGCTACCGTGTTCTGGATGGACGCCGAACAATTCTCCAGCACCGCCGACACCCAGCGGCCTGAAAAGGCAGGCGCATTGCTCAAAGCACGCACGGGGAAAAGATATAACGTCGTTCGCCTGGAGCCCATCGTCGATTCCGAAAAAGAGATCAAGGGATACATGGCGTTTACTACGCCGTAACTCGCGACTCTCCAACTCGCTTCCATGAGATTGTATTCACCCACTGTCGCTGCGTTTCTGGCGTCGATCGCGCTCTCTGCCGTCGCGGCGCCGCCCGGAAAAGACGACCTTCAGGATCTGCGCGCGCGCATGGATAAAGCCGCCTCTACGTTCAAATCCATGACCGCGCAGGTCACTTACGTGACACACACCGACGTTCTCAACGAAGACAACACGGAAACTGGTACCGCGATCATGCAGAAAGTACAGCCTGGCGAGGTAAAGGGCCGCGTTGACTTTGTAAACCCCGATCCGCACGTCGTGGTCTTCGAGAAGAGACATGTTCAAAGGTACTTCCCCAAGATCAAAACCCTGGAAGTGTGGGACTTAGAAAAGAACGGCGAGCAGTTAGATAAGTTCGTCATGATCGGCTTCGGCACTTCTGGCGCGGAACTTGCTAAGGATTACGACATGACCGCGCTCGGCTCGGAATCGTCAAAAGGTCAGCCCGGCAAGTTGATTCACTTGCGCCTTACACCCAAATCGGCCGAAGCGCGCGAGTATGTCAAAAATCTGGAACTCTGGATCCCCGAGCAAGGCGATCCATATCCGGTGCGCGAAAAGATTCTAGCGCCCTCAGGCGACTATCGAGTGGTAACCTATAGCGACTTGAAAATCAATCCCGCCCTGCCACCCGATGCGCTGCAACTGAAACTGCCGTCCGGTGTTAAAACCGTTTACCCAGGCAAATGAAAGTTTTGAACGCAAAGCCGGCGCCGAATAATCGCGACTCGCGCGGCCGCTTAACTTTCCTCGATTGGACCCGCGGCCTCGCAGTCGTGACCATGCTGCAAGGTCACGTTTTTCATTCCTTCGCCAAACCGGATATCCGCACTCAAGGCCCCTTCACGCTCTCTCAATTTCTGGGCGGCATCGGACCGGCGGTGTTTCTGGTTCTGACTGGAATCACGCTGGCCTTCTTGATGGATGGGCGCGAACGGCAAGGCCTCGGTCCGCTCGGCCGCTGGAAAGCCGCGTTGCGCCGCGCCGGCTATCTCTTCTCGCTCGCATTTCTATTCCGCCTGCAGCTCTGGATCTTCGCGTTTCCCGGCAGCCCCTGGACCGATCTCTTCAAAGTCGACATCCTGAATTGCATGGGCTTCGCCATCCTCTTGATGTCGGTTATGGCGATCTTCACCACGGCTGACCGCGTGCGATTGTGCGCCGGTTTGGGTCTGGCGATTGCCGCGCTGTCGCCGCTCGTTTCCTCGCTTAACTGGAGCTGGCTGCCCTCCGGGATTTCCGAGTACCTGGTGCCGAGTTATCAGTACTTCGCATTCTTCCCCTGGGCTGCCTTCATCGCTTTCGGCCTCAGCATCGGCAGCGTTCTGCGATTGGTCAAACCGGAACATATGGGACGCATCATGCAATGGGGCACCCTGGGCGGAATCGTGCTGGTGGTCGGCGGCCAGTATTTCTCGAGCGTGCCGTATTCGCTCTATCCGAATTCCGAATTCTGGCTGAACAGCCCCGGCCTGATCCTGATCAAGCTGGGCGTGGTGATGATCATGATCGCCTTCGCCTTCGTTTGGACCGAGTATGCCTTGGGCGCCGCGTGGAGTTGGATCCGCCAGCTAGGCACCACTTCGCTGCTGGTTTATTGGGTCCACATTGAGCTGGTCTACGGTCGCTGGTTCGGCAACTGGCACGCGTCGTTGAGCAGTGTGGAATGCGCGTTTTGGGCCGCGGTTGTGGTCGTCGCCATGATCGGGCTGTCGGTCCTGCGCAAGCGATGGAGCGCGATTTGGCCTCCAGTGGCAGCGTATTTTTCTTATCGATATTCGCCGCGCCGGGTTTCCGGCGACTAACCACTCAGGCGTGCGAGACAGCCGGTTTGTTAAAGAACGAATCGAAAACCGCTTTTCCTTTGCGCATGATCAGCTCGGCCAGATTGAGCGCCAGCGCCAAGGCCAATAATCCCGGCCACAGCCGCATCGAGGAGGGCTCCGAACGGTCACCAGCATTGAACACCTGGCTCGGCTGCGGATTGAAACGGCCGCCTGTAAATTCGGCGATCGAGCGCAGCAAAAACGGGTTCGAGCCGTAATCGAGCAGCTCTTGTTCCTGCCGGTAGAACCCCACTTCCGGAAACGCGCGCGACTCTTCGAGCGGTCGAATGCGGAAGAGCCCTTGCAATTGTCCGATGTGAATGCGCCCTCGGTAAGCCTGGTCGGCCAGTTCGGTCACCGGCAGCGGATGCTGAAATCCGCCGGGCCCGAAGATGTAAATGGCAGGCAGCTTGGCCGGTGCAACCACGTCGCGCCCGAGCTGGTAGTTGACAACTAAATCCCCGCTGGCGCTGTCGAAAGCTACGTTCGCTTCGCCGGCTTCGGCATGCGGAAGCAGGTCGCGGAAGATGTTGGTCCAGAACCGGTCGAAACCTTTCCAAGTCACCCAATCGGCCGCCCATCGGCTCTTGGCGTCGGAGGTGAACACCACCGCGCGTCCCAGGCCATATTGCCAGCGAACCAGCAGCGGATCTTTCGGATCGATTCTGAGAATGGTATCCGCGGAAGGCTTGCTCACGTATCGGACATAGCCTTTCAGCGCCGGCGCAGAATCGATTCCCACTCCATCCAGAATCTCGACGTTCTTTTCAACTTCGGGGCGCATTGGTCTCTCGACTGCTGTGGACCCGGTGTGCTCCATCACGTCCTTCAGCAATATTTGTTCCAGGCCGGCTGGTTCGTTCAGGAAGTATGATTGGCCGTTCGCCATGCTGGCCACTTTCTCCAAATAAGCGCGGTTCACGTCCTGCCCCAGCCCAACCGTCGAGATGGTGACGTGCTGCGCGGCCGCTTCCTTGGACAGATCCAGGCTGTCGCCTTCTTCGGAAATGCCGTCGGTGAGCAGTACAATGTGTTTGAACGTTGCGCGCGCGGGAAGCACTCGGCGGTACGCCTCGGCCAGAGCAGGAGCGATTTGCGTTCCGCCATCCGGGACGATGCCGGCGATCAGCCGCTTGATCATGGCCTTATCTTCCGCGCGCCGAATCGGCACCGCCCATTGGAACGAGTTGTCGAAGATCAGCACGCCAACCTGGTCCACCGGGCGCAGATTGTCAACCACGCCAATCGCGGCCAAGCGGGCCAGCTCGATTTTGCGCCCCTCCATCGAAGATGATTTGTCGATGATCAACACCACCGCGGTGCCTTCGGGCGAGCGCGGCGGGGCGAGCTTGGCGGGCATGGTCCGGTCGAGCGCGTCTTCGGCGGTCTTGGTGTCGTTATACACGTTGCGCTCTCCGGCGATCACCAGCAGGCCGCCGCCTTGCTTGACGAAGTTCTCTATTTCGTCTTTTCGCGATGCCGGCAGCGCTTCCATATCCAGATTGTTGAGGACCACAAGCTGGTAGTCGGACAGTGTCCCGTGCATGGGGTCGCCCGTTCGATCGACCTCAAATTCCGCCGCGCTCAAGGTCTGCATCAAGTTCGCTTCGGTGCCCGCGGGGTCTTGCGAAATGTACAGGACCTTGGGCCGGCGCAACGTCATGGCGCGATCGAACCGAATCTCGCCGAGATTGTCGGCGCGCATCAATCCCGACAGACTCAGCGCGCCGGCGGCGGTGATACGGGCGTGCACTCGAACCTGATTGTTGCCACGTTCCAGTTTCACGGGTTCGGATCCGAGCAGCTTGCCTTCGGCGCGCATTTGCACGGTCGCCGAGACATCGGCCGGCGAAGAAACCGTCAAATCGATCGGAAACTTTTCTCCGGTGAAGGCCATGGTCGGGAGGCTGACCGATTCCAGACGCAAAGTGGGCTGCGGCCTGCCTTGGAGCGCTATGGTATCGATTGGGATACCCAGGCTCTGGGCTTGCCAGGTGGCACGGAGCACGCTGCCCGAGTTTTCCTTGCCGTCGGAAATCAGCAGGAGCCGCGGCACCAGCCCTGGAGGCAAGGAGGCCATGGCCTCGCGAACGCCGGCTTCAAGATCGGTGGCTTGGCCCGCTTCGCCGGCGGTGTCCCTGAAATGCCAGCCGTGCTGCTGTTCTTCCGGAGCGACATCGCGCACCGAACGCGCGAAGGGCAGCACGCGAATCCAGTGCCGGCCGCGCGATCTCTCGATCGCATCGGCGAGTTCGGAGGCGCGAGCCAGATCCTGAGGCGAAAGGCTGGCCGAAGTGTCCACCAGAACAGCCACCGCCATCTTGGTTTCCGGTGTGCTCAGCGTGGGTTCGGAAAGCGCCAGAATGATGGCGATGATGCGACAGCGTCTTAAGAAGCAGTGCCAGCGACCGGCGCGTGCGGCGCCATTCAAACAACATCCAGCCGAGCGGCAATACAAGAAAAGTGAGGACCCAAGCGTGTTCGAACGTCACGAGGCTTTCCTCCAGGGAAGACGCGGAATGATTTGCGTCGCGGATACCCAACCCTTGCGCATGCGCCCAAACAGAATCCAATCGGCGATGAAACCAGCGGCGCCGAGCAACGCCAGCCACTGCCAGATATCTTTTGCAGCGGGCTCGTAAGGGGCGCGACCGGGCATGCCATGCCGCACGCTGGCCGGCTTCCACACGACGTCGCCGGGCTGCGGCAGTGTCAGCGAGTAAACCAGCTCGCGGTCGCCCGTCAGCACGCGCACGATTCCGGGAGCGCCGGTGAAGAAGCGCACGGTTCGCCCGTCCACGCTAAACGGCAGGACTTTGCCGTCTTCGGTCTGAACATGAATTGTGGCCGGGTCGGCTTCCGATTCCAGGTCGGCATCCACGGTGCCTACGGTGCCTGCGGTGAGCTGCCAGGAGCGAAAAAGATCCGGCGCCATCCAGCGAACGATGTTGGCGAACAGTAGCGGCGTGGTGAGTTCGTACTTCATGCCCGATCGGACGGGATCAAAACCGAGCACAACGGTTTTCGGGTTTTCCGTCCCGCGCCGCGATCAGCACACCGGCGTCGGATTCCGCCACGGCGATGTCTCCCGGAGCTGTGCGGAAAACCTCGGAGCTGGCGAGTTCGGTATCGCCGGCGCGAAGCCCCATTCCTAACGGATGATCCGTGCGCCAGCGCTTGAGCTTGACGGCACTCGCGGTGTTGGCCACGGGAATGGGCGACTTGCCGGCGGGGGGCTCAATCCAGATGGCATCGGTTTGGGGCGGACTGGGAGGCGCGAAACGGTCCAGAAGTATGACGCCGGTGTGCAGGCTCGCGTCGTAGCTCGAAGTCGGCTTGAAGCTTGCTTGCACGCCCGGGATCGCATTGAAGACGGGCTTCAGAAGATCGGGTTCCGAGGAGTACACGGTAAGCGGCACCAATTGGCGGGCCGGCAATTCCAGAATCGCGCGAGTGTCCTCCGGGAAAGGATCTTTGGTGAGCAAACGAGCTTCGAGCCATCCGGCGGCTCGCGTTTTAAAACGGAAACTAGCCTCATCCTCGGCGCCGGGTTTCAGCTCAAAGCGGCGCGATCCGATGGGCGCTCCGCCGAACTGCACAGCCAGCGGAACAGAGTGGGGCGCGAGGCCGTAGTTTTTGACCGCTACGAAAACTTCCCAACCTTCGGGATCGGTCAAGGAGCGGTGCACGCTTACTTTGCGCAGGCCCACGTGTTCGTTGGGCCCGTTGACGGAGATGATGCGCAGGTTCGCAGGAGCGGCGGCCAAAGCGGCTTCCTCGCTCGAAACGCGGGCAGCGCCGATCAGAACAATCTCGCCTGGCCGCTGCGCCTGCAGCTTTTGAGCCCGCTGCGCAAAATCGAGCGCCTGCTGAACGTTCAAAGGGCCGGAGCCTGGCTGCGTTTGGTCGATGGCCTCTTGGATCTTAAGCCGGTCCGGCTCGAACACCGTGGCGGGAGTTGCCAGCACGTCGGCGCGTAACACCATCACGCGATCGCTGGCCGGAAGCTGCTTGACATAACTTCGAGCGGCGGCGCGCGCTTGATCGATCAGCCGCGTTTGACCGCTGCGCGCGTTCATCCAGGCCGAGGTATCGAGAATCAGAACGTGATCGCGCGACGAGCGCGACGCCGAACCGAAGCGGAGCTGCGCGATAGCCAGCAGCAGCAACAGCATGCTGAGGATCTGCAGCACCAGCGACCAGGGTTGCTGCAATTTGCGGCGATGTTTGAGCACCGGTGGCTGCTCGGCCATTTCGAAAAAGCGCAGGGTGGCGACGGTGTGCTTCTTGCGCATGCGGTCCAGCAGATACAGCGCCACCACTATGCCGGAGATCGAGCCGAGGATGGCTAGAAATTCCGGCAGGCTGAGATTGAGGAAAAACATGGCACTCCTATTGAAGGGCTCCGGACCGGGCGATGGGACCGAAGATCGCCTCCTCAATCGCTGTAGACGTAGAAAGACCTATATAACGGCCGCTGTTCCGCAATCCGATGCGGCGGATGTTTTTCGCGAAGTCGTCGAAAGCTTGCACGTAATTCTCGCGCGCGCCCGAATCAAATCCGATCTCAATTGTTGCGCCGGTTTCCGCGTCGGTCAGGTCCAATTGCCCTTCCCAGGGCGGATCGCGATCTTCCTGATCCCAGACATGCAGCAGCATCAGCTCATGGCCGAAGTCGGCCAGATATTGCATGGGACGTTCGCAATCGGTTTCGTCGAGAAAATCCGAAATGATGATGAGCAACCCGCGCTGAGGATACTTGGTGATGAACTGGCGGGCCACCTCGAAGAAATTGGTTCGCCCACCGGGCTTCAAGTCTTGCAGGAAATTAACAGCGGGAATGAAGCGATGCCGGCCGCCGCCGCACAGGAAGGAATCTCCAATACCTTCGGAAAAAGGTTGGAGAGCGATGGTGTCGAGCCTGACCAGCCCGACGTAGCAAAGCGCCGCGGCCAGCTTGCGGGCATAGTCGAACTTCGGAACGCCGCCGGTGGTCATGGAGTTGCTGCAATCCAGCAGCACCCGCACTGGGATGCGCGGCTCCACCTGGAACATCTTCAGGAACAATTTCTCCAGGCGGAGATAGGCGCGCCAGTTGACGGCCCGCAGATCGTCGCCGTGATGGAACTGACGATGATCCAGGAACTCCTGGCCGGGGCCGGCAAAATGGGAGATATTGTGGCCGCCCACCAGGCCGGGAAACGATTTTTGCCACTGAATCGTCAGGCGCTCGAGTTCTCGAGGAAACTGCTATCGATCAGTGGTGTAGGTTTCACGCGACTGCTGCGGAAGTAACGCTTCCGATGATCTCGGTCAGAACGGTTTCCGGAGTTTGGCCGTCGGCGTGAGCGTCGAAGTTCAAGATGATCCGGTGACGCAGGACGTCGGGAGCGATTTCCTTGACATCTTCCATGCTGAGATTCAGGCGCCCGCGCATTAGAGCCAGGACGCGTCCGCACTCGACCAGCGCTTGCGCGCCGCGCGGCGAACTGCCATAGCGGATGTACTTATTGGCAAGGCCGTGAGCGTACTTGGTGCCCGGCTGCGTGGCCATCACCAGGTCAATAGCGAAATCCTGCACGTGCTCGGCGACCAGCACCTCCTGGCAGGCTTCTTTCAATTGCAATATGGCGGCGCGGTCCACCACCTGATACAAGGATGTTTCGGCTTTATGGATGGTTCGCTCGACGATCCGGTTCAGATCTTCTCGGGAAGGATACATCACCAGAATCTTCATCAGGAAGCGATCTAGCTGCGCTTCCGGCAGCGGATAAGTGCCCTCCATTTCGATGGGATTCTGAGTGGCCATGACGAGAAAAGGCGCTTCCAGATCGTGCGTGGTAGTGCCGCTGGTGACGGTGCGCTCTTGCATGGCTTCGAGCAGCGCCGACTGGGTTTTCGGCGTGGCACGGTTGATCTCGTCGGCCAGCACCAGGTTGGCGAAGATGGGCCCAGCCTGAAAGCGCAACGCCTTGGCGCCGTGATCGTCGGTTTCGATAATCATGCTTCCGACGATGTCAGCCGGCATCAGATCGGGCGTGAACTGAATACGCGAATACTTCAAATGCAGCACTCGCCCGAGGGTGCGCAGCAGGGTGGTCTTGCCGAGCCCAGGGACGCCCTCCAATAAGACATGGCCGCCGGCCAGAAGACAGATCAGCACGCCGTCCACGACATGCTGCTGGCCGACGATGACTTTGCCAATCTCCTGGCGGACCAGGTCGAGATGACGACTTGCAAGTTGAAGTGTAGTTTCAGTGCTCACGGCGCTTATTTCTATTTTACGGCCTTCGGTAAACGTTGCGGGTGGACTTAGTTACTATAGCACCAGGAGATCATGTCATCCAGCGGCTCCTCCCTGGACCCGATTCAACAGCGCCTCACGGAACTGCGGGACGGTCTGCTGCGCCTGCATAAGACGCTGCTCGACTCCGAGCGCGCCTGCTACGAGCGCGACATCGCGCGCATCGGCTCCAGCGGCGAATTTCTGAAACTGGTGCTGTACGATCCGTGGTTCGCGTGGCTGCATGAACTGTCGGAGTTCGTGGTACTGATCGACGAAACGTTGGACGCCGAGGAACCTCCGGGCGGGAATTGAAGCCGAGCGGTTGATCGCGCAGGCCTGGGAGTTGCTGGCGCCGGATGAGATGGGGACGGGCTATCCGCGCCGGTATTTTGAGGCGTTGCAGCGCGATCCGGATGTGGTGCTGGCGCATGGGAAGATGCGGCAGTTGCTGACGCGGCTGACGTGAGTCGGCGCTCTACTTGTCGGTATGATCGAGCAGCTCGTGACCGGCGAGAGGCGCAAAACCCGTATACCCGTTGCCCTTATCAATCGAGGCGTCCGGCCCCAGACTTTACCGTAGGCATTTTTTCGGAGCCTACACGCACGGTTGTAGGCGGCAGGTCGTCCCGGGCTCGCACATCCATCGACGACGCCAGAACCATAGTCGGGGATACAGACGGTAACGCTCTGATCGAGGCTGATCGCACGCCTGGGCGTCAGGCTTTATGATTGCTGTTCGTGTGCTGGTTAATAAAGAATTCGTCGTTGGATGGGTTCCAAACGAGTTCGATAGTCTGCTTGACAGTCTTCAGTTGCGTGCCGGGATCATTGTTCTGAGCCGGTACTGTGAAGGCCAAGACCTCAAACGATACCAGCCATCTGTGAACGGTAGACCTGTCATTATCGGGCCACAAGAGTGGGTGCTGATCGTCATTTCCAGCGAAGGGATGCGGATGTGAGGTTCGCTTGTGAACGAGCCAGATCCCTTTGCCACTGTAACCGGCCTCAATTGGCCCAGGGTCCGTATTATCGAACGGCTTAAACGTTCGCCCGTCTCGATATGCGTTTTTGTTGGAATCAAAACTCTGCGCGGATCGGATGATCGAGTCTGGTTTTTCCGATTGCGGATAGGCGCTCATTGACGATGCTGAGCATGAGGCCTTTGATGGACTCGTTTTGCTCGCGGACTATTCGAACAGTAAATTCGTCGGGCGACGCGACCAGATACTCGGCACTACCGTCGGCCATAAGAGGGTTTGGGGGCTGAACATCGCTGGCGGCCTGTTCCTTCACCTCGTCGGACAACCGGGGATAATACGGGTCGGAGAAGGGGATTCTCTTCTGCGGTGCCGCGGCATCGGCCCTCACCGAAGCATGGCTATTAGGTGAATCGGGATGGCAGTTCGCTGCTTCGAAATCCCCTTCCGTAAGCCATTGATCCCGATTTTCGTACTGCAGGTCGCATTGTGCCGTCTTAAGGCGACTGATAAGCCTCAATCGACTCTGCGCGGAATTGGACAGGTGTACGATGTGTTTTCCAAACAGATCGCTGAAGGGACGGGTTTGCCCGATCGCAGCAATCACGGTACGTTCTGGATAGCGGCCGAAAGCCATTCCAGCCTCAAACAGGACGTTGGGGCGAGCTTGCGGGGTGAGATCGCGCTCGTGGTCAGGATCGTCTTTAGTGATGTACCAGGAGCCAAGACGGGCCATGTCGTCGCCAGTGAAAAGGACAACTGCCGCTTGTGATTTTGAAAATGCCGCGTCGAGAACCTGGCCAATATAAGGCGACGCGACACCGGTCATCTGGACTGCTTCTTCCCATTCGATTGGGCTGAGGTCGAATGAGCGCAAGAAAGGCGACAATGCATTCCGTGCGACGATGTTACGTCCGTGAATGACGAAGACGCGACGTGCGTTTGCCGGGGATAGCTGCGGCACTGATGGTGCCTTGGAGATGACAGAAGATGAATGTTCGTTGAGAGTGTCGTCGAAGGCTGAAAGGCCGTCCTCGATTTTGGCTTGGACAGAGGCGATTTGTCTCCTGAGTCCATCGAGACCAGTATTGTATTCGAATCGTATTCCCTTTTCTGGAAGCGCCATAGCTGCTTGCGCAAAGAGATCTCGCAGAACGTTCACCACCGAATCGGATGCCCCCTGCCAGGATGCGCTACGTGGCATGACACCCTTCAAGGAGGTTGCCCGGAGTTCCGTTGAAAGTTAGCGACCCTCGGTTCTCATAGACTACGCGACCGCAGCTCCTTTGGCAATCGATTTCTTAGAAACGGCATTGGCCATCGAAGACAGCAACAACGGAATCTGACGATGCCCGATCACTCTCCGGAACTGCCGTTCAGCGACCAGCAGTCCCGAGCCAACCCAGCGCTCGATCTGATCGCCTGGCTGCCAGCGTTTGACGTTGCGGCAAACCGTCTCAACGATCGAAAACGCCGACTCGATCACGTTGGTGCAACACAAAGTGCGGCGGAGTTGATCGGGGACGCGCAACTTGTGCACGGTGAGCGTTTCCTCCAGCCCTTCCTCCAAACTGCGTGCCGCGCTGGGATTGAGATCCATCAGCTCGCGGTGCAGTTTCTCCAAAGCGCGCTTGGCTTCGCTGTAATCGACCAGTGCGTAGGCGTTTTGCAGTTTGCGCTTCACGTCCGCCTTATGTTGCTCCGGCAGATGATCGACGACGTTGCGCTTTTGCAGAGTAGGGCGCTGGCGCGGCGGCCACAGGAACGGAGGTTTCGGTTGACCGGCGGCTTTCGCCACTGTGCCGGTGTCTCAGCCCGCTCCATAGCTCCGTCTCCAGCACCCCCTCATCGAACCGTACGTGAAGTTTTCCCTCATACGGCTCTCCGGGAGCCTTCCCCCGGCGGCATTCAGCTCGTATGCACAATCCGACCCTGCGTAAAATACAGGCCGGCCTTTCTCCAATAGGCCGGAGGCGTCTTCCAGAACGCCCGTCGTCTGCGCTGATGCTTGGCCTGCACCCAACGCCGAAGTTTCCACGTGACATATTGATCCACCTTCCGAAAATGCCGGGCCGAGTTGAGCCAGCCAAAGTAGGCCGACCATCCCCGCAGTATCGGGTTCAGCCGGTCCAACTTCTCCTGCAACGTCGGGCGGTTGTCGCGAGCGATCGCCGCTTTCACCTTGTCCCGAATCCGCTGCATCGAGCGTCGCGACGGCCAGCAGTAGCAGAACCACCGGCTGGCATCGCGCCGCGAAGCCTGTTTCCGAAAGTGCACCCCCAGAAAGTCGAAGCCATCCTGTGCCGCGACCACGCGAGTCTTGTCTTCATTGACCGTCACCCGCAGCCGCGCCAGGAACTGCCTCAGCTTCGGCATGTACGTCTCCGGGGGCTTCCATCGGCACAGCACCACGAGGTCATCCGCATAGCGGACCATCTTCGTCGCCTTCACCTCCCGCTCCCAGTACAGATCGAGCGGATGTAAATAGATGTTGGACAACAACGGCGAGATCACTGCCCCTTGCGGGGAGCCGACCGTGGTCTCTTCCAGAATCCCTTCGTGCAGCACTCCGGCTTTCAACCACATCCGAATAAGCCGTAGCACGCGCGGGTCACGGACCCGCCGCTGCACCAGCTTGATCAGAATTTCATGGTCAATCGTGTCGAA
>CAVXJU010000094.1:0-41956 GCA_963761935.1 Terriglobia bacterium | reverse complement strand
CTTCGTTTACGATCCGCTCGCCCCGCGCCTCCGCCATCGCCTGCGGAGACTGGGGATTCTCAATCTGCAATTCGAGGCGGCAAATCTTCTTCCCGGCCATCAGCCGCCGAGGCAACTGCACCTTGCAAACGATCACCTCGAATCGCGTGTAGACGGCCCAGCGAGTCAAGGGATCGCCCTCGAAGAAAACGCGCAGGCGTATCGGCTCTTCATCGAGCCCCGGAAAAGCCTCGTTGATCCGAACGTAGGCCACCAGATCATCTTTAAGCGACTCAGGCGGCGCGAACAGAATCGCAGCGGTGTGCCCATCGGTCCACGTACCGCTGTAGTCCATGGCGCCCCAGTGCCCGTCCTTGTAGCGTGCCGAATAACCCTCGCTCGTAAAATCGATCGCATCCCCCGGCGCCGCCGGCGGGACCGAATGATCCAACACGTCGTAGGCGAAGTACGAACATAACAGGTCTAAATTGTATTTCCAGCCCGCTCCGCGATAATCGCGTTCTTCGCCCTTTCGCGCTCGGCCCTTTCTGACGTGGATCGGATAAGGCGTCTCGGTGGAGATCAGAAGCTGTTCGACAAAGCTCTTGAAGAGATAATGATTGGCGTTCAACACCAGGAAGTCGGCCGTCATGCCCTCCTGCAATGCGCGGGCCTCCATAAACCGCGCCACCGCCCCCAGGCTGTACCGAAGCTCCCTTGGCCAATCCGTTACCCTCGCCACCGCTCCAAGACTAAGACCGGTCTGATCCAAGCCAAAATCGACAATGATGGCGTTAAAATTTGCAATGCCGTTGCCATCAATCCCTACAGCACCGGCCGGCGCGGCTCCCGCCGACAGAAGATCAGCCACGTAATGCAACGGCTCGGTGAACCCCATTTCTCCGACGCATCGGGCGGCCATATCTAACATCCGCGGATTGTTCCCCGCGTATAGAAACCTCGCCTCGCCCGCATACACCGTAAAGTTCGCGGCCAGATAAGGCAGCGCGCGTTCCGGCGGGTAGTAAACGAAATTTCGCGCGTCGTTGCAATCGGTAAAGTACGGCGTTTGCTGCGGCGCGCCCAAGGCACGCTCCACCGCGCACAAATATCGTGCCGCCGGATCGTTCGTGAAATCCAGTTCTTCGATGGCCTCCTGCGGCGCGCCCCAGGTCTCCGCTTGATGACGCGCAACCGGATCCGTCAAGTCCCAAACGAATTCCTGCAGGCTGTTGTCGAGCTTCAAATCCGCCCGATGCGCCAGCGTCGCCACGCGCGTGTGATCGCAATGGAAGGCTCTCACGCGATCCGCCAAGCTCTCGGTTCGCTCGCCGAAAAACAGATACATGCGCTTGCACATGTTCGAATCTGAGTGCCACCCCTGCGTCATGCGCTCGTCGAATCCGCAAATGTCAAACAAGGCCTGGCGCGGCATCAACTGAAAATCGCCCGGCGAATCGAATCGCATATAAGGCACGCGCTTGGCAATCTCGTTCAGGTGCAGCCGGGGACACAATTCCTCGCAAAGCTGCATCACCTCACGCGGACTGCTTCGCGGGAACGCCTCCCACAACGGCTCCGGCAATTCGAATCGCGGAACCACATAATGCCCGTCCGGAAGATCGCGCGCCGCTTCCGACAGACTGGAAAAGCCGCCGTTCGGAACAAAAATCATGTCCGTATTCGTCGACAGCACCCAGCGATTGCGCGGATTGGACCTGCGCAGCGCGATGTTCCTGGTATGCGGCTCGGTGGCGAACAGGTGCGTCTGTCCAACCAACCGTGCATACAGTTCCGGCCTCAGGCGAAACACACGCAGGAAATTCCTGCACCTGGGACTCAACGTATCGTAGATCGCCTCAATGAACGTAGGCAGATCGTTAGCCGTGTTGCAATCGACGAACAGAATCTCGTCGTCGGAATCGCTCAGCACTTCTGCGATGCAATTCAAGCTGATGGCCGCGCGCTTATGTAGATTGTAGCCGTGCGAATCGTTGCGGCCGTATAGAATGACGGAGATCATTCCCGCTCAGCCCGCGCTCTCGCCCCTGCCGCCCGCGACCACAGTTTCTTTCAACTCGAAATCCGCCAGGCCCCAGTTCTCGTGGTTGAAAATCATGGGCGAGCTGAGCCGCTTCATTTGCGAGGCCCACACCAGCACCTCTTCGTTATCGACGAAGGAAAGCCCGCGCGCGCGGATGCGCTCGAACAATTTCGCCTGACCCTCGGGAGTCCAGCCGGACCCGGTGGCGTGCTCGATATGGTAAATCCGCATCGGTTCGGCCAGCACCTGCTCGGGCGCTCCGCCATGATGCGCCGAGACGCAGAAGATGGAATCCAGGTTCATCGAGAACTGATCGAATTCAGGATATCCCCGCAGGTCGAACCAATGCTCCCTCGCTAGCAGCGTGAAGTCGCCGCACGCGTTGGTGTGGATGAAATTAGCGTGCGCCGCCGGCGTCTCATTCCAATCGCAGCCGTAAGCACGGACCGGCCCCGAGGCGGCCAATTCCAGTACATGTGTCCGGTTCGGCTCCAGTTCAAGATCCAGGCGATGCACGGCACGACCGCTCACCCTCCCGAAGCGAGACGTCTTCGGCTTTGGTCGCGAATCTCGAACTCCGCCGGCGAGTCCGCCTCCAGATCGATGAACAGCGGGCGAGCCGGGCCGGAAGGAACGCGCAACACCAGCTCCGCCGGACCCGTCGTTACCATAGCATCCGTCTCCGGCTCCCAACGCCAGACTGCGCCCCATGGTTGCGACAAAGTCACGGTCGGCTGCGCGGCACGGTTCGTAAAACCGCACCAGAACACCTTCACTTCCGAAGCGCCGCGCAGCCCGAGCCGAAAAATCTGCGTCCGCCCGCCCGTGCGATCGATGGCAAAACGCACGAAGCTCAGCCCGTCGATGCGATGGCTCGCGATTGTTTTTCCAGCCGAGTCCGTCAGAACGAGTTCGATAGGGGATGTTTTTTCGACCGGTTCCACTTGCAGCGCAAGTTCATTCGCGTCCGAGGCCGAAGCCGCAATGATAATCTCCGCGCCATCCCCGGCCCGCCGGAACGTTTCGCCCCGGTAATCTTCCAGCGGCTGCCATCCGCCGCCGGGCGACAATCCCGACCCGGCCGGGAAAATATCCTCTCCGGGCGCCGCGGCTGCTTGAAACGACATGCGCCGCCTGAAATAGGAAAACGAATGCCGCGCCATCCCCACCAACCCTCGGTAGTCGATGTACATCTTCAACCGGCGCTGCATGCGCGGCGACACCGGAACCGTGAGGCGCACCAGCCGCCCACCTTTGGCCAACCGGTCGATCAAGTGCTGCAGCGCGAACCAAGCGGCCGCCATCAAGTTTCTGCCGCCCACGGCCTGCAGCGTCGCGCCGCTAGCCCGCCCGCGCGTCTCCCAGTCGATCCGAAACGCCCGGAAATTCAAAGTACGCGGATCGTGTTCGGCCGGCAATCCGCCCTGATGCACGCGAAACCAAAGCCGCGCAGGCAAAGGTGTTTCAAGCGGCAATCGCAGGCGGCTGCGACGACCCACGTTGACATGCGCCAACACCCGGTAGCCCTCGGCGATCACTTCCAAATCCAGCGGCGCGCTCCCCGTTCCTGGCCCAGGCTCCAACTCCACCACCATCCCGGATACCCCATCGGGCGGCCGCTCCAGCAGCAGTTCCGCGTATTGTCCCGCCCACCGAAACGGCTCATTCGCCGTATAGCGTTCCACCGGCAGCCAGCCTTTTCCAAACAGCAGCCCGGACCCGGCCGAAGCGATGTCGTCGCTATTCAAAACCGGCTTGCCCTCCGGCGAGACGTTGTAAGTCCCCTCGCGCACGTTGACTCGAATCAAGTGCGTCTTACAGTATTCGAGCTGCTCCTCGATGGGCGCGCCGCCAGGTACGCCATTCATCGCATCGTGCCGGTCGATGCGATACATCCGCCCCTGCTGCAGCCTCCGGGCCGCGAAAAAGCAGGCCAGCTCGCTCGAAAACAGAATGTCGATGTTGGTAGCCAGCACGTATTCCCCACGCGCCCGCCGGATGCCCGCGTTCTTCGCGATCATCTGATACAAAGGAAGCGCGTCGGCATGCGCGAAGCGCCCATGCAGCTCTGCCGGCACCTCGATCAACCGCACCTGGCACGGCCCTAAATCGGACGGCCATTTGAGCGCCTCAGCCAGACGCGGCCGGTCCGGCGGTGGATTCCATTCCACGATGATCAGCTCGGAGGGAATGCTGTAACGCCGCGCCTGGCTGATCCATCCGCTGACGAACGCCTGCATGCGATCCAGCAGATTCCCGCCGTGATCGTCGTTGCGCGCCGTCACCACCACGGAAAGATACGGGGCGTCGGACGCGGCCATTACTTCAGCTTTGCCGTCAGGCACAGGTGCCAACCGAAGGTTCGCTCCAGCGCGCGAAACAGCCACTTGGGCATCCAGCGAAAATACCAGATCTTTCGATAGCGGTATTCGACGTACTCGGGAATGCTGTAGGGGAAGATGTGGTCCACCATTACGTCCGTGACGCGAAACCCGTGTTCCTCTAACCAGCGCCGGCCGCCGCTGCGCGAGTAGCTGTAGGTCACCGGGCATCCGGTTTGCGCTTCCGAATATTCGGCGATTAATTGATTCAATTTCCAGAACTGGCCCTTGCCGTAGACAAACAAGATCCACAGCACCTTCCAGGACCAGCGGTTGTACACCATGATCTTCACCGTGCTCTCCGGAGTCACAAACTTGCGGATCTCCTCCAGCACCTGATCCGGATGCGGCGTGTGGTGAATGACGCCGAACGAATAAATCAGATCGTAAGGCTCGACCGGAACATAGTCGCTGAGCTTTTCCGCATTGGCCTGCAGGAATGTGACTCGGTCCTCCAGTCCGAAGACCTGCGCCCGCTGCCTTGCTAGTTCAAGCGACTTCTCGGTGAGGTCGACGGCGGTGACCCGAGCGCCCTGTCTCGCGAAACTGATGGTGTCAGTACCGATGCCGCACCCGATTTCGAGTACTTTCTTGCCCTTCCAAAGTTCGAACTCGGCGAATCGGTGGATATGGGATTCGACGAAATACTTGCGTGCCTCAACTTCGTCGAAGTATTCGCGCGATCCCACCGGCTTGGGCGAATGCCGGATGTTGCAGGGACGCGCGTTCCAATATTCGCTTACCTTTGAGATTGGCTTGTCAACAAAGGACGAAGAACTCTTCATGCTTGGGTGCACCGCTCTGTGTCGCGGAAGATTCTTAATTATAACCGGCGACGATGTTGTTGGCTTGGCCACCGGCCGATGGTAGCGCGCACGCCCGTGGCCGCGCCCAAAGCCAGCGAATAGTTTTGGAAGCGGTTGCCTAATCCTAACGTTTCGTGAGATATTTATCCAAAAGACCTGAGACTTTATACTGCTTAGCGGGCCGTGAGCGCTTTTCTAAGCCTTGAATGCCAAAGCACAGTGTTAGCCGCCCCAGCACGCCAAGGATGGCGAACGCCCGCAGTCCCTCGGTTGCCGGGATCGCAGAATCCTTGCAGGCTCAGCGGCTGGAAGCGGGAGCGCCTTTTGGGCGCTTTCGGAAGCTCGGTTGGTACGCGCTCTCGCTTCTGATTTTGGTGTTTTTCTTCTGGACGGCGACATCCAGCGCTCATCCATTCCATCCGCGCGATACTGCGACTCAGTTCTACAATGAGCTCACCAGCAGCCTTTTGCAGGGGCATCTCTACTTAGCGGAAAAACCGTCGCCTCAATTGTTGGCTCTAGCAGATCCGTACGATCCCAATGCCAACGAGAAACTCCGGCTGCACGACGCGTCATTATATCGGGGGCGGTACTATCTGTATTTCGGAATCGCACCCGTCCTCACGCTTTATCTACCTTGGCGCGTTCTGACCCGCACCAGCCTCTCGGACGATGTCGCGGTAACTATCTTTTCCATGGCAGGTTATGTGTTTTCCTGCCTCTTGTTATTCCTTTTGCTGGAGGCGGCGCAGCTGCGGCCTCCCTGGTTCCTGCAACTTGCCGCGGTTGCCGCTCTCGGACTCGGCCAGAGCGCCCTGATCGTTTTGCGCCGGCCGCGGGTCTACGAAGTAGCCGTCTCCGCCGGGTATTGCTTTCTGTTGGGAGGTCTGTATTTCCTGGCGCGTCGTGTACTGAGGCCGGACTCCGGTCGGTGGTGCCTTGTCTTGTCGGCTGTTTTTCTGGGACTGGCCGTAGCATCCCGCCCGCATTGTGCCCTGGCCGCCTTGGTCGCTCTTGTTTATTACGCGCTTCATCTAAGGCGAACGGAAGAAACCAGCAGCCACAACCGGCTCGTGGACT
The DNA here is from genome assembly GCA_963761935.1 of Terriglobia bacterium. Taxonomy (GTDB): domain Bacteria; phylum Acidobacteriota; class Terriglobia; order Bryobacterales; family Bryobacteraceae; genus Palsa-89. Next base: position 35,666 of record CAVXJU010000094.1, on the reverse strand, counting down.
TCGCTATTTTTGCCGTTCCGCTCGCGATCGCCGCTGTGTTTATTGGCTGGTACAACTATGCGCGCTTCGACAATCCCTTCGAGTTCGGCATCCATTATCAATTGAGTGTGATCAACTGGCTGAAGGAATACCGCCTCGGTACGCCCCTCTCGCTCAGGCTGCATGACATTCTGGCATCCGCCTACTATTTTCTGATTTGCCTCCCGGATTTTCTTTATCGCTTCCCGTTCTTTGAATTGAGCCCCTCGGCGCAGCCTTTCGGCAATCCGGACCTGCTGCCGAGAAATTATTTCCATGAGCCGGTTGCCAGCATGCCGCTAATCGCGCCGCTCATCATGGCCGGCTTGGCGCTTCCATTTCTGCCATGGAAGCAAAAGCCGAATATGCGCACAGTTCTCGGCATCTTGAGCGTTTGCGGTGTCGCGATGTTCTTGGGTGTATGCACCCTTCCGTCCGCATCAGCTCGATTCGGATTGGATTTTGTTCCGGTTCTCACAGTCGTGGGCCTGTTCGCCTGTCTGTGGCTATATAGCCGAGTGCCGGCAGGGAAAATGCGGATCGCGGTTGCAGCCATTACGATTGCCGCCAGCACATGGTCCGTCGCACTCAACGCGGCCCTCAGCGTGAACAGCTACGGGTTCCCACTCGAACGGCCGCGTTCCACCACTTTCCGTTCCATCGCGAGTTTCTTCGGCGCCGGGCCGGACGCCTTCATGGATGACGTCTCCAGTCTTCACTTGGACGCCACGGTGGTCTTCCCACGCGCAAAACCGGCTGTCCGGGAGGCTCTGCTTGGTTCGGGTATATACGAGAGATGGGACTTGCTAGTCATCGAGTACCAGCAGAACGACGCAGCCGTCTTCTCCTATCTACACAGCGGCGTGAGCTACATTGCCAGCCCCGCTATACCCATACGATTCGGAGTGCCGTACCGCTTCAAGGTCGATTACTCGGTTGCCTCAAGAAAGATTGTCGTTCGCCTGGACGAGCGCACAGTTCTTGACTTTCCGACGACTTTCTACCCCACCTCGCGCGATCGGGTGACCATCGGCCGAATGCGCGCAGGCAGATTTTGGCTGCGTGACTTTTCCGGACGAATCCAGGTGCCCTCCGACGGCTTGCAATTGGACCTGCGGCACGTTGTTCCATCCACTATATTCACCTCCTCGCCCGCTATGGGCAGCATCAGGCCCGCAGCGGAACTGCTGAATTACGACTTAGATTGGCTCGCATCCCATACCGAGCGCAATATCTATGGCAAACGGCCGCCAAACCCACCCGCTCTACCGCCCGGTGTCTTTTTGGCAACTTCTGGGGGAGATCATTTCGCTACCAGGTTCCAATCCGTGGGCGCGGCCGGATCGTCTCCCGTTACTGCCGTAGAGGTCACTGTTGTCGGTCAGACTCTTGACGACCACATCGGCAGTATCAACATGAGCCTTCAGGATCAGGGTTACCGAACTTTGTACACGTCGGGCACGCTGCCGGGGGGGCAGGACCAAGCCGTGGTAGCATTGCCGGCCGGCACGCGTGCGGTTCGTCTCGCGTTTATGGCAAATGACGAGGGTTATATCATCTTGCCTAAGAGCGTGCGATTGCGCGCCTTCACAAACAAGTAGCAGCAGCTCCTATTTGCCGGGCGCCAGAAACACCATGGTAGCTTCAATTGTGAACCATGACGGCCGATCATACCAGTTGTCATTGGCCAGCCGGAGAATCACGGTATCGCCCTGATGAAGATCCAGGGGGAAAATCATATCCACGTGTTTGGCAAGGTGGGCTCGCGACTTGACGACCCCCAGCCAGCGCGACTCGTCGGCTGGAAATCCGCCAAAGGCGATATGGCCCGCCCGCAATGAATAACGGAGGACGAAATTGTAGCGTCCGGTGACTGGCACATGCAAGGGTGGGTATGTGAGGGCATAGGCGTACTTATAGCTTGGTGTCCGAGTATCGAGGCCTTCCGTGGTAGCGGATTGAACCGTGCGCGGGGCGGATTTCCAAAGATTCAATGGCAAGTGCGTTTCCTGCTGAGCGAACTGGAGGACTCCCTTTACCGGCGAACCTGCGAAAGTGGCGCTTAGCGGGCGCAGCCAGGAGTAGTCGTACTCGACATTCAACAGGCTGATCGCATAGGTAGCGGGAGCATGACTCACCGGAAAAACATCCTTGACCGCTGCCTTCAGCCTGGCACTGCTAAGGCACTGGCTCAAGGCAGATTGAGCCATTTCCGCCGCGTTCGTTCGGCGAGAGACCACGGCGATCATGGTTCCTTCATCCCAATGCTCCGGGCAGCCTTCTGGAAAGTGGTCGCTGATGCGAGCCATCTCGGCCATGTAGGTCGAGTTCAGCGCAAAATACTCGAGAAAAGCGGGCTCCTCCCGGTCGTACCAGAACAGAATCGGAGCTCCATCGCGGCGTTGCTCAATGCGCTGCCGGGCGTTCATGACTCGCAGGTATTGGTCGCGCCTGGCATGCAGCCGGTCCGACTGGTCCCGTCCATCGTACGTTCCATAAGTCAGAATTGCGAAGCCCACAACCGCGACGAAGACGCTGGCCGGCTGTTTGCGCAGCGCTATAGATGCTCCCAGAGTGGCATAGGCTGCCACCAACCAGACCGTCTCGCCCGGGAGCGGGTGTCGATACGGATCGTACCAAAGCGCTGCCGCCAGAAGCAGCGAACCGGCGCAAACCATCACATATACGACAGGCCGCAATTTAGCCGACGCCTGGTAAAAGCTATGGCCATAGACAAGAAACGCAAATGGAAACAAATAACAGGCATAGTAACTATGACCCAGCCAAGTGAATCCCAGAGCCTGCATAATACCCATAAATGCAAAAAGCAGCAGAAATATAACTGAAAGTAGCAGGCCGCTGACATCGCGACGGCGTACGGCATCGCGCCATCGCAGGATGAACATCAATCCCAATGCGGCCGCAAGGAAGAAAAACCAAAGCCAGGGAGTTAGTCTTCCCCGCGCCCAGATGCTTTCTGTCCAGACGTAATTCTGCATGACTCTGCCGGCTGTGCGAAAAGAGGGCGACCAGAACCAGAAGTTCCCGTCGATCAGGAAGCCGTTGATGGCACACAGCGGCAGGGTGACGGCCAAAAAACCTATACCCATGTCGAGAGCTGCCTGGATCAGCGTCGTCCGGAGCGGGTACTTTCGCGCCCATACGATGCCGGCGTAATAAAGAAGCACCAGTGGCACGAAAATCACCATAAACAGTTGCACAAAAATCGTGCCCGCCAGACACGCGCCGGCGAGCATCAGCCGCCAACGGCTGATTGGCCTTTCTGCGGCCGACGCCAGGCAGGCCATGCCCAGCAGCAGATAGGCGATGGCCCCGGCGGCAGGGTAGTCCCACCCGCTAGCGGTCCACACCCAGGGATTGATTGAGTAAAAAACTGCAGTCAGGAAGGCAGCCCGAGCACTGGTGCTGGAACGAAGAATTCGAAACAGCGATAATGCCGCAATTGTGTGGGCCGCGAGGTGTAGTAGTGCATTGGCGACTAACGGCCGAAACAACCAGTGAACCAGGTAGCCCGGCAGAATCCATGAGAGTCTGCTTCCGTAGTAAAACCCTGGATACAAGTCTCGCTTGAAATTCACGAGATTGTGGAAGTAGCCCAGATAGAACCAGCTGTCGGCATACCAAAGTGGACTGAATAACGCATCGTCGCGATGCCACAAGACGGCGACCGGAAGCAACAGGATGAAGGCGTAATAGATGAGCCTGGAGCCGGGACGGAGGGACATTCAGAAATACGAAGTATACCAGCGAACGAACAGTTGGTAACAGCGTTCAGATGTTAACATAGCCACTTGGAAATTCGCTCAATGAAGGATACGGCCGGCGAGCGGCCAGCACCGGCATCCTTATCGCTGGTCGTGCCCCTCTACGACGAAGAAGAGGCCATCCCCCATCTTCGGCGCCGGTTATCCGAGGTAATTCCTCGCATAGCGGCCGGCGTAGAGATCATTCTGGTCAACGATGGCAGTCATGATGCAACCGGCGCCGAACTGCTGCGCTGGGCTGGCGAGGACAGCCGAGTCAGAGTAATCTCATTATCAAGAAACTTCGGACACCAGGCCGCAGCCACGGCCGGGCTTGACTACGCTGCCGGCGATGCGGTTGTTCTGATGGACGGAGACCTCCAAGATCCGCCGGAGCTGATACTCGACATGATCGCCGAATACTGCCGTGGCTTCGATGTGGTCTACGCGCAGCGCGAAAAACGACTGCATGAGAACTGGTTCAAGCGCTTTACCGCCTGGGGCTTCTACCGCATCATGAGATTCGCGATTTATCGCGATCTGCCGGCCGACACCGGCGATTTTCGGCTCATCTCCAGGCCTTGTCTTGAGGCCCTCCGCAGCATGCGGGAAACCCACCGCTTCCTGAGAGGAATGGTGGCCTGGGTCGGTTTCCCGCAAACCGCCGTGCGCTTCACTCGACCCGCACGGGCCGTGGGTCAGACCAAGTATCCGCTGCGGAAGATGCTGCGTTTCGCCTGGGCTGCCGTCATTTCGTTTTCTCCTCTGCCACTACGCCTGATCTTTGCCTCGGCCTTGATTGTCGCCGCCGTCGGATTTGGCGTCGGCATTTATGCGCTGAGCGCCAAAGAGTTGGGCTTCTTCGTGGTCCCAGGCTGGACGTCCATCATGCTCACGCTTTGCCTCATCGGCAGCTTTATCCTGATCGGGCTAGGGGTAGTCAGCGAATATCTCGCTAAGATCTACGAAGAAGTAAAATCGCGGCCCTTATACATTGTCGACCCGTACCGCAGCCGGCGCCTTGACGTGGCGCCGGGCGACGTGCAGCAGACGTCCGTCCGCGATCGGGGTTAATTGAGAACTACCGCGCCAGCTCCCGGGCGCCCTTCAGGAACCACTCACTGAAGAACCGGAGTGGCTTGCGCCGGTTGTACCACAGGCCGACCGGCAGACTCGCCAGATATTTCCATGGCGAGTATTCGAGCGGCTCGAAAAACTGGTCCCGATGGTCCATGCGATAGGTAGTATAGCCGACGATCCAGGAAAGCGGCACGTAACCATAGTGGCGTTTCAACAGGCTCATCGATGCCTGGAAAACTTCTTCTCGCTCATAGATGGTCTTGGCGCCGCGATGCATGCGCGAGTTGGCCAGATAGTCCGGGATGGAATCGAAACGGCATTGGGACTTGACCATGCGAATCCAGAGATCGTAGTCGAACGACCTCTCGACCTTCGGGTCGAGCGGCACGCGGCGATACGCCGAAGCGCGCAGGAACGCGGCGGGCTGGCAGATGAAGCAGTCGCGCTCCAGCACTTTCGCGTCGAAGGCCAGAGTCGGATAGCGGCTGATGACGGCGCCCAGCTCGTCGATCCACCAGCCTTCGCCGTAGACCACGTCTGTTTGGGGATGCGCTTGGAGATACGCGACTGCCGTGCTGATCGCGCCGGGAAGAAAGCTGTCATCGGCGTTCAGCCAGGTTAAGATCTCGCCGTGCGCGCGTTCGAGTCCCTTAAAGGCGGCGTCACTCGGGCCGCGATCCGGGCCGGACGTGTAGCTCAAGCGATCCTTGTAGCGTTCCAGAATCTCGAGGCTGCCGTCGGTGGACCCGCCGTCCACCACAATGTATTCGATGCGAGGGTAATCCTGAGCCAGTACGCTCTCGATCGCCTCGGGCAGATAATTCGCCATGTTATAGGTCGGCGTGACGATGCTGACCAGCGGCAAATCGGATGAATTTCGGTTCAAATTTCACTATACAGGACGGGCAAGAAATCCTACGGCTGCGCGCCGCCGCCCGATTCCGCCGCCATGGCGCTCATCAATGACGCCACCTGTTGCGGCGAGCCTTCGAACAACGTCGTCGGAGGACGAACGTGACGCATCATGTCGCGATACAGGTCGGCTTCCAGGTTCGAATTAATCCCCCAGCCGGCCAGATATTGCAGCCTCAGATCCTGGTCGCGATTGAGTTGCGCGCCTTGATACCAGGGACTCAGGTCGGAGCGCTGGCCGGCGTAGGTGGCGAACAAATCGTTCGGCGAATTGACTCCGATGTCGCGCAGCGACTCGGCCACTGGCGCATAATCCGGACGGGCGAAGCGCTGGTGCACTTCATCCAGGTTGATCTTCAGCGGCTCGGCTTGTCCCATGAAAACCATGTCGTAGCCTTCACCCAGCCGCGTGTTGGCCCAGATGGTGCCGTGTGGGAAAACTTCCAAGAACGTTGCCACTTCGCTCTTGATGGTGGCCATATCGGTTTCGTAAAGCGGAACGTAGAGCGTGAACATGCCGCCGGGATTCAGATGCTGCTTGACGCTTTCGAAATACTCTTTGGAATACAGCGCGGCGGTTCCTTTGACGAAGACGTCCAGGGGGTCGGACGCGATGATGTCGAACTTTTCCTTGGTGGTCCGCACGAAGTGGCGCGCGTCGTCGTACACGATGCGGGTGCGCGGGTCCAGCATCACGCGGTAGTTTTCCTTGCCGAAATACTTGGTGGTGGTGGGTGGGATCACCGGCTCGATCTCGCAGACCGTGATCTTCTGAATGCCTGGGTAGCGAGTGAAAGTGCCGGCGGAAACGCCCGCGCCGAATCCGATGCCGAGCACCGATTTGGGATTGGGATGCAGCAGCGCGGGAAGATGGCCGACCATGCGCTGCAGCTTCATGTCGAAAGGTTCGTTGGTGGCTTCGACGTGTCCGTTGACGTCCACTTCGAGCGAGCCATCCTGGCCGATTGAAATCGCCACCGAGGAATTGCGGCCTTCGGCGGTGTAGATGATGTTGGAGCGGTCCATGGCGGTTTGGACGCGGCGTCCGTAGGCGATCAGCTCGCCGGGGATTTTCTGAACGCGCGAAGCCAGAATGCCCGACAGAATGAGCGAGACCGTGAGGGCCAAGGCGACCGGTTTGGAGCGGAACCGGCGCGCGTACGGGGCCAGAACCATCGCTGCGCTGAGCCAGGAGAGCAGCAGCAGGAAGCGCTGCGTGTGTTGCGTTCCGATCCATGGAACCAGCGCCAGGCTGACGATGAGCGCGCCGGCGATTGCGCCCAGCGTGTTGGCCGCGTAGACACCGCCCACCAGGCGTCCGGATTCCTTTCCGGACGGTGCGGCTGCGGCGAAAGCGAAGGGGAAGCTCGCACCCCACAGCAGCGCGGCCGGAAGGATCGCGTAGATGCAGCGGGCCAGGTTCAGCGCCAGCGTCTTCCACGGGCCGGTGTCGAGGAGCGCGGGCCAGTAAGGCAGATCCTGCGAAATCGCGTAAGCCGCCCAGGCGATGGTCAGCGCCAGCAGCACCTGGCACCAGCCCAGGGCTAAGCGTGCATTGACGCGGCGCAACAACCACGACCCGGCTGCGCTGCCGAGCGCCAAGCCGATTAGGAAAACGGCCAGAATGATGGAGAACACGTAGACGGTTGCACCCAGCATCATGCCCATCAGCCGGGTCCAAACCACTTCCGCGCCCAGCGCGCACATACCCGAGAGCGCGATGGCGGTGTAGATCGGCCATTGGGAATCGGACGGCTCGATGGCGGACGCTGCGGCGTTTTCGGCGGGCACTGAAGAGGCGGATTCTGCCGGGGCTCTTGCGGCCAGCGTGTAGCTAATGGCTGCCACGGCGAAATTGATTGCCACTGCAGCGTAGGTCGCAACCGCGACGTCGTACAGGCGTAGCAGATAGAATCCCGCTGCCAGACAGCCGATCACCGCTCCCACCGTATTCCCGCCGTAGAGCAAGCCCCATCTGGAGACACCGCGCGGCGTCCGCTCCACCCAGCGCACGATGGCAGGCAGCGATGCGCCCATCAACACCGTCGCCGGAAGCATGCAAACGACGGCCATCAGCGCGCGCAGCAGCATGCCAGGTAATCCGTATCCGACTGCGGCGACGTACACGCGGTCAATCAGTGGGAACGCGAACAGCACCAGGAGGCCGAAGATACCGATGCCCACTTCGAGCGCGGCGTAAACTCGCAGCGGATTGGTCCCTGACAGGCGCAGGCGCGGCAATCCGATGCTGCCCAGGCACAAGCCGCCCATGAAGGTGGCGAGCAACACTCCGAGCGACACGGCCGTCGAGCCGATGGCTAACTGCAGCAATTGATACCAGACGATTTCGTAGATGAGCGCCGAGCAGCCGCTGGCGGCGAATAAAACGAGAAGCAGGGGGAAATAGCGCGAATTCTTCATGGTCGATGATGCTTGAACCGCGGACCGGTTCCCATCATCCTCGCACACTTTTGGTTTTATTGGGAAGGCGCCGGCTGTTATTTCGCGGTCCTGTCGGCTTCTTTCTTCTCCTGCGCGCGAGCGCCGGTCAAGATATCCAGCAGCGCGTAGTTGCCCTCGTGGCAGGCGTACTCGTAAATTGGTCCGGGTGTGGCGGCGAAGGGAAGCTCAGCGGTCCAGGCCCGAGTGAACGCGCTGGGGTCGTCAATGGTGAATTTATAGTCGATCGTATTCGGGCCGACGCGTGTGAAGCGCTCGATGACGTGGAGGTTCTCATCGGATCCACGGAAGCGCGTCTTGCCGGTGAAATTGGTGGAATCGACCACCAGGGTGTCGCCTTCCCAGTGGCCAACCGGATCGCCGGTCCACTTGCGGACGTTGGCCGGTACGTGCGCGCGGCCATCGGTTGGAATGATGCGCGTCTCGTGGATCATTTCGCTCTGGATGGTGACGTATCCGGGCGTTTGATAAATCTGATAGGTGTTGTTGTAGGGGCCTGGAAGCATGGGCGGGCCGGTGGTCGCCCAGTATAGGCAGCGCTCGGCGAGCGAGCGATTTTCGGGCCCATCGGCGGGATGAAGGCGCGCTTCGGCACGCAGCGATTCCTGCCGCTTCTGGGCTTCCGGGGTCAACGGCGGCATGCGGCCGTCCGGAGGATCGATGATCATGGACGTGCGGATGGTTCCGTTGAGTCGCGCGAGCTGGCTGCCTTGATCGAAGAACAGTTCGTTATAGGCGCGGCCGACATCGACGTCGGCGCCCCCGTCGCGGCGGTCGCGATCGCGCTGCACGATGGTGCTCTTCTCGTAGGCGGTGGCCTCGGCCTCCGTCAGGGTTTGCTTACCAGCCCACTGCTGGGGGCGTTCCAGCTGCGTCATGGTGGAGTTGGTCCAGATGCCTTGGAGATCGGGATGACCGTCGGGGGTTCGGGGGGCCTTCCAGGCTTTGGCCGGCGCCGGCGAGCTTTGGCTCACGGCGGCGATTGGGACAAGCAGCGACGCAAGTAGGAGACGGTTGGTCATTTGAAGTGGCCTCCGCGGGTATGCACAATCGTCGATCTGATCGTACAGACAAGGCAGGCCGGTGTCAACCGATAATGGGGCGCTCCCGTCTCGTTCTATCATCTAAAGAGCCTTATGGGCCACGCCGCGCAAGCCGGGCTCGCTTCTATCGAGCAAACGCCGTTCAACCGCAATCAACTGCTGATCGTCGTGCTGTGCGGGGCGACGTTGTTTATGGATGGGTTCGACGCGCAGGCCATGGGCTACGTCGCGCCCGCGCTCGCTCCCGAGTTGCATATCGCGCGGCAGGCGTTGGGGCCGGTGTTTTCGAGCGGGCTGGTTGGCATTATGATTGGGGCGCTGCTTTTCGGGCCGCTGGCGGATCGCATAGGACGGCGGCCGGTGCTCATTGTTTGCACGGTGCTATTCGGAATTTGTTCGCTGCTCACGGCTAGAGCCGACTCGTTGGCCTCGCTGCTGGTTTATCGTCTCATTACAGGCTTGGGATTGGGCGGAGCTTTGCCGAACGCGATTGCGTTAACCGCTGAATATGCGCCCAAAAGACTTCGCGCCACTGCGGTGACTGCCATGTTCTGCGGGTTCTCGATTGGGGCGGCGGCGGGTGGTTTTGTGGCGGCGGGATTGATCTCCAGGTATGGATGGCAGTCGGTTTTCATCGCCGGCGGGGTCACGCCGTTGTTGGTGGCGGTGCTGCTGATGGCGCTGCTCCCGGAATCGAACCACTTCCGGCCGTCTCGCGATGGCAACGGCGTGCTGGTGCCCAAGCTATTCGCGGATGGGCGGGCTCGCATGACGGTGCTGTTTTGGATCATCTTCTTTATGAGCCTGCTGGATCTGTATTTCTTGAACAACTGGCTGCCGACGGTGATCCACGACACCGGGATTGCGGTTGAGCGCGCGATTATTCTCACTGCGCTGTTCCAAGTGGGCGGAACGGCGGGGGCGCTCATGTTGGGCCGGCTGATCGACCGCTATCTGTCGCCGCGCGTGCTGGCCTGGACTTACTTGGGCGCGGCCATTTGTGTAGCGCTGATCGGGGTTGCTGGAAAATCCCCGGCAATGCTCGGGTGCGCCATTTCGGCCGCGGGATTCCTGGTGATCGGGGGTCAAAGCGGGGCCAACGCAATGGCCGCGGAATATTATCCGACGGCGCTGCGCTCGACCGGCGTGGGTTGGGCGCTGGGGATCGGGAGGGTTGGTTCGATCGTGGGTCCGTTGTTGGGAGGAATGCTGATATCGCTCGAACCGTCGGCCAGCCGCTTGTTCCTGGCTGCGTCTGGTCCGGTTTTGCTGGCGGCGGCCGCGGCATTTTTGGCGGGGCGCGGAGGACTGAATGAAAATCGACCTGTTTAATCACTTTTTCCCGATGCGGTTCTACGAGGAGTTTGTGCATCGGGGCGCGGCGTTCAAGGACATGGGCAAGCGGGTGCAGAACATCCCGAGCCTGTACGATCTGGACGCGCGTTTCCGCGTGATGGACGAATTTGGGGACTACCGGCAGTTCCTCACGCTGGCTTCGCCGCCGCTCGAAACGATGGCGGGACCGGCGGTGTCGCCGACGCTGGCGCGCGTGGCTAACGATGGGATGGCGGAGCTGGTCAACCACTATCCGGATCGGTTTATCGGGTTTGCGGCGTCGCTACCGCTGAACAATCCGGACGAGTCGTTGAAGGAAATGGATCAGGCCGTGAAGCATCTGGGAGCGCGCGCGATCCAGATCTTTACCAACATCAATGGGCGGCCGCTGGACGATCCTCAATTTGCGCCGCTGTTCGAGGAAGCCGCGCGGCGCGATTTGCCGATCTTTCTGCATCCGGCGCGCGGCGCCAATTTTCCGGATTACTTGACCGAGGACAAATCGCTGTATGAAATCTGGTGGACCTTGGGCTGGCCGTATGAGACCAGCGTGGCCATGGCGCGCCTGGCTTTCTCCGGGCTGCTGGACCGGTTGCCGAATCTGAAGATCATCACGCATCACATGGGCGGAATGATTCCGTACTTTGAGGGGCGCGTTGGTTATGGATGGGACCAGTTGGGCACGCGCACTTCGGATGTCGACTACTTCGCGCTGCTTCGATCGCTCAAGAAGCGGCCGATCGATTATTTTCAGATGTTCTATGCGGACACCGCGTTGTTTGGCGCGATGGCGGGAACAAAGTGCGGGCTGGACTTTTTCGGCGTGGGGCATGTGGTGTTTGCCTCCGATGCTCCGTTCGAGCCGCAGCCGGGGTTGTACATTCGCGAGACTATTCGGGTGATCGAAAGTATGGATCTGACGGCTGAGCAGAAGGATCGGATTTACCGGCGGAATGCGCTGCGGTTGCTGAAGCTGGAGACGGGCGCGGCGGCTTAGTCGCGCAGCTGATTCAATAGCGGGATGTCCTTGGCCGGCTTCGCGGCGGGGATCGATTTCAAGTAGGCGTAGATGTCGCGCAGCTCGGGATCGGGGAGAACTTTTTCCGTGAAGGCCGGCATGGATCCGAGCGGGCGGCGAATGTAGCGCGTCAAGGCTTGGATGCTGAGAGGAGTGGCGGCGATGCGCGGGCCGTCGCGACCGCCTTGGCCCAGGTGGCCGTGGCATTCGTAGCAGCCGTCTTTTTCGAAAAGCTGTTTGCCGCGTTCGGCGTTGCCGGCGGGGGCTTGTGCGAAGGCGGCGACTGCGAGGATCAGTGGCAGGAAGTGTTTCATGTGGCCTCAGCGCGGTTGGGTGAGGACGTCGATCAAGGCCGGCTCGCCGCGTTTTACTACTTCGATGGCGCGTCGGATGGCGGGCGCGAGGTCGTTCGGATTTTCGATGGGGCCGTCGCTATAGACGCCGTAGGCTTTGGCCATGGTGGCGTAGTTGATGTTGGGCTCGGAGATGGCGGTGCCGATGTTGGCGCGATCGATTCCGCGTTCGGCGCGAGCGGCCATGTCCTGGATGTACATGCGCTCCTGATGATAAGCGCGATTGTTGTGCATGACGGTGAGCAGGGGAATGCGGTGATGCGCGGCGGTCCAGAGAACGCCGGGGGCGTAGTTTAAATCGCCGTCGCACTGGATGTTGACGCTCAGGCGGCCGTGTTTGCGATTGGCGAGCGCTGCGCCGACCGCGGCTGGGGCGCCATAGCCGATTCCGTAAGCGCCGTGGCCGCCGATGTACTGATAATGTTTTTGAAAATCCCACAGGCGCGTGGGCCAGAAACTCATGAAGACCACGTCTGAGACAAGCGACCAGTCTTCAGTCTTGATCTGATTCCACAGTTCGGCCGAGAGGCGCGCGGTGGTGATGGGGCTCGCGTCCCAGGCCCAGGCGGCTTGTTCCAAAGCTAGCTGATGGGCTCGTTTCGAAGCTTCGGCGAACTTGGCGCCGCGGTCTTGGAACGCGCGCTTGCGGTCGTCGGTGAGGAGGCGCTTGCAGGTCTCGATCAATGCCGGCAGCGTAGCTTCGGCGTCGGCGGCGATGGCGAGGTCCACGGCGGTGTAGCGGCCGAAATCCTGATAATTGCTTTTGGCGAGCAGATCGAGCGAGGAGATGGTGATCAACTTAGCGCCGGGCTTGGTGATGGGGCGCGATTGCATGCCCATGCGATTGACCGGAGTCTGGTAATGCGTCACGTTCCAGAAGTCCTGGAGTTCGAGGCCCAGCACGACGTCCGCATCTTCGACGTTGCCGACGCCATATAAAGGATGGCGAGTGGGGAAGTTCATGCGGAAGCGGAAGGCGCGATCCAGGACCGGGGCTTGCAGGGTCTCCGCGAGTTCAACTAAGAGCTTGATGCCTTCGGGCGTGCGGGCGACGCGGCCGGCGACGATGACCGGATTTTCGGCTGCGACCAGCATGCGCGCGGCTTCCTCCACCGCGGCGGAATCGCCCGGCGGGCGGCGATGGGAGCGCGAGCTTGGGGATGCGCAGGTGACGTTCGCGATCGGGAACTGGCTCTTCCTGCAAGACCGCGTCGGCGACGATCACGACCGGACCGCAGGGCGGCGTCATCGCGATTTTGTAGGCGCGCATGGCGGATTCGGCGAAGTGCGGGAGCGAGACCGGGGCGTCGTCCCACTTGCGTGTAGTCGCGAACCATGGCGGCGGCGTCCTGCACGCTGTGGGCCCATTCGGCGTCGCCGCGGCGGTAGTTCATGTCGAGGATGTTGCCGAGCACGATGTAGACGGGCACGCGGTCGGCGTAGGCGTTGTAGATCGCCATGGAGGCGTGCTGCAGGCCGACGGTGCCGTGCGCCATGACCATCATCGGCTTGCCTTCGATCTTGGCGTAGCCGTGCGCCATGGCGACCGAGGATTCCTCGTGGCAGCAGGTGAGCAGCTCGGGGGACTTGTTGCCGCCGTAGTTGATGATGGATTCGTGCAGGCCGCGGAAGCTGGAGCCGGGATTGGCGGCGACAGTATTCGAAGCCGAGCGACTTGATGACGTCGACCATGAAGTCGGAGCCGGGCCAGTCGGTAGTGTAGACGTCGGCGCGCGGCTGCGGCGGGCTGGTTTCGGCGGCGATTTGGCGTGCGGAGGGAAGCGGGGTGGTGGGGCGTTCTTGAGCGACTTGGGCCTCGGCGGCGGGAGGTTTCGCGACCATGGCGGCGGCTCCGGCGGCTGCACCTTTTAGAAAGCCGCGGCGGTCCACACTAGGTTTTTTGAAATTCGACAATGCTGGAAGCTCCTCTCCGCGCCTCGGGATTTCTGGCGCCGTGCACGATTATCGAAAGTATACACCTCGGGCGTGAGGGTGATCTGAAACAGTCCGATCCGAGACGGGATCTGGTTAGGGCAAAGCTCCATACCGATCCGGTAAGTTTGGCGAATCGGGGGGCGATTGAAAGGAATCTACTAGCAGTGTTGGTCTTGAGAGGAGAAGCGCTATGCCGCGTGCAGTGAGATTCGATACGTACGGTGGGCTCGACGTTCTGCAAGTAGTGGAAGTCGACCGCCCAACCCCGGGGCCTGGGAAGGTCCTTGTCCGGGTCAAGGCCGCGGGCATTAATCCGGGCGAGGCCTCGATCCGGAAAGGAGTATTTGCCGACCGCTGGCCTTCCACATTTCCTTCCGGGCAGGGCAGTGATCTCGCTGGCATCGTGGAGGAGGTCGGCCCGGGCGTGATGAATGTTGCGGTGGGTGATGAGGTCATTGGATTCACCAATGACAGATCAAGCCAAGCCGACCTCGTGGTCGTCGAGTCCGGCAACCTCGTGCCGCGCCCTGCCAACGTGTCGTGGGAGCAAGCCGGTGCTCTGTTCGTGGCTGGCACCACGGCTTACGCGGCGGTGCGGAGCGTCGCTCTGAGCGCGAGTGACACGGTCGTCGTCTCCGGCGCCGCCGGCGGGGTAGGCTCCATCGCCGTGCAATTGGCCAGGAATGCCGGGGCAAAGGTGATCGGTTTGTCGAGCGACGCCAATCACAAGTGGCTCGCCGATCACGGCGTAATTCCCGTTACCTATGGAGCTGGGGTTGAAGATCGGATCCGCGCTGCATCGGGAGGGAAAGTCGATGCCTTCGTTGACACCTTCGGTGGCGGGTACGTCGAACTTGCACTTAAGTTGGGCGTCGCTCTGAATCGAATCGACACGATCATCGACTTCGCCGCCGCTGCTAAATATGGTGTGAAGACGGAAGGTAACCATGAAGCCGCGACTACAGACGTGCTCTCGCAACTTGCCGGGCTGCTGGCTGCCGGCCGCCTTGAGATTCCAATCGCGAAGGTCTATCCGCTAGCCGCGGTTCGCGCTGCCTATCGAGAGCTCGAGCAGCGTCATACACGGGGCAAGATCGTTCTTGAACCCTAATCGATAAAGAGCGGAGCGTCTCACGCGTACCGAGATGCTAGCCGGCGTGCCATTACCTATTCGTGATCGATGAGTGGTGCAGATTCAACGTCGGCTACGCCAGCCGGCGGCGGAGCCGGCGTGAGCCCGTGGCGGCAGCATGATCTCCACCATCTTTGCCCGGTCCGGCGGACCACCGGCCGCCGCCGTCGACCAGCTCGGCCGCCTCGCGAAAATACTGTGGGCCGATTGCGGCGGGCGTGACCACGCAGAGCACCTTCACGTCCTGGCTGCCGTTGTTATCGAACCGGTGAATGGCGCCTCGTGGAATGCAGAGCGCCTGCCCCGGCCCGACGTCGATTTGTTTTCCGTCGACAGTCCAGGTCAACACTCCGTCGATGCCGTAGATCGTCTCTTCGTAATGGTCGTGGCTATGCGCCGGAGCCATCAGGCGCTGCGCGCCCGGAACAATCACCTCAAAAACCGCGATGCTGCCAGACGAGTTCTCGCCGGTGACCAGGAAGCGCACCGCGAGCGGCCCCAGACGGATCGTTTCCTCGGCCGGATTGACGCCTAGATCGATGGTTTGCAGTGTCATTTAGACCTCCTCTTCGTAGCTTTCCATTTGAGCCCGTTATGCCGGGGGAAGAAGCTCAAGCCCGTACCGGGGAGCAGCCGCGAGCGCCCGCGCTATCATTTCTTTGCTGGCGGGCGGCGGCGCCGCGGAACGATCCATAGCAGGATCGAATACTTCAGCAAAGAAGCCCTCAAGGCCCGCCGGCGTGGTCAAAACCAGCGCCTTCGCAAGTCACGTCGCCGGTGTTCTTGAAGGAGTGAGCGATTCCACGGGGAAGATAAACAAAATCGCCCGCCGATGCAGTGATTGTATCCCCGCCCACTTGAACCGTCAGCGTGCCCTCGAGGATTTGGAACGATTCGTCCTCGCGGCTGTGGATGTGCGGCGGTGGGCCTCCGCCCGGCGGCACAGACATCTCAGCCAGGAAAAAGGCGCCGCCCGTTTCCTCGCCGGTGATGAGAAATGTCATCTGCTCTCCGGGGCCCCAGTAGGCCGCGCCGGTTCCTGCGGGCACGTACTTCACCTGGTTCTGCCGCGAAGCGGCCGCTCTTCCATGTGCGCTTCCGGCGGCGGGCTGGCGCGTGGGTTGCTGTGAATCTTCCGATGTGGTCTCGTCAGAGGAATTGACGAGGGGTCGGCAGTTTGTAGGTGTCATTTGATCCTCCTTTGTGGTAAACTCTGTTTACCGTGAAATTATGGTAAACATAGTTTACGGATGATGTCAATGACTTTTTTGCAAGAAAATTCGCCGGTCAAAACCAGGGATATGCTCATCGGCGCGCTGCTGCGCGTTCCCGCCCAGGCCATTCAACGCCGCATCATCAAGGAACTCAATGCGGCGGGCTTTGAAGGGCTGAGCATGCCGCACATGGCGGTGCTGCGGTTTCCAGGCCCCGATGGGGCTCGCCCCGGCGTGCTTGCCGAGCGCGCCGGCATGAGCAAGCAGGCCATGAACCGGCTGCTGGGGAGCCTGGAAGATCTCGGATATCTCGTCCGCTCCGACGCGCCGGACGAGGGCCGCGCGCGCATTGTCCACTTTACGAAGCGCGGGCACGCCGCCTACGCAAAGGCCCTGGAGGTGCTCCGCGATATCGAGCGCGAATGGACCGCTGAACTTGGGCCGAAGGATTTCGCTCAGCTTAAAGAACTGCTCTGCCGCGTCTGGGAGAGCCCGTTGATCCGTTAGCCGTCCGTTGCTGTCGTCCGGGGACAGGTAACAATAACGCGCTTGTGTCCGTTCAACTCCAGCGAATTGGCGCGATTGCCTTTTTCGAGCTTGGAATAGCACGGTGACCGTGGCGCGCGGCGGCGCTCTTTTCGATCTCGGAGTTCATTTCGCCGCCGATCAGGATGGCGCCGTTGGTTACGTAGAGCCAGAGCAGCAGCATGACGACGCCGTTCAAGTGGCCGTAGGTGCGGGAATAATTGTTGATGCGATCGAAATAGATGTGCGCGCCGAAGGTAGCGGCGATCCACAGGATGATGGCGCAGAGTGCGCCGGGCGTGCTCCAGCGCCATTCATGATCGGGGACGCTGGGGCCGAAGCGATAGAGGAGTCCGAACGAAAGCGACAGCGAGGCGATCACCACCAGCCATTCCATGACGCGCAGGGAGATGGCTCCGCCGGGGAAATGAGCTTGGAGTTGTGTGCCGAAGAAAACCAAGAACAGCGCGATACAAGCGGTGATCGCCATGGATAGAGTCAGGCCGACGATGGTGAGGGCTAGTTTCCACCGGGAGCGCCGCTCTTCAATTTCGTAGGCGCGATTGAGACCCCAGATCATGGCGTAGGTACCGTTGAGTGCGGCCCACAGCGTGCCGGCGACTACGCTGAAAAGTTGTATCCAGGAGAACGCGCGGCCGTAGAGTTCGTCCACCATGGTGTCGAAGAGCTGGGCGGCTTGATCGGGCAGGACCTGGCGCGACAATTCCTGCAGCGTATTCTTCACTTGGATGCCGAAGTGGGGGATGCGCGCGCTAATGGCCAGCAGGACGAGCAGAGACGGGAAGATCGCCAGGAATTGATAGAACGCCATGCGGCCGCCTTGGCCGAAGACGGCGTCCTGCCAGGATTCGCGAGCGGTGCGGCGAAGCAGATCGGGGAGCGACAGGCCTCCCAGGGTCCAGAGGTTGCGCAGGCGGCGCGGCATCAATTGTTAGACGCTGCGCGGGCTTATTTGCGGCTTATCTGGTTCGAGCGGGGGCCGGGGCCGATCCACTGGCGGGGTTGTAACGGGGATTCTGGGGATTGTTAGGAACGTCCAGGTTTGACAGGCCCGCTTACTGGCTTTCTTTTACGATGCGGCCGTTGAGTGGTTGAACGGGGCGGACGTCGTGCGGGTAAAGTTTGGCGAAGGCGTTGATCTGCGCTTGGGAGATTTCGACTGGCGTCTTCAAGATGAACCAGGTCACGGATTCGTCGCAGGGCGGGGCGGTGAGAGATCCCGCGTAGGTGTAATACGAGAGATCGCGCGGGAGGAGAGACGCGGGATTCACTTGGACTCCGGGGATTTCGTGCTCGTGGCCTTTGGTTAGCGGCATATGATTCCAGAGCTGCTGAATGGTGGCGTTGGGCCGGCCGGCTTTTAGAAGAACGGCGACTCCGGCGGTTTGGCCGTCGCTCGATTGGTGCATCAGGTGGATCACCATGTCGTATGGTTTGCCATGGATGAATTCTTCGCTGGGGCGATGAAAGTGGAATTGCGTGAGTTGGTAGCGTTCATCCCCGACGATTAGAAAACCGCCGGAAATGGGCGCGTGGTAATTCACGCGGACGGTGTAGCCGTTGTTGATCAGATATTTGAGCGGGGCCGTTTGGTATTCGAATCGCAGGCTGGGAAGCGGGGCTTTTTGGGCGGTGCGGATGTCGATGGGAGACTGTTGCCGGCCAGATTTGCAGACAGCGTAGGCTGGATCGAGGTCGCCCCAATGCCCGGGTCCGTCCAGGCCTTGGTAGCTCCAGGGCGTTTTCCATTGGGCGGTCGCGGGGACGGGAGAGAGGGCCATTGCGGCCAGCAGGAGTTCGGGCAGGAGCGAAGCTCTTCGCATCGTAGTATTCTTCCAGTGGTTGACTGGGAACGCTTCGTGCTTCATGAAAGTGTCGATGTCCATGAAAGAATGAAAAAGCGAAGGGAGGCGGATATGAGTACAGTCCTGGTTACGGGCGGGTCGGGGTTTATCGGGAGCCATTCGATTCTGCAGTTGCTGGCGGCGGGGCATCAGGTGCGCACGACGGTGCGGAGTTTGAAGCGCGAAGGGGATGTGCGCGCGATGCTGAAAGAAGGCGGCGCGGAGCCGGGGGATCGGTTGTCATTCGCCGCGGCCGATCTGGAAAGCGATGCGGGCTGGAAGGAAGCCGTGGCCGGTTGCGAGTATGTGCTGCATGTGGCGTCGCCTTTTCCGCAGACCGTTCCCAAGCATGAAGACGAGCTCATTGTGCCGGCGCGCGAGGGAGCGCTACGGGTGTTGCGTGCTTCGCGGGACGCTGGCGTCAGACGCGTGGTGCTGACCTCTTCGTTCGCCGCGATCGGCTATGGCCAGAAGCCGCAGAGTGCGCCGTTCAATGAGACGAACTGGACCGATCCGGCCGGCGATGACGTGCTGCCCTACGTGAAATCGAAAACGCTAGCCGAGCGGGCGGCGTGGGAATTCATCGCCAAGGAGGGCGGCAAGCTGGAGCTTTCGGTGGTGAATCCGGTGGGCGTGTTCGGGCCGGTGTTGGGGCCCGACTATTCCACCTCGATCCTGCTGGTGCAGCGCATGCTGGATGGCGCACTGCCGGGCTGCCCGCGGCTCTATTTCGGCGCGGTGGATGTGCGCGACGTCGCCGACTTGCACATTCGCGCCATGACCGATCTGGCCGCGAAGGGCGAGCGCTTTCTGTCAGTGGCCGGCGATTTCATGTCGATGCTGGACATTGCCAAGGTGCTGAAGAGCCGTATGGGCACGGCCGGCAAGAGAGTGCCGACGCGGGAGCTGCCCAATTGGCTGGTGCGCATTGCCTCGATGCGAGATCCGGCGGTGAAGCAAATTCTGCCCGAGCTCGGTAAAAGGAAGAACGCCACCAACGAAAAGGCGCGGCGCGTGTTAGGTTGGGCGCCGCGATCGAACGAGGAGTCGATTGTCGCTACGGCTGAGAGCCTGGTGCGGCTGGGGCTTTTGAAAAATAGTCCGAAAAAGGCTGCATAGGAGCTTTGGCGGCTTGGCCGCGCTGTGGGCTGCGGACGACAAACGGGGAGTTATCCAAGGCGAACCGCGGTCTGAACCCGAAAACGTCATGGTCGCCGGGACTCCCCCTATCATCACCACCGACGTGTTCAATGTCTGCCGAAGTTGATCGAGCAAGTTTCCGCCATCCGCGGGGGACTCGCCATTGCGCCCAGTCCGGTCGCATAGCCGATCAGCGTCCTGCTATCTGTCCGCAATTGCCAATTCGAAACGAGCCATACGTAAGGTGCCTTGGTGCAACCACTGGCGAGGCTCGCCGAGGACTACATCCGTGGCGTGAAGGAATGGATCGAGATCGCTTTCGCTGGAAGTCGTCAGGCTCACAAAATAGGCTTCCACGATGCCAGGCCGGGTTAGGTGCAGCCGCACGGCTCGCAGCAAAGCGTCCACTCCGGACGCGGACAGTCCATCCGGGCCGCGGAACACCAAAATGGCCCGCGAAAATCTCGCCGGCATGGATTTCTGTAAGAACTCCCCCGCGGTCGCGCCTGCGGGGACGGCGAGGATCCGTTCTGGCGGAACGCCAGGAACGTAATGCCTCAGAATACCGAGCGCATAATCTGGTTGGACGAAGAGCTCAGTGGAAGAGTCCATCTGTGGCGTTATCAAGGGGCCCAGGTCCCGCCAGCTCTCGACCGGAATCCACGCACCCGTCCGCACCCACTGAACGCCATAGATCGCGGCAAGCAGAACGACACACGAAATCCCCAACCGTCGAAGCATGACATTTCCGACCGAGGCGAGCTGGACACTGAACCACGCAATGAGCAGAACCAGGGCAGGCAGAAAATACCGGTCCACCAAAGCGGACCGGATGAACAGGGAATAAAGCACGACCTGTGCTACATAGGCCGCACCCGCCGCCAGGAATGGAAGAGACCCGCGCCAGTTTCCGAAGGCTGCGGCCAGCAACGCGGTCATCATGAGGAACTCGCAGGTAGCCGTCCAGCCGCCGAGTGGTGTCGCGAAACCCGAGAGAGTGTGCGCAAGACTGAATGCAAGGCCCCAGGAAGCCGGCGGTATCCATTGCATGAGTTGCGCCCCATTGTGAAAAAAGTAGAAGCGCCACAGCACAAACCCGGTTAGCAAGGGAAGGACGAGCACGGCTACAACTAAGGGGAGAAGCTGGCGAATCCTTTGCGAAACAAGGAGGCCCCGTTTGGCCCCCTGTTCGGAGAAGCCGGCCGTCAGCATGGCAGTCCCCGCAAATGCGAGAACGCAGGCAGGCAGAAGAATCGCGATCAAATGGGCGCAGATCGCACCCGTCAGCGCGATCCCTGCCAACAGCGCGCCGGATTTCTTGCGCGGATCGCGAAGAAACGACCCTGTAAAGTAGAACGCCAGCACGGTGAAGAAAACCAACAAGGCGTAGTCCTTGGTTTCTTGTGCATACCGGAGGAGGAAGGGTGCCGTCGCGGTGATGAGACCGGCTAGCAGCGCCGCGCTGCGGCGGTACATTTTTAGCCAAGCTATGGCGACGCCCATCCACGCCAACGATATCGCCACGTTGAGCAGGCGCAGGTAGGGCTCGCCCTCCCCGCCCACGCGCCGCCACAGCTGCAGCAGCCAGAAATAGAGCGGGGGATGAATGTCATAGCGGAGTACTTGCGCCGTGTGACGAAGTCCGCTGTTTCCGGCAAATTCGTAAACGGCTTGGTACTCGTCCAGCCAAAAGCCTTTGTTTAGTCCGCACAGCCGCAAAACCAGCGCAAGCAGGAGGATCAAGCCGGCGGCAATCCAAAATCGCACGCGACGAAAATATGGCTGTCGATCGCCTTCAGTTTCCACGTCCGGGTTATCCGCAATTTCCGCTGCGGCGTTCCACCGAATGATTCTACAACGCTCCTGGCTTGCGCCTGCTGCTGTACCTGTTGCCGTCCGGAGTTTCGGTTGCCACCCTGGCCATCGATTGGCTCGCATATCGTAGTGGACGATTACCCTGTTCTGCGGCGGCGCGAAACTGGTGTGGCTAATCTTTCTCCTCAGCGAACCGATGGATTGCACCGTCGCTGCCGTGCAGTATTGTGCGCACGCGTTGGGTATCCTTCAACCAGCGGCGTTCACGGTCGACCGAGTTCGTCGTCTGAGGTTGATAGCGCAGGGAAGGCCGTTACACTGAAATGGGCAGACAGGTGGCTGGCGTGCTTTACGTGGCGGCTATGGCAGCCGTCATAGTCGTTGTAGATCTCGTGTTCTTCAGAAACCGATTCTGGGAACGGCTGACAGTGAATATTGGCATTGTCTTGGTGTTCGCAGCTTTTTACTTCAGATTCCTCAGGCGTCCATGAGCAAGGCGCGATCGCTCCCTTTCGCTGCGATCGTGCAGACGCATCCATATTGTTGTTCAACGGTACCTCGGCGTGGGATGCAACGCGTGATTTATGTTAAAGATGTTTACATACAACTAGTCTCAAACAAGAGGATTGATCGATCATGGGAAAAGCTCTGGAGGGTGTTCGGGTCCTGGACATGACGCATGTGCAGTCGGGTCCGACCTGCACCCAGATTCTGGCGTGGTTTGGCGCCGACGTCATCAAGATTGAGAAGCCTGGCGAAGGCGATCCGACGCGCGGCCAGTTACGCGACGTGCCCGGCGCCGACAGCCTTTACTTCACCATGCTGAACAGCAACAAGCGCGGCATGACGCTGAACCCCAAGACCGAAGCGGGCAAGAAAATTTTTGCTCAGCTCATCGAGAAGTGCGACGTGATGGTGGAAAATTACGCTCCCGGCGCGATCGATCGCATGGGCTTTCCCTGGGAGAAGATTCAGCAGATCAATCCGCGCATGATCTATGCGTCGGTCAAGGGATTCGGGCCTGGTCCTTTTGAGGATTGCAAGGTGTACGAGAATGTCGCTCAGTGCACCGGCGGATCGGCGTCGACCACTGGCGACATCGACGGTTTCCCGACGGTCACGGGCGCGCAGATCGGCGATTCCGGCACCGGCATTCATCTGGTAGCTGGAATCCTGGCCGCGCTGCTGCATCGCGAAAAGAGCGGCAGGGGACAGCGCGTGACGGTCGCGATGCAGGATGCGGTGCTGAACCTCTGCCGCGTGAAGCTTCGGGACCAGCAACGGCTGGCGCGTACCGGCGTCCTCAAGGAATATCCGCAATATCCCAACGGCAAATTCGGCGCTGCGGTACCGCGCGCGGGCAACTCTTCCGGAGGTGGTCATCCGGGCTGGATCGTTCGATGCAAGGGTTGGGAAACCGATCCGGACGCTTATGAATATGTGATCACACAGGCCCAGGCTTTTCCCGCGCTGGCCAAGATTATCGGGCATCCGGAATGGTTGGAAGATCCGGAATTCAATACACCCGAAGCCCGCCTTCCCAAGCTGGATTTTGTGTTCGCTGAAATTGAAAAGTGGACCATGACCCAGACCAAGATGGAGGTCATGGCCGCCCTCAATGCGGTGAATGTACCGTGCGGCCCAATTCTCTCGATGAGGGAGATTGCGGAGGAGCCGGCCTTGCGCAAGACCGGTACAGTGGTTGAAGTCGAGCATCCCACGCGCGGCAAATACCTCACGGTTGGAAATCCGATTAAGCTGTCAGACTCGCCGTCGGATGTGCGGCGGTCGCCGCTGCTGGGCGAGCATACCGACGAGATCCTGAAGACGGTTCTTGGATTGAAGGACGATGAAATCCAGGCCGCCCGCCAGCAGGGTGCGATTTGACATGAAAAGCAACGTACTCATCCTGGGCGCCTCCTACGGTTCGCTGTTCGGCACCAAGTTGATGATGGCCGGACACAGCGTTTCGTTGGTTTGTACCAAGGCCACCGCCGACTTGATCAACCGTGAAGGAACAGTAGTACGTTTCCCGATCAAGGGACGGGAAAAGCCGCTGGATATTTCATCGAAGAAGTTGCCGGGTGCACTTTCCGCGAGTACGCCTGAAGATGTGGATCCCGGCAAGTTCGATCTGATCGTGCTCGGCATGCAAGAGGCGCAGTACGGCTCCCCGGGGGTTCGGGAATTGATGGGCCGCGTCGCGAAATCGCGCAAGCCCTGTCTGGCGATCATGAACATGCCGCCGTTGCCCTACCTCAAATGCATTCCCGGACTTTCGACGGATTCTCTGGTGGGCTGCTACACGGACCCCGAGGTTTGGGATGGATTCGATCCGAAGTTGACGTCGCTGGCGAGTCCCGATCCGCAGGCATTTCGTCCGCCGGACGAACCGAAGAACGTGCTCCAAGTGGGGTTGCCGACCAATTTTAAAGCCGCGCGCTTCGAAGCCGAAGAGCCCACCGCGCTGCTTCGCAAGCTGGAAGCGGACATTGAGGGAGCGCGGTTCGATGCCGGCGCCGGTCCCATCGAAATTCCGGTAAAGCTAAGGGTTCACGATTCGATCTTCGTGCCGCTGGCGAAGTGGCCGATGTTGATTGCGGGAAACTATCGTTGCATTCGCAGAGACGACATGATTTCGATCAAGGAAGCCGTGCTCGGCGATCTCGACAAATCCCGCGAGATCTACGGATGGGTGTCGAAACTCTGCACCGGCCTAGGTGCGGACACGGGCGACTTGGTTCCGTTCGACAAGTACGCCAAAGCAGCCGAAGGGCTCGCGAAACCGTCGTCGGCGGCGCGTGCGCTGTTCGGCGGCGCGGCAAACATCGAACGCGTGGATTGCCTGGTCCGGCGAATCGCCGTCCAGAAAGGGCTCCAGTGCAGCACGTTGGATGAAATCGTCGCTCTGGTCGACGAACGGCTGAAAAAAAACCGCGCCGCTGCTGAGTACGCAGTGTCGTAGTTACGGAACTTTATTCGTGCGGATACTGTTCGACGTTAGCTTCTTACGGCCATGACGTTCGGCAGAGACAGGCGAAAAACACAGCCCGCGCCAGGCGCAGTGATCAGTTGAATTTTGCCGCCGTGCAATCGCACCGCCCATTGGGCAATGGAGAGACCCAATCCAGCACCACCGCCCTCGCGAGATCGGGATTCGTCGGCACGATAGAAACGATCAAAAACCCTTTCTGAATGCTCGGGTGCTATGCCGGGCCCGCTATCGGCCACTTCCAACTGGACTCCGCCCTCCGGCTCACTCTGGACCTTCACGAATATCGCGCCGCCCACCGGGGAATGCTTCACCGCATTGTGAATGATATTGACCAGAGCCTGCCGTAGAAATACGCGATCTCCATTGACGTTGAGCCGCTCGTCTCCCTGAACGACGATCCGCTGACTCTTTTCCTCCGCGAGAACATCCAAGAGACCGGCCGCCTCCCGAGCCAAGCCTAGGGCGGAAAAAACCGTCGGGTGGAGCGGAATGCGGCCCGTGTCGGCGCGCGCGATGGTCAAAAGATTGTCCACCAGCGCAGTCAGGCGATTCACCTCTTCCAGCATGCTGCCGATGGTATCTCTATATTCCGAGCGGCTGCCATCTTTTTCCAGCGCCACTTCGCCAACACTTCGGATGGCGGCTAGAGGCGTACGCAATTCATGCGAAGCGTCGGAAGTAAAGCGGCGAAGCTGTTCGAAGGACTGCTCCAGGCGCGCCAGCAGATTGTTGAACACGGTAGCCAGATGATCCATCTCGTCGCCCGCTTCGCCAATCGGCAGCCGCTCATTCAGCCGTTCCGACGTAATCGCTTCCGCCCGACAGGCTATCTCCTCCAGCGGCTTTAATGCGCGCTTGGCCAGCAGATAGCTTCCGAATCCAACCAGGGCGACAACCAGCGGCAGCGCCAGCAGGGAAGCCAGCGCAAATTCCAGCAATCTCCCTAGGATTGGCTCCTCGCTATATCCGAGGCGAAGCAGCAGCGGGTGTCCATCCAGAATATGGCGGCGGCTTACCATTCGGACTGGCGTGCCGCCGGCGAGCGATACCGAACGCGCTGAATAGCCACCCTGGCCTTCACCGGGAAGCAGATTGCCGCCCAGGGGTTGGCCGGCCAATCGCTCATTGCGATAGAGCAGCGCACCTTGTGGAGACCGGACTTCCAGAAGTCGTTCGAGCACCTGTTTCGATGCCGGATGATTGTGATAATCCTCGTGGAGGTTGAGCGCTCCGCGCGCGTCGAAATAGAGCAGTCCCTCCACTGTCTCAATGTCCTGGATTGCGTAATGATCCAATTGACTGCGCAATTGCAGAAACAAAAACGCGGCAGTAATGCCCCAGGACAGCACCAGGACGCTCGCCAGCACGAAAACATACCAAAGCGTGAGGCGCGTCCGGACGTGGTGCACTCGAAAGATTCGGGAGAACGCTCTGCTCATCTCTTTTCTGTTTATAGTTTCCCGCAGCGGAAACCGCAAGCGCCAATTTTCAAAATTCGCCTGAAGTCGCAGGTTCAGAAAAACGTCAGAAACTCTTAAGGCGCACGTCACCGGCTTGGGTGTTAAAAACGGGACGTGAAAACTCGATACCCACTGACTTTGCTGGCATCCGTTACGATTCTTGCGACGCTGGCCAGCGGCAAGGATAAAAAGCCCAAAGCGGACCCGAAAGACGAAATAGAAGTCCTGGGGCACATAGCCGTCGCGGATGGGCCGGTGAATCGGTTTATTTCCACCACGCACTACAGCAGTTTCTATCTCTACGCCGAACATCCGGACGGGAAACTGACGCTGATCGACGTGACAAACGCGAATCAACCGGCGGTGCTGGCCGAGGCCGCGACTGCTCCGGGCGGAACTGCCGGCAGTTTGTCCGCGGTCGCTGGAACAGCCGCGTTAGTCAGCAGCGAGCCTGCCGCCGCATCCAGCGCAACGCCGCAGACGATGAAAATCATGGATCTGTCGGATCCCAAGAATCCTAAGATTGCCCGCGAGTTCACGGGCGTAACGGCGGTTGCCAAGGATGCCGGACGCGGCTTGATCTTCCTCGCCAATAGCGAAGGTATCTGGATTTTGAGACAGCATTACGCCTTGGATCCTGAAGTGGAGCGCGCCTACCAATACTACGTGCTCTATGGCCCGAGCATGTTCCCCCCGCCGCGCCGCTGATAGGTGGCAGCAGCGGGGCGCAGGGCTTATTCCTGATCCTCGCGCACCACAAAGCCGACACCGCGAACTGTATGGACGAGCTTCTGAGCAAATTGCTCGTCCACTTTGCGGCGCAATCTGGCAACGTGCACGTCAATAACGTTATCGAGCGGCGTGTGGCGGCCTGCTTCCTTCCAAACGTCGCGCGTGAGCATCTCGCGGGAGACCACATGGCCTTGCCGGCGCACCAGGTATTCCAACAGCTCGAACTCGCGAGCCGTTAGGTCCAAAGGACGGCCGGCTCGTGTGACGGAGCGGCCCGCCACATCCAGTTCCAGATCGGCAATCTGCAGTTTTGGGCTGCTTTCCGGAACTACCCTCCGGCTGAACGCTCGAACGCGCGCCAGCAGTTCGGGAAAAGCGAAGGGCTTGACGAGATAGTCGTCGGCGCCGGTATCCAGGCCCTGCACGCGATCCTCAACCGCATCTCGCGCCGTTAGCATCAACACCGAGGTCCTCAGCCCATGACGCCGCATCGTTTGCAGTATCTCCAGACCGCTCCTGCCGGGCAGCATCACATCCAGGATTACCAGATCGAAGGATTCGGTTTGCACCAGATAGAAGCCCTCCTCGCCGGTGGGGACCAGCGAGACCTCATGCTGTGCCGCTCTCAATCCTTCCTGGACTGCCCGGCCCAGCTTGGGCTCGTCTTCGATGAGTAGAATCCGCACGGACTTCCTTCTTCTTTATAGGCGAGCGCGCGCAGTACGTCTAGTGACGACTTTCTGAAGAATCTCTGACGCCGCGGTCAGAGAAACTTAAGGAAGTCTTCAGTAGTATTCTTCCGCGCAAGCAGCTATACGTAAACTGTAGGCCGTAAGGAGACCCAACGCGTGTGCTCGTCCCTGGCCCCGCCAAGAAAATTACAATCCACTTTAATGAAGACACCAGCTCGCAAAGCGACTATCTGAGCAGTGAAATTTTCGCTTTGCTCCTGAAACGTGGGGTGGCCGGCGCAACTTTGCTCCGGCCCGAAGCCGGGTTTGGGTCTCATCATCGTATTCACAGTCTGGAAGGTGGAATCGATACCGATCGGCACATGCCACTTCGCATCGAATTCATCGACACGGAGCAGAATCTCGCCACGCTGTTGCCGGCGCTCCGGAATTTGGTCAGCGACGGATTGATCGAGATGCAGGATACGGTGATCCTGCACGCGGCTATCGGCGGAGGGCAATGAGGATTTGTTGGCCGTGGATGGTGGGGCTGGTTTATTTCGCCGGCATCTCATCGTCAGTCCGGGCGCAGAATCCGGCCGCAATCTCTTTGGTGCAGGCCCAGCAAATCGCGTTGCGCAACCATCCGCGGATCGCTTCGGCGGAACTGGCGGCGCAGGCCAGCGGCTTCGCGGTGCAGGAAGCGCGGTCGGCCTACTATCCGACGTTATCCGGGAACGTTACAGGCGTTGGTACCGAACATGGTTCGGTGCTGTCGGCGGGCGCGGTGACCACCTCCAGCATCTATAGCCGTCAGTCGTCAGGTCTGGTTGCCAACCAAATGATCAGCGATTTCGGGCGCACGGCTAACCTGACCAAGAGCGCCCAGCTGCGAAACCAATCGCAGACGCAGAACGTAGTCAATACGCGGGCCCAGGTGTTGATCGCGGTGCAGCAGTCCTATTACCGGGCTCTGGCCGCGCAGTCGGTTTTGAAAGTGGCGCAGGCCACGCTGGATCTTCGGCGGGTCACGCTCCGCCAAGTCACGGCGCTAGCCCAGAGCGCGCTTCGCTCCACTGTGGACGTGAGTTTCGCCCAGGTGAACGAGTCCCAAGCCGAGCTCGATCTGTTTCACGCGGAGAACGACGCTACCGCCAGCCACTCCGAACTCGCGGCCGCCATGGGGTACGACCATGACCAGCCATTTTCGCTGAGCGATGAGCCGCTGCCTCCGGCGCTGGAGCCGAACGTCGATGCGCTGATCCAACAAGCGGACCGGGAGCGTCCCGACCTGGCTTCGCTGGAACTCAATCAACAAGCCCTGGATCGCTTGGCTGAAGCCGAGAAAGATCTGCGAAATCCGACCGTCAGTATTGCCGCCGTGGCCGGCGTTGCGCCCGTCCGGGATCCGCGGCTGCCTGAAACCTACAGCGCCGCGGGCATGAATATCAGCATTCCGATTCTCAACGGCGGGTTGTTCAAGGCGCGGCGCGAAGAAGCTGAAGCGCGCGCGGCCGCGGCGGCCAAGGACGTTCAGGACCTCTTGGTTCAAGTGGCGAGGGACGTCCGCGTCGCGTGGCTGAACGCCAATGATGCGTTCCGCCACCTGGACGTCACGGCCCGCATGGTGGCGCAGGCCAATGAAGCTTTGCGGCTGGCGCAGGCGCGTTACGATGCCGCGCTCGGGAGCATCGTCGAGCTGAACACGGCGCAATTGAACCAAACCGCCGCTCAGATCGCAGCCGCCTCGGCAAAATACGATTACTTGAGCGCCCGCGCCGCTCTCGACTTCACGATGGGGATTCTGCGATGAGACGTCTGTTAATGGCTGCGATGGCGCTATCCGCGGTAGTAGCGATGACTTCGTGCGCGCGCGGCGGCGGCGCTGAATTATCGGCCGCGGTCCAGAAACCCCGCACGGTTGCAGTGGTCAAGGCTGCTCGCGCCGATCTATCGAACGATCTGCTGCTAACCGCCGAGTTCGAACCGTTCCAGGAAGTGGATGTGATGGCTAAGGTCTCCGGGTACATCAAAGAGATCAAGGTAGACATCGGCGATCGCGTCCGCGCGGGTCAGTTGCTCGCCATGCTCGAGATCCCCGAAATGCAGGACGATCTTACGCGGGCAGCCGCGGCCATCGAAGAGGCCAACGCCGAACTTACCACCGCGCGCGACGAGTTGCAGAGGGCGCAGTCCTCCCACGATATGGCCCATCTGTCTTACTCGCGCGTTTTGGACGTCTCCAAAAAGGAGCCAGGCTTGGTTCCTCAACAGGATGTTGATGAAGCGCATTCGCGGGATTTGGTGGCGGAGGCGCAGGTGTCCGAGGCAAAATCGCGCATCGCCGAATGCGAGCAGCGAATTCGGGTTTCTCAAGCCGAACGGGCGCGGGTGAAAACGCTGTATCAATACGCCGCCATCACAGCGCCATTCACCGGCGTAATAACGAAACGATACGCCAACACCGGATCTTTGATTCAGGCCGGGACGTCGTCGCAAGCCATGCCCGTGGTGCGGATCTCCGAGAACGGTCTGCTGCGTTTGGCCTTGCCGGTGCCCGAGTCGGCGGTTCCGCTGGTTCACCTGGGCGGAAGTGTGAACGTGCGAGTATCGGCTCTCGACCGAACGTTTCCCGGGCGAATTGCACGCTTCGCGGACAAGGTGGATGAATCCACTCGCACCATGAAAACGGAAGTGGATGTCCCCAATTCGTCGCTGCTCTTGGTTCCGGGCATGTTTGCCGAGGTAAAGCTGACCACCGGAGAGCGCAAACACGTGCTCACAGTTCCGATAGAAGCCGTGGATGGCTCGGGCAGTTCCGCGCGCGTCTTTTCCGTCGCGCCCAGCGGCGAGATTCAAATCGTTCCGGTCGGCCTTGGCATCGAGACTGCGCGCGCGGTCGAAATTCGCTCCGGCGCCATTGAAGACGGGGATGAAGTGATCGTGGGATCGCGTTCCGGGCTGAAACAGGGCGCCAAGGTACGCCCCAAGGAAATCGCGACTCAGGCCGATACCGGCAGGAATCCATAGGCGCCCATGTCGCGATTCGCCATCAACACTCCTTACTTGATCGTGGTGGTCTGCGCGATCGTCGCGATCCTGGGCGTGGTCGCCGCAGTTCAAATGCCGGTGGATATGTTTCCCGTCCATGAACATCCCGGTGGTGGTGGTGGCGACGTTCTACGCAGGTATGCCGCCGGAGCAGATCGAAGGCGACATTACCTATCACCTGGAGCGGTTTTTCACGCTGGCCAGCGGCATCGATCATATCGAGTCCCGCTCGCTGAACGGCGTGAGCATCATTCGCGTTTACTTTCAATCGGACACCAACGCCGATATCGACGCCGCCACCATCGCGAATCTCGCGGTGTCCGATATGAAGGATCTACCGCCCGGCACGCTTCCACCGGTGGTGCTGAAATCCGATGCATCCAGTCTGCCGGTTTGTCTGGTCACCATGAATGGCGAAGGCATGACCGATGGCGATTTGAAGGACATCGCGCAGAATTTTGTCCGCAACCAGCTGGCCAGCGTTCACGGAGCCTCCATTCCGCAGCCGTTCGGCGGACCCTGGCGGCAAATCCAGTTTTACGTCGATCCTTATAAGCTGGAAGCGCGCCAGATTAGCCCCATGGACGTGGTGCGCTCGCTCGGCCAGGCCAACGTGATTCTGCCGGCGGGCGACGTCCAGATCGGGAATCTGGACTACAACATCTATTCCAATGCGCAATTCAATCTGAAAGACGCCGGTCAGTATCCGGTAAAGATGAACGGCGACAATCCCGTGCTGATGTCCGACATCGGGCAGCTCAAGGATGCGCATGCGCTGCAATACAACGTTGTACATGTGAACGGGCAGCGATCGGTTTATCTGCCGGTGATGAAGCAAGGCGGCAATTCCAATACGATCGCGGTGGTGGACGGCGTTCGCAAAACGGTGAGCCATCTGGTCGATGTTCCGCCGGCCATGCAGACGGACATCGTATTCGACCAGTCGCGTTTTGTCCGAACCGCCATCCGGACCGCTGCTCGACGAAGGTGGAATCGGGCTGTTCTTGACCTGCCTGATGATTCTGATCTTCCTGGGCAGCCTGCGGGCGACGCTGGCCGTATTCTTCTCGATTCCGCTGTCGGTGTGCGCGACGTTCTTCGTTTTGCAATTGGGCGGGTCGTCGATCAACAGCATGGTGCTGGGCGGATTGGCGCTGGCGCTTTCGCGCTTGATCGACAACTCGGTGGTGGTGCTGGAAAACATTTACCGGCACCTGGAAATGGGCGAGCCTCCCAGAGTGGCCGCCGAGACGGGCGGAAAAGAAGTCGCATTGCCAGTCCTGGCATCCACGCTGACAACCGCGGTGGTCTTCTTTCCGGTCACGCTTGCTGGCCGGCGTGAGCAAGTTTCTCTTCTCCGCGATGGCGCTCGCGGTGGTGGTTTCGCTTTTCGCCTCCTACTTCGTCGCCATGACCGTGGTTCCTTTGTTCTGCGCGCGCTTTTTGAAGCACGGCAGCACGAGCGGCGTTAAGGCGCGGATGGGGCGCCAGCTTCAACCGGGCGTTCAACTCCGGTTTCAGCGGCATGCTGCGAGCCTACGAAGTCCTGGTGGGGCGTGTTCTTCGAATACCCGTCAGCGTGCTGGCGATCTTCTTCCTGGCTGTTCGCCGCCAGCCTCCTGCTGTATAGGCAACTCGGCTTCGCTTATTTTCCGCGAACCGACGCCGGGCAGTTCGTCATCACTTTCAAAGCGCCCTCGGGAACCAGGCTCGCCGTCACCGAGCGCGAAGTTATGCGCCTGGAGAAGCTGATCAAAGACACCGTGCGGCCGGACGATCTGGCATCATCGTCGATAACATCGGCGTCGATAACGGTTTTTCCGCCGTTTACACTTCTAACGCCGCCATGCACACCGGCTTTGTGCAGGTCGGATCTGAAGCCCGGGCATCGCATCGGCAGCTATGAATACATTCGCCGGCTGAAGCAACGCGATCGCGCGACGAGATGCCGGAAATCACGCCGTTCTTCTCCACCGGCAGCCTGGTGGACGCGGTGGTCAGCATGGGTGCTCCAGCTCCGATCGACGTGCAGGTGGTCGGAGCCAATCTTAACGCCGATAACCGCGTCGCTCAGGATATTGCCGAGCAAGCTGCGCCAATCGCCCGACATCGCCGATGTGTTCATGCCGCAGGATCTCGATTATCCGGCGCTGCGCGTAGATATCGATCGCCTGCACGCTGCCAAGCTCGGGCTCACCGAGCGGGAAGTGCTCACCAACGTCATCACTTCGCTTGACGTCGAATCAGATGATCGCGCCGAATCTCTGGATCGATCCGCGCGAATGGCAACAACTATTTTCTGACCGTTCAGTACCCGGAGACCCAGATCCGCTCCATCCAGGATTTGCGCGCCATCCCGCTGCACGCCGAAGGCGTGACCCAAGCCGACGCGCCTGGATATGATCGCCAACATCCAGCGCATCCAGGCGCCCACCGAAGTGGATCATTACCAGATCCGCCGCAAACTCGACATCTACGTGCGTCCGGCGAGCGAGAATCTGGGCATCGCCGCCGATTACGTTCGCAACGTGGTCGCGCACCAGGACTTCCGTCCAATGTCAACGTGGCGGTTCGCGGAAGCGCGGAGGCTATGAACGCTTCTTTCAAGAGCTTCGCCATCGGCCTGACGCTGTCGGTGGTGTTGCTCTACCTGATTCTGGTCGCCCAGTTCCGGTCCTTCATCGACCCGTTCATCATCTTGCTGGCGCTTCCGCCGGGAATTTCCGGCGTCCTGCTGATGTTGGTCTTAACCGGGACGACGCTGAACGTCATGTCGCTGATGGGCGTGGTCATGCTGGCCGGCATCGCGATGTCGAACAGCATTCTGATTGTCGAGTTCGCCCATCATCTGCGAGTAGAGGGCCGCAGCGCCGGGCAGGCCGTCATCGAATCCTGCCGTGTACGGCTGCGACCCATCCTGATGACCTCGCTGGCCACCATTATCGGCCTGCTGCCGATGGCCATGAAGCTTGGCGAGGGCAGCGAATCTTATGCGCCGCTGGCTCGCGCCTTGATCGGTGGATTGCTGGTATCTGTGGTCTTTACTGTCGTCTTAGTACCCGCCGGATTCTCACTTGCATATCGCAGTCTTAGCGCGCGCTAGTCATCTGGGTGCGGACCTTGGCCGCCGGCGCTGTTAACCGCCAGTATATTTGTTTGGAGGATCGCCAACAGCGTCATCCAAAAAACGCCGGCTGCAAAGCCAGCGAGGACGTCGGTGGGGTAGTGGAACCCCAGATAAAGTCGCGAAAATCCGATAACCAGGAACACGGGCAGCGCAATCGGGATCAGCAGGCGCGTGCTAAGCGCGGGGATCACCATGGGCAGGAGCCAAGCCAGCGTGGTATAGAAACACAACGACTCGAGCGCGTGTCCGCTGGGAAAACTCGAGGAATTGGGGACGGGCAGATGGAAATAGGGGACGGGACGTTCGCGAGGGAAGGCGATCTTCAGACTAGAGGTCAACACCATCGCGCCCGCGAGCGAAACTGCAGCCAGCACCGCTGGGCGTCGCTTTTTCTTAATCCAGAACAGCGCGATTGCACAGAAATCCTGAATTGCCAGCGAAGGAGCAGATCCGAGGTTCGTGGCGAGCATCATGGCGCGGGTCAATGCCGGCCGCGCGTGGCGATGTATCGCCGCCAGGATGTGGTTGTCGAAAGACAGCGTTTGGCCTGCGAGTGCCGCTTCGCTCAACGCTCCGAATACAAGCAACGATAGACCCGCAATCGCGAGTAGCAACAACAAAGTGGTTCGCCGGTTAGATCGCATTGCTGTGCAGTCTGATTGCACTCGCCAAGTAGAGTGACATTTACCCACGAGCTTTGTCCAGTTCCTTGCGATAGCAACTGCTGTGCCATTATTGGAACCTCGGCGGCTTGGGATCCGCGACTGAGATATAACTCTTGTTACATGCCGACAGCGCGCTTTCAGTCACCCGATGCCAAGAGGGCGAGATGAGAGGCAGGGCAACGCCGTCAAACAGGTTGAGGGTGTCCACGATGTTATTAACAATTTTGAAGCGCTGCTTCGGAATCACCGCGATTTTGATTGCTCCGTTGCTGGTGAGTGCGGCACATCCACCAGCGAATGGAGTCGCAGAATCACCGAAGCCAAGGCTCGAATGGTCAGAGACGGCTCCCAGCCTCAGCGTTTTCTGGCGCGCACCAACCGGCATTCGCTCGCGCAACTTATTCTATGGACCGGGCGGGAAAAAAGACGAGCCGGCCGGCCCCTTCGTTTTCCTCAAGGAAGACAGGAAGGGGACCAATCCCAAATTCTCCGTGCGCGACGCGAATGGAATCAAATGGAAAGTCAAGCTTGGAGTGGAAGCCCGTTCAGAAACGGCCGCTTCGCGAATTGTGTGGGCCGCGGGTTACTACGCCGATGAGGACTATTTTCTCCCTTATTTGAAGGTGGAAAAGATGCAGAAGCTGCATCGCGGCGAACACCTGATCGCGCCGGATGGCTCGATGCGGAACGTGAGGCTCAAGCGGGAAGACAAAAAAATTGGCGAGTGGAGATGGCGTCGCGATCCCTTCGAAGGCACTCGCGCATGGAACGGGCTGCGCGTATTGATGTGCCTGGTCAACAATTGGGACCTCAAAGACATAAATACGGCGATCCGTGTCATCGACGGCCAGCCCGTTTATCTGATCAGCGATCTGGGCGCGAGCTTCGGAGCCGGTGGATGGAGGTTGAGCGTAAAGAATTCGAAGGGTAATCTTCAGAAATACGAGCGCTCCCGATTCATCGCGAAAGTGACGCCCGAATATGTCAGCTTCGACGTTCCTAACCGGCCCGAGTTCCGCCGTCTGATGTGGATTGGGAGGCGCATTCCCCGGGCGGATGCTCGCTGGATGGGGAACTTGCTGGGCGATCTCTCGCCGGACCAGATACAGGCGGCATTCCGCGCGGCCGGCTACCAACTGCCTGATGTCGAACGCTTTTCCGCTGTGGTGGACGAGAGGATCGAAGCGCTGAGAAAACTGTAGCTTCAACCTGGCCTCGGAGCCTGGGCAGAAAAGTGAAACTCAGCAGGCGTCGAGCGCCGTCCCATGAGTATTGTCACGCATTTTTTCGCAGAAGCTTCTGCTTCTTATGGTTCTCCCCTTCAGCGCGATGTGCGCCAATCCTGCAGCGGCCGAG
>CAVXJU010000093.1:0-223798 GCA_963761935.1 Terriglobia bacterium | reverse complement strand
CCGGAGCTGGGATTCGCTACGGGCAAGAGGAAAATTCATTCACAAGGCAGAGATTACGATTGGTATTCGATCACTACAACTGTGGCTGACGGCACTCCCGATGGCGACGGCCTTGGAACAAATCGTAGCGCCCCTTATAGATGACATACGTCGAATTCTCGCCCAGAAAATCTAACTGTGGAACCTCCAGCCCGGTCGATTCTAAAACCCGACGTCCGATCCTTCCGGCATCGTAAAATGACAACGTATGCTGCGGCTCTGCTCTGTCCTCCTTTTGCTCGGGCTGGCGCCGTTGATGATTGCGCAGAAGAAATCCCCTATGACTAACCACGCCACCGGCAACTTCACCCATCTCCACCCACTTACCCCGGCCCCCGCGGAAGGAGTCTCCAGGTTGTCGATTGACAAACTGATCCATGGAGGACTGGAGGCCACCAGTAAGGGCGAAATGCTTTCTGCCGGAGATCCCAAGCAAGGTGCTGCCGGATACGTCGCAATCGAAATGGTCACCGGTTCGCTCGACGGCAAGCGCGGCACTTTTGCCTTACAGCATTCGGCAACTATGGATCAACACGGCTCCAAGCTGTCTGTCACTATTGTCCCCGGATCTGGAACCGGCGAACTCAAAGGCATTTCGGGAACATTCGATATCAAGATCGCGAACGGCCAGCACTCCTACGATCTTGAATACACGTTACCGAACTGAGCTGCTGAGCATGCCAGCCTCGACGCGAAACCACCGATTGTCGAGCCTGTCGAACTTTTGGCTTAAACTGGAGGTGGTGACGATTCAACTGAGCGAACGGGAGGTATCGCGAGGCGTCCTCAAATCAACTGGCCGTAAAAACCTCGCTCTACCCGAATACTCTACCCATTCCGTCTTTTTCATTTCGGGACCAACCGAAGCGGTGTTGCTCTGGTGCTGACGATGCCTGAAACGACCGATCAGATTCGGTGGGCTGATTTGCTCACTGAGTATAGATATCGCCCCGCAGAATTACTGTCACTGGTGGAGACATCAGATGAGCCGCGCTCTGCCGTAAAGACCAGTTTGACCGCCGCAATGCAGAGGTCGCGTCGACACCCTACTGAACTACGCGACTGGCGAATCGTCCTAATCGCACTAATGGAGATTGGCATCGTACGATCTGGAGCCGTGACATTCGCACAGCCGTGCACGAGGAATTGCTATCGAAAGCGCATGACTGGGGCATAACGCAGAGCGGCACTTCGGATGGTGTCCGTCGAAATCGATTCTGTATATGATCGACTGAAGAACGAGATTGTTCGTGTTCCCGAGAGACCGGAATTCCCGATCCGGCAAAGAATAAATGGGGGCTGATCATCGAGGCACCTTCATTGCACTGGAGGGCATCGATTGCTCAGGGACCTCGACGCAGGCCCAGTTGCTCACATCAATTTCTCCGCGCAGCTCGCAGACGAGTCTTCTTGACCTCCGAACCATCCCACGGGCCAGTTGGCCAATTAATTAGGTCGTACTTCTCGGGCGACTTCGTCGTCCTTCACCAGAGCGGCTCAAGACAAATTTTTCGGCTGCCTTTTCGCTGCCGATCGACTAGACCATATTTTCAACCCCGTGATGGCGTTAGTAAGCAGCTTTTGTCCGGATGGACGTGGTGTGTACGCGCTATAGGTTCTCTTCTTTGGCGTACAATGCGGAGACCGAAGAAGAACGCAGATTTATCGCTATGGCGAACAGCGAGCTGCCTGAGCCCGACGTGCTCATATATCTAAACTGTCCCTTGGAGGTCGCCCTGCAGAGGATGAGCGAACGAATCACCCGAGAGACATATGAGAAAAGATCGGCTGAAGCTTCAGAAGGCACTTGAAAACTTCGAACGCGAGATCAACCAATTCGCCGGTCGGAAACTAGTATTGGACGCCTCATTATCTAGAGAGAGCCTGGCCAGCGCGGTACTCAAGTTCGTCCGTGAACACGACAGCAGCTGCATCGCCGCTCACCTGGGCAAAATGGAGACATGACAGATCGAGAGCTGATGGAACTCGCCATCAAGGAGGCGGAAAAGTCCCAGCCGGAGGACGACCAACCTCGCCCCCGGGTGGGCGTTGTATTCGCACGAGATGGAGACCTCCTCGCCAAAGCATATCGAAATGAGGATCGTAAAGGATCCCACGCCGAGTACCTGGCCCTTCAGAAAATTAACAAAGCTGGTTTAAGCGCCGAGGGAGCGATCGTCTATACAACCCTTGAGCCGTGTGTCCATCGAAAGAGCAAGAGCAAAGTTCCATGTGCGAGGCGTTTGGCTGAGGCCAAAGTTGCCCGAGTTGTATACGGCATCATTGATCCCCACAAGACGGTCCAGTCCAAAGGGCTACTTCAGCTGAGGACGCATCAAATACCTGTGGAGTCCTTCCCTGCGGATCTGGCGAGGAAAATCGAAGAGATTAATGGTCCGTTTCTGCGTGCCTTCACTGTTGGGGAGGCGACCCCTGAATTCATCGATGCCAATCATGGACGTCGGCTTGATGATTGGTATCGCACCGTAAACCGAATCTACTGGCGCCAAAACCTTGGTCGAAGCCCTGCCGATTTGTTCGGCCATCTCGTGGAAACGATCGGCGTCATCAGTCTACTTGAGACGAACAAGAGAAAGCCGGGTGCTGACCCCAACCGGTTTGTCATAAAGGCCATCGCGTGGTGGTTGGCACTGTGTGGCAGACTCCGGGTCCGCAGCGTAGAGGCGATGATCTGGGCGAAGTTTCCCGGCGTGTGCTCGTACTGCATGAACCGTCCGCATCGAGTCGATTGCAACCCGGAAGGGAAGTCTCCCGATTGGCAGCAATTGCGAGATATCGGTTCCAGGTCGTCTATGCCATCAAGCCTTGGGGCATGGCAACGGATGTTCCGCGACATCTATCCAAACACGATGAAGGAACCGGCAGGACGCATCTATGCTCATCTGGCCGAAGAGGCTCGGCGAGCTAGCCGAAGCGGTTAGAGTGTTCGATATTGCACCGGGATTGTTCCTCAATGAGGCACCCGATGTATTCGCTTGGATACTGCAGGTTCAGAACTCTATCGAGGAAGGCTCCGCCAAGCCCGGGGACTCCCTGGACAGAACTTTCTGCTCTTCGTATCCAGACCTTTGTCCCTATTGCGCTGCGGAGGACTGTGAATGCCCAATAATACTCCCTTCCACGGTCGGCCGCCTCGGAGGTGCGATTCCACCAACTAGGTTTGAGGGCGATGAGGACCGAGATGCTTTCATGCCGGTCGATAAGCTTCCAGAGATTTTCGAAGTTTAAGCTTGCGGCGCCGCCACGACAAATGTCCACAAATGTGTCTAGCGAGATGAGCGCTGTCAGTGCGGCGATTCGGTTGCGGTGGCCGTACGCCAGACCAGCTATCGAGTTAGCTGTGCAGCCTACTCTTGACACCGGGTACTGCGCTAAGAGCTGCGATTTAGCGCAGTAGCCTGCCAGCATGCTACACTGAGGTTTCATGTTCGCCGCCCATCACCACCATCATCGCGACCACTGGCGGTCGGCGGCACTCTGATCGATTTCTGAAATCAAACCCAGCCCGCCGACCCCAAAACGGCGGGCTTTTTTATTGGTATGAAGCGCACAGCGCGGGTCGAGCTCGCTTGAAGAAGGAAATAATCGAGACCCGCTGCGTTGTGCGCGATGTTATTAAGGAGCTATGGATCTCGACTTCAGCAAACTCAACGGCCTCTTGACCACCGTCGTCCAGGATCACCACACCGGCCGCGTCCTCATGGTCGGCTTCATGAATGAGGAGTCCTTCCGAAAAACCGTGGAATCGGGCTTCGTCACGTTTTTCAGCCGCTCGCGCAACAAGCTTTGGATGAAGGGCGAGACTTCCGGACATCGCCTCGTGGTCAAGGAAATCTCCACCGACTGCGATCGCGACGCGCTCCTGATCAAAGTGGAAGCGCTCGGCCCCGGTGTCTGCCACGAAGGCTACCAGAGCTGCTTCTTCCGCCGTCTCGATCAAGGAGAATGGAAGGAATCCGAGCCGCGCGCCTACGACCCGGCCGGCGTCTACGGGAGCAACTGATGAAGCTCAAGCTCGGCATCCCCAAAGGAAGTCTCGAGAACGCGACCATCGATCTGTTCCGCCGCGCGGGTTTCAACATCACCACCAGCTCGCGCTCGTATTTTCCCGCCATCGACGACCCGCAGATCGAATGCATGTTGATCCGCGCCCAGGAAATGGCGCGCTACGTCGAAGACGGCGTGCTCGATGCCGGCCTGACCGGACGCGATTGGATCGAAGAGAGCGAAGCCAACGTCCATGCCGTCGCCGACTTGATTTATGCCAAGCAGAGTTTCGGTAAAGTCCGCTGGGTGCTCGCGGTGCCCGAAGCTTCTTCGTTTCAGACGGTGAAGGATCTGGAAGGCAAAATCATCGCTACTGAATTAGTCTCCACCACCAAGCGTTATCTGGCCGCCAACGGCGTGAAGGCCAAAGTGGAATTCAGTTGGGGCGCCACCGAAGTGAAGCCGCCCGAGCTGGCCGACGCCATCGTCGAAGTCACCGAAACCGGCTCCTCGCTGCGCGCCAACAAACTCCGCATCATTGAAACCGTGCTGGAATCGAACACGCAATTGATCTCGAATCTCGATTCCTGGCGCGACGATTGGAAGCGCCGCAAGCTGGAAGATATCCGCATGTTGCTCGACGGCGCCATCAATGCGCTCGGCAAAGTGGGGCTCATGCTCAATGTCCGTAAGGAATGCCTCCCGGCTGTCCTCGGCATTTTGCCGGCGCTGAAAAAGCCCACCATCTCGAATCTCAGCGACGACGAATGGGTGGCAGTGCATACTATTCTCGACGAGAACACCGTGCGCAACATCATTCCCCGGCTCAAGGAAGCGGGCGCCCAGGGAATCGTCGAGTATCCTCTGAACAAGATCGTGATGTAACCATGCTCCGAATTCTTCCGCTCGAAGAAGCTCAAAATTTCATAACGCGCAAGGCTTTGCGGCTGGCGGAAGCCGAGCAAACGGTCGCGCCCATTCTGGAAGCGGTTCGGAAACGCGGCGACGAGGCGGTGCTCGAATACGCGCGCAAATTGGATGGACTGCAGGGCAACAGCGTAACGGTCGCCGCCTCCGAAATGCGCGGCGCCGAAGCCAGTGTCTCTCCTCAGTTCCGCGCGGCGCTCGAAACTGCTGCCAAGAATATCCGCGAACACGCCGAGCTCCAGCTTCCGCGGGATAATTGGGTTCAATTCCACGATGGCCGCCGCTTAGGCCACATCGTCCGGCCTCTCGACTCCATGGGCGCATACATCCCGGCCGGGCGTTATCCGCTGCCATCCACTCTTCTGATGACTGCCATCCCGGCTCAGGTCGCGGGCGTCAACACGATCTGCGTTACGTCCCCGCGCCCCAGCCCGGAGATCCTGGCAGCCGCGAGATTTCTAAACCTCACACATGTGTTTCGCGTCGGTGGCGCGCAAGCCATCGCCGCGCTGGCGTTCGGCACCGCCACCATTCCCAAAGTCGACCGCATCGTCGGGCCAGGAAACATATACGTCACCGCCGCCAAGAAAGCGCTAGCCGGAGAAGTAGGCATCGATTTTATCGCCGGCCCCACCGAGATCGTAATCATCGCCGAGGACGCTGATCCGAAGCATTTGGCCGCGGACATGCTCGCGCAGGCTGAGCACGATGTCGAGGCGTCCTCCATCCTGCTCACCACTTCGCGAAAATTAGCGGAGCAGGTAGCCCAGGAAGTCGCGCGCCAGCTCGAAACGCTCCCTACCGCGCCCGTCGCGTGCCAGTCCATCCACAATCACAGCGCGGTGATTCTGTGTCCTTCGATCGATGCCGCCGTGGATGCCTCCAATCGCCTCGCCCCCGAGCATCTGGCGATTTACGATGAGGCGCTCCTCCCCAAGATCCGGCACGCGGGCAGCATTTTCATTGGCCCCAGCAGTCCCGAAGCCGCGGGCGATTACGCATCCGGTCCGAATCACGTGCTTCCAACCGCCGGAGCCGCCCGGATTCGCGGCGGCCTCTCACCGGCCGATTTCGTGAAAATTATCTCAGTCCAGGAGCTGACTGCCCAGGGACTCAGCCGCCTTGCGCCCGCCATCACGACGCTCGCTCGCGCCGAGGGACTCGAAGCGCACGCCCGCTCCGTGGAGGTCCGGCTTGGCAAATAGGAACATCGATCTGCCCCCCGGCGTCCTGCAACCGCGCGAAGCGGTCCTCAAGATGGCGCCCTATTCGCCGCCTACCGCGGGCCGCGCTGGAAAATTGCGATTGGATTTCAATGAGAACACAGTCGGCGCGTCGCCCAAAGTAATCGAGTACCTGCGCGAACACCTCACCGCGGACGGCCTTTCGGTTTATCCCGAGTACGGCGAGATCAAAGCCGAGCTGGCCGAATTCTTCGGCGTCGATCCGGAAGATTTCATTCTTACCAACGGGACCGACGAGGCGATTCAAGTTCTCATCAACACCTACGTTGACGATGACGACGAAGTACTCCTGCTGCAGCCTTCCTATGCCATGTACCGTTTCTACGCCGAAGTTGCAGGCGCAGCAGTGCGGGCAATTCCATATCGCCGCGAGAAGCTGGCATTTCCTCTCGAAGAACTCTTGCAGACCATTCGTCCCACCACGCGCGCCATCCTGATTGCCAATCCCAATAACCCGACCGGAACCGGAACATCGCGCGCGGGCATCGAACGAATCTTGGAACGAGCCGCGGGCGCCGCGGTCCTGATCGACGAAGCTTACTACGAATTCTGCGGCGTGACCGCGCTGCCGCTCTTGAATGACTACCCGAATCTGTTCGTGAGCCGCACCTTTTCAAAAGTGTTCGGCATGGCCGCGATGCGCCTGGGCTGCCTGTTCTCGCAATCCGGCAACGTCGACTTCTTGCATAAGGCGCAATCGCCGTACAGCGTGAACAGCGTCGCGGTGCTGGCAGCGCGCGCCGCGATTCACGACCGCACTTACATCGAGAAATACGTAACCGAAGTGCTGGCCGCGCGCGAACTGCTGTACGTCGGCTTGGAGAAACTCGGGATCAAATATTTCGACAGCAAGGCTAATTTCGTGCTGTTCGAAGCTGGCGACCGCGCCATCCCATTGCGCGATGAATTGCGCAGCCGCGGCGTGCTGGTGCGCGACCGCAGCTATGAACTTCCCGGTTGCGTGCGTGTCACCGTAGGCACGCGCGACCAGGTCCGCCTCTTCTTAAGCGAGCTGGAGCAGATCTGGTGAGCGCGCAGATGCTGGTGTTCGACATGGACGGCGTCCTGGTGGACGTCAGCGAGTCCTATCGCGAAACCATCGTTCGCACCGTCGAGCATTTCACCGGCAAGACCATCACGCGCGCCCAGATTCAGGATTACAAAAACCAAGGCGGCTGGAATAACGACTGGGCGCTCTCGCAAAAAATCTGCAAGGACCTGGGCGTCGAGCTTCCCTACGCCACCGTGGTCGATTACTTCAACTATTTGTTTCTCGATCAAGGCATGATCCATCGCGAGCGTTGGCTGCCGCGCGACGGGCTGCTCGATCGGCTGGGCGCAAAGTTTGAGCTGGCCATCTTTACCGGCAGGACTACCGAAGAAGCCGAGATCACGCTGAAGCGCGAAGGGGTTCGCGACAAGTTTCTGTTGATTACCGCCAATGACGTTGAATGCGAAAAGCCCGCTCCAGATGGCTTGCTGAAAATCGCTTCGCTGCGTCCATCGAAGAAGCTGTTGTATGTCGGCGACACGGTCGACGACGCCCGCTGCGCCCGTGCGGCCAACGTCCCCTTCATCGGAATCGCCGCTCCGGCCCACGAGCGCCTCGCCGAGATCCTCAACCTGTTCCATCAGGAAGGCGCGATCCAGGTGCTGGGAGACATCAATGAGATCGGCTAGCGTCGAGCGGAACACCAAGGAGACTCAAATCCGCGGCTCACTGAAACTGGATGGGCACGGCAAGTACGACATCTCCACCGGCATCCGTTTTTTCGACCACATGCTCGAGCTGTTCACCAAGCACGGCGGTTTTGATCTGAAATTGAGAGCCAAAGGCGATCTGGATGTTGACCAGCATCACACCGTGGAAGACGTCGGCATCGTGCTCGGCCAGCTCGTTTCCAAAGCCTTGGGCAATCGCAAAGGCATCAACCGTGCCGGCTACTTTGTCATGACCATGGATGAGACGCTGGCCGTGGTCGCTCTCGACCTGAGCGGCCGTCCCGCGCTGGTCTATGACGACAAAGTGAAAGTGCGGATGGTCGGCGATCTGCAAACAGAGCTGGTGGAAGATTTCTTTGGCGGCTTTGTAACTCATGCCGGCGCGAACTTGCACGTCCAGGTGAAGTACGGGCGCTCGAACCACCACAAGATCGAAGCCATCTTCAAGTGCTTCGCGCGAGCCCTGCGTTATGCCTGTTCGAAAGACGAGCGGCTAAAAGACCAGCTTCCATCCACGAAGGGGCTTTTATGATTACGATTCTCGATTACGGCGCCGGCAACCTGCGTTCCGTGCAAAACACGCTGGCCGAGATCGGAGCCGAGCACGAGCTGGTTCGCGACAGCGATGGTCTGCGGGACGCCACCAAAATCATTCTGCCCGGCGTCGGCCACTTCGGCCAGATGATGCGCGCGCTCGATCAGATGCAGGTGCGCGACGCGCTGCTCGAACGCATTCGCGCCGGTGTGCCGTTCCTGGGAATCTGTCTGGGCCTGCAAGGCCTGTTCGAATCGAGCGAGGAAGCTCCTGAACAGCACGGCCTTGGATTGTTTCAAGGCCAGATTCGCCGCTTTCCCGCCGATTCCCGCGTTCCGCACATGGGCTGGAACGAAATCCAGCCGC
This sequence comes from Terriglobia bacterium, assembly GCA_963761935.1. GTDB lineage: Bacteria > Acidobacteriota > Terriglobia > Bryobacterales > Bryobacteraceae > Palsa-89. The sequence continues at coordinate 214,957 of CAVXJU010000093.1, read as the reverse complement.
GCAACGGCGCACGGCTGCTTCGCAACCTACCGCCACATCCTTACTTATATTTCGCGCATAGCTACTATGCGCCGGTGATCGACGCCACCGCCGCGACTTGTGAGTACTCGGCCAAGTACACTGCGGTGCTCGAAACCAACAACGTTTTCGGCGTGCAGTTTCATCCGGAGAAATCCGGCCCGATCGGGCTCGGCATCGTGCGCAATTTCGTCGAGCTCTAACCATGCTGGCCAAGCGCATCATTCCTTGTCTCGACGTCACCGGCGGCCGCGTCGTAAAGGGCGTGCACTTCGTCGGACTGCGTGATGCCGGCGATCCGGTGGAACTCGCCGCGCGCTACAACGAACAAGGCGCCGACGAATTGGTCTTTCTCGATATCACCGCCTCCAGCGACGCGCGCGAGATCATGGCCGATCTGGTGGCGCGCACCGCACGCAAGGTCTTCATCCCCCTGACCGTCGGCGGCGGAATCCGATCGGTCGACGATGCACGTAAGATCCTGCACTCCGGCGCCGAGAAGGTCAGCGTCAACACCGCCGCGGTGCGCCGCCCGAAATTGATCCGCGAGCTGAGCGAGGAGTTCGGCGCGCAGGCCGTTGTGCTGGCGATCGATGCGCGCCGAAATCCCAATGCCAGTTGGAACGTCTTCACTCGCGGCGGGCGCGACGATGAAGGCATGGATGCGGTGGAGTGGGCGCTCGAAGGCGAGATGCTTGGAGCCGGCGAAATCCTGCTCACTTCCATGGATACCGATGGCGTCCAAGGCGGCTTCGATTGCGAGTTGACGAGCGCCGTTTCGAAAGTCACGCACATTCCGTTGATCGCTTCCGGAGGCGCCGGCAAACCGGAAGACTTCGAGCGCGTCTTGACCGAAGGCCAAGCCGACGCCGCGCTGGCCGCTTCTATCTTTCACTACGGCACTTACACCGTTGGCGATCTCAAGAAGTTCCTGGCCGGGCGCGGCGTTCCTGTCCGGCCGGCGCCATGATTATCCCGTGCATCGATCTGATGGGCGGCAAAGTCGTCCAACTGGTGCAGGGCCGCGAGAAGGCGCTGGAAGGCGGCACGCCTCTCGAAATGCTGCAGCGCTTCGCCGCATTCCCACAGATTCAAGTCATCGACCTCGACGCCGCGATGGGCAAAGGCTCGAACCAGGATCTAGTCGAACTGATCGCTTCACGGGCCACTGCGCGGGTCGGCGGCGGCGTACGATCGCCTGAGCGGGCGCGCGCGTTGATCGAGCAAGGCGCCTACCGAGTGATCGTCGGTACCGCGGCATTCGATCGCGAGGTGCTTAGCGAGATCGCCGATGCTGCCACGCCCGAACGCCTGATCATCGCGCTCGATTCGCGCGGCGGCAAGGTAGTTGTAAGAGGCTGGCAGGAAGCAACCGACTCCACCGCCGAAGAAATGATTCCGCACCTGGAGCCGTATTGCTCGGGCTTCCTCTGCACCTATGTCGATAAAGAAGGACTCATGCAGGGCACCGACCTCAATTGGTTCCGGCGTTTGCGCGCTACAACCAAGCACGAGCTGACTGCGGCCGGCGGCATCACGACCATCGAAGAGATCCGGGAACTCGACCGCCTGGGCATTCACGCAGCCCTGGGAATGGCCATCTACACCGGCCGGCTGAATCTTCAACAACTGGCCAGTTCGTTCGGATCTGAAATCCAATAATCCGGATTCCAGCGCGCGAGTTCGTCGCACTGGCCGTAGCCCCACAACACCGCGCAGGTCTTGACGCCGGCGCGCTGGCCTGCTTCCATGTCGGCCGCGGAATCGCCTACCAACAGGCAATCCTCGGGCGCGGCTCCCAACGCCGCAAGCGATGCCAGGATCACGTCCGGCTCGGGTTTGGCCGGGAATCCGTCGGTGCCTTGCACGTGATCGAAGTAGGGCAGCAGTCCGAATCGTTCGAGCACCAGTCGAGTGGTCGGCGTGCCCTTGGTGGTCGCGGTGGACTTGCGTCCTGGCAGCGCGGCCAGCGCCTCGGCTACGCCTGGGTAACGACGGGTCTGGCCATGATTACGCCCGAGGTAGATGCGGCGATACTCGACCACCAAAGCGTCCATCTGCTCGCGCGAATATTCGGGCAGCAGATCTTGAAACAGGTCGATCAGATGGCGGCCGATGTAACGGCGCAGCAATTGATCGCTTACGTCTTTGTGGCGAGTCTCGCAGAGCGCGCCCTGGATTGCGGCGCAGATATCTTGCGCCGAATCGAGCAACGTACCATCGACGTCGAACAGGTAAACCGGAAAGTGTGGAACCACCTCAGGCAGGCTGAGGCCGCTCGCCACCTAGCAGCCCCGGCAGCGGTTTTCCGCCTTCGGGCTTGAGCACCTGCTGCGGCTTTTCTCCGCCGTCGGGAGGAGCCGGCTTGGTGGTAGTCACGGCGGGAAGCGTTTCGCCGTCGATCAGCATTTTCACTTCCGCGCCATCCAGAACTTCGCGCTCGAGCAAAGCCTCGGCTATCCGCACCAGCGCGTCGGATTTGTCGTCGATGATTGCCCGGGCTCGCGAGTAGCCGGCTTCCACCAGCTTGCGGACCTGGTCGTCAATCTTGATCGCGGTGGCTTCGCTGTAATCGCGATGCTGGGCGATCTCGCGGCCCAGGAAGATCTGCTCTTCTTTTTTGCCGAAGCTCAGCGGACCGAGTTCGCTCATGCCCCATTCGCAAACCATCTTGCGCGCCATATCGGTGGCGCGTTCGATATCGTTGCTGGCGCCGGTGGTGATGTGGTGCATGAAAATCTCCTCGGCGATGCGGCCGCCCATCAGGATGGAAAGCCGCGCCTCGAGATATTCGCGATTGGCGTTTAGTTTGTCGTCCAGCGGCAGCTGCATGGTGAGACCAAGGGCCATACCGCGCGGGATGATGGTGACTTTGTGCAGCGGATCGGCTCCCGGCGAGATCGCCGCGACCAGCGCGTGCCCGGCTTCGTGATAGGCCGTGATGCGCTTGTCTTCGGCCGTGATGATCATGGATTTGCGCTCCACGCCCATCATGACCTTGTCCTTGGCAAGCTCGAAATCGAACTGCGTGACGACCTTTCGATTCTGGCGCGCAGCGACCAGCGCGGCTTCGTTCACCAGGTTGGCCAGATCGGCGCCTGCGAACCCCGGCGTGCCGCGAGCGACTATGGAAAGATCCACATCGTCGCCCAGGGGAGTTTTCTTGGTATGAACGCGCAGGATCATCTCGCGGCCACGGACGTCGGGACGATCCACTACTACGCGGCGATCGAACCGGCCGGGCCGCAGTAACGCTGGATCGAGCACATCGGGACGGTTGGTGGCGGCCACCAGGATCACGCCCTCGTTGGATTCAAAGCCGTCCATCTCGACCAGCAACTGGTTCAGTGTCTGCTCGCGCTCGTCGTGGCCACCGCCGAGGCCCGCGCCGCGATGACGTCCGACGGCGTCGATCTCATCGATGAAGACGATGCAGGGCGCATTCTTCTTGCCCTGCTCGAACAAATCGCGAACTCGGCTGGCGCCCACGCCGACGAACATTTCGACGAAGTCAGATCCGGAGATGGAGAAAAACGGTACGTTCGCTTCGCCGGCGATCGCGCGGGCCAGCAGCGTCTTGCCGGTACCGGGAGGGCCGATCAGCAGAACGCCTTTCGGAATCCTGCCGCCGAGTTTTTGAAATTTCTGTGGCTCGCGCAGGAACTCGATGATCTCCTGCAGCTCTTCCTTGGCTTCTTCGACTCCGGCGACGTCTTTGAAGGTGACCTTCTTTTGCTGCGAGGAATGCAGGCGCGCGCGGCTCTTGCCAAAGCTGAGAGCCTTGTTGCCGCCGCTCTGCATCTGGCGCATCATGAAGATCCAGAACGCCAGCAACAGAACAAACGGGACGGCGTTGATGAGAATGGAAACCCAGCCACTACCCGCCTCTTTGTTGTAGGTGACGTTGACCTTGTGCTGCCACATGGCGTCGTCGAGCGGCTGATGATTGCTGGGGATGACGGCGTGCAATTGCTGGTCATCATCTTTATACTTGCCGACCAGGTCATTGCCAGTTATGGTTGCGGACTTGATCTTGTCGGCCACCACGTCGTTCATCAGATTGGTGTATGAGAGCTGAGCGTCCGGACGGGACTTGGTGTTGTGGACCAGCGTCCAGAACAACACCACGGCCATAATGATCACGACCCAGAAGACTGCGGTCTTAATATTCGAATTATTCATCAACTTCTCCTACCGTCTGAGAGCCCATCTAAACATTAGACGTATCCGGGGGCCGACCGATGCGACATTCACCTAGCCGGATTCGTCGATCCTAAGCACCACGCGCGCCCCGGGACTGGCGGCAAAATCGGCGGCGGCCCCGAAACGGCGCGTCCATAGGATGATCCCATTATAAGTAATAATCGGCCAGTGTCTGCGCTCCCACAAGGGGACCCGGCCGTCCTGGAACATAAGTTTAATCTTTTCTTCTTGGGAGCGGCTTGCGGGGCGGTACTTGTCACCAGGTCTCCAATTGCGGAGTTCCAGGGTAGGAACGGCGCCGTCGGCTGTTCGAAGCCGCTCTAAATCCAACTCATTCACCAATGTAACACAAGGTTTGGCGGGCTCCGGTTTCTCCTGCACCTGCAATGTGATACGGATTGAGGAGCCGGGCAGTTCCGCGAATCCGGGGGCGGGGAGGGGGAGGGAGAAGTCGCGCTCGATGGGATTCGGGGCGAGTTTTGAAAAACGAAGCCATTCGAAGGACCGGAAGATGTCGAGGGCCGGGGATTTGGACGCGGTCGTGCCCTTCGGTGGACTGGGCCATTCCTAGGATTCTTTCCACGTGGGCGAATTCGATTTGGCGGAGGTCGCCTTTGAGGGTTTGGATGAGGCGGCGGATCAGGCGGCGGGCCACGGCGGCCGGGACGCAGGTCAAGGTTGAAACGGGGATGACGAGCGGTTCGTGGATGGCCGGTTGGAGCCGGTCGATTTCGGCCTCCCAGTAACGCTCCTCGTCTTTTGCCAGGGTGGCGAGATTTGCCAGCGCTTCTTCCAGGCGCGGGTTGAACGATTCGGCCAGCATTGGGAGGACATCGTGGCGCAGGCGGTTGCGGGCATAGGAGCGGTCCTGGTTGGTTTGGTCCTCGCGCCAGACGATGGAGCGCTGGCAGAGCCAGTACTGGATCTCGGGTCGAGTTAGTTCCAAAAGCGGGCGAACCAGGCCGGGTTCAGTGATCGGCAGGATGCCGGCGAGACCCGCGAGTCCTGAGCCGCGCATCAGGCGATACAACACGGTTTCGGCCTGATCGGACCGGGTATGGCCGGTGGCGATGCGATCCAGGCGGGAGGATTGGAGCAGTTCCCGGTAGAATTCGATGCGGACGCCGCGCGCGGCCTGCTCCAGGTTGTCCATCAGGGCGGGGACATCGGCGCGATGGAGATGGAAGGGAAGTCCGAGCTCGCCGGCCAACTTGCTGACGAACTCGGCGTCGTCAACAGAGGCTTCGCCGCGAATGCCGTGCTCGATGTGGACCACGCTTAGTTCCAGATTCCAGCGCGGCGCTAGCTCGCGGAGGGCGTGCAGGAGGAAGACGGAATCCGAGCCGCCGGACACAGCTACGCCCACGCGGTCGCCGGGGCGAAACATTTCATGGCGGTCGATGAAGTGCGCGATGCGGTCGACGAGCGAGGTCATTCCTTCTGCAACATCACCTCGGTGGATTTGATGACGACGGTGACGGCATCGCCTTTCTTCAGCCCGAGTTCTTCGGCGCTGCGGCGGGTGATGACGCTTTCGACGATATTCTTGCCGACGCGAACGGTGACGTGAGCCATGACTTCGCCGAGCTGGACTTCGGTAACCCGGCCGGGGAGTTGGTTTCTAGCGGAGATGGGCATGATGCTTTCAGGATATGCTACTGCGAGTCTTGGGACGCCGGCCGCGCGAGGTTGGGTTCGTTTGTGCAAATTTTGTTTCGCCACGCGGGGAGCGGGGGCGGGGCGAAGGAATGCGAGTGATTCGTGGATGGTCCATCAGGACAACGCTACACCGTGCGGATGGAGATCGTCGAAACCGGCGAGTCTAAACAATTGATCAAGAATGGATCAACTTTGCCACTCGGCACGTGACTGCCCCGGCTGTGCGCTCCGCAATACCCTTCATTCGCCCTTGCCGAGGTTCGCCAAGTCGCGTTCCGCGCGGATCTGCTCCAGCATCTTATGGGTGGCAGAAGCGGGCTGGGGTTGGCCGCTGTGAAATACCCAAACGCCATGCTCCTTCGCGAGCGGGCCGGTCCCGCGTACCGGGCGGAGGGTAATCCGCTCGCCGGCGCTTTCCATTTCCAGGGCATCGCCCGGCTCCAAATGCAGTTCTTCTCTCAATGACTTGGGGATGACGACGCGGCCTGCCTTATCAATGGTTATGCGGGTTTTCATTCTGGTACAATAATGTGGGCAAACCCATCGTTCTTTTACTCCGTCAACGTTCCGACATGTTTATCGGCGAACACCATGAGAATCTTCTTAAAGCCGGTCGGCGTGCGGAGCTGCGAATAGATGTAGCGATAGGTTTCTAAGAATGAGCTTGCCGCGGTGGTTATCACAACCAGCCATCGATCAGCCGCCTGCCTCGGCGCCGGCCTGCCAGCCTCGGTGCTGGCTAGATTTAGCAATTCGCTTGTCATGTTCAAAAGGAGAAGCGGGTCTGAATCGGAGTTGTGCACGAACCCGATCATTTTTGGCGCTCGCTCGGATTTGTGTTTCAAAAGTCGAATCCGGACACGATTCCCGTGGATGGCGTCTTTCGCATCTCGACCCGGCGATCTCCGCCCGAGAAGAGTTTGGATTTTGTCTTCCAGCGCGGCAGCGGTTTTCGATGCCAAACGGATGGGAGCGGTGACGGTCAGCAACACGGTCATTCCATCCGGCACGGTTTCGCTAAGCGTGGCCTGCAGACGTTCCATGAGACTGATGACAACCTTGTCGAACCTCAGACGAGGCTTGTGAGCGTTAACCGGAGCGGCGCCGCGTCGTTTGAGGGTTGCGATGTCCACGGCAACGCGTTTTCCAGCGGCGATGATATAGGCGTCGGGGGGATCGCTACCCTTTTCCCACGTTGCCGAGAAGCGTCTGGCGACGGCTTCGATTGCGGCTCGCTCCTGCTTCTTCAAATCGTTCATGTGACTCTAAGTCTGGAAGCGCTCCCATTGTACGGTAGGATGACCGCCGGGCTGCGGATATACTTGGTCGTCGAGAGGCACACACTAATGACTCGAACACTGTTGGCGGTGGTCCTTGCTTTCGCCTGCGGCGCACTCGTCGGGCACCTGGCTTTCCCGCCGGTTGGCTTGGTGACAGCTCAAACCCGCAAGCCCGTCATGATGACTCGTCTCTTCACCGGGCCGGACAATCTGACGCACGCCGAGGAAATCGAAGCGAAGTTCGCCGGCAACGTCTTCAAGATGCTTCCAGTGACTGGAGCCGAACTGCATCGCGGATTTCCCGGTTCGGTGGCCGATTGGCACACTGCGCCACGACGCCAATACGTGATCACGCTCACTGGCCAGGGGGAGATCGAAGTCGCCGGAGGCAAGAAGATCTCGATCGAGCCTGGACACATTGACCTGGTGGAAGACGTCACCGGCAAGGGTCATATCACGAAAGTCACCGGCACGGAGGATCGTGTGACGTTGTGGCTGCCACTGGCGGACCAGTCGAATCGGTAGGCGGATAGACGCGGCCATAGTATGATTGTGTTCCGGCCGATGAGGATAACCGCTTGACCAATCGAGTTCCACCGGTGTGGCTGATGGGACTCGCCAATACCAGTTTTGGCCTGTACACAGGCTTTCTGATCCTCCCTCTGCCGCAGATCCTCGCGGCTCAGCACGTGAGCGAAACTACCATTGCGTCGATCACGGCGCTGGCTGTTTCGCCTACATTCTTCATTTTTCTAATCAGTCCCATACTGGACGTACGGTTCAGCCGGCGCTGGTATGCCACGGTGCTCACCGCCGTGGCTGCGGTGCTGATGGGGATCAGCGTATTGTCGATTCACAATCTGCCTGTGCTCGAGATCGCGGCCACGGCTGGCTGTGCGGCGATCGTTCTGGCGAACGGTGCGCTGTGCGGGTGGTTGTCCACTGTCTCGCGCAAGGAAGACGAGAATCAGCTCAGCGCCTGGCTGACCGTTGCCAACACGGCCGGCGTCGGCATCATCACGGTTTTCGGCGGGGAATTAATACGAAATCTGCCGCTGCCTGCGGTGGCGCTCATAGTTACCGCCATGATCCTGCTTCCGGTCTCGATATTTCGGTGGATTCCAAGCCGCGCCCCGGACAGCCGATTGGCGGGCGAGAGCTTCCGCGCCTTCTCGGCAGATGTGTTGGCTCTCGTTCGCCGCCGCCCGGTGCTGGTGGCTCTTGCTCTCTTCGTCGCGCCTTGCAGTACATTCTCGCTGACCAACCTGTTGGGTGGTCTTGGCAACGACTTTCACACGTCTGCGCACGTTGTCAGCCTGCTGGGTGGAGTGGGGGTGTTGGCTGGGGGTGTATTCGGGAGCTTGCTGCTTCCACCCTTGGCCAAGCACATGCCTCTCCGGCCTCTCTACCTTACGATCGGCGTCGTTGGCTCCCTATTCACGCTCAGCCTGATCGCGCTTCCGCGCACGGCTGGAGTATTCGGCCTGGCGCTGATCGGACAGCAAGCATTCCAATCGCTTGCCATAGCGTGTTCCTTCGCGGTCTCGTTCGAGATCATTGGGCAAAACAATCCGTTGGCCGCAACCACCTTCTCGCTTCTGAATTCGTCTTTCAATCTTCCGATCACGTACATGCTGGTTGTCGACGGCTGGGGCTACGGCCGGCGCGGAGTAACTGGAGCTTTCGCGATTGACGCCGGCCTGGGAATCGCAGCGTGTGTGTTGATGGCGCTGTTATTGTGGCGATTGCGCCGGACGACCATAGAGCAGGCGGCAAGCATGGCGGCGTTCAGTGGGTAGTGGAGCACCGCTTCTCACGGGCATGCGTCTGTGATAAATTGACGGCCATGCACTTGACCCGCACTTGTTGGCGCATTCTTGGACTGGCGGCGGTCTGTTCCGTTTCCACCGCTGTACTGGCTGCTGCAACCGGCGAAGAGGTTTACGCCAAACGCTGCTCCGGCTGTCACGACCAAAGCAATCCACGCATTCCTCCCCGCGACACGCTCATGAAAATGCCGGCGGCCCGGATCCTCAAGATTCTGGACTTCGGGGTCATGATGCAGGTGGCGTATCATATGCCGCGCGAGGAGCGCGAGGCGGTGGCAAAATACCTGGGTACGGATGCCGCTGAAACTGTGCTGCCGGCCGAGGCGTTTTGCAAGGATCGGACGGTGGCGATCAACGACAAATCCAAATTCATCTGGGATGGATGGAGTCCCAAGGGCGACAACGCGCGCTTTGAGACGGCGGACGTGGCCGGGCTGAGTATCGATCAAGTGAAGAAGCTCAAGCTGAAATGGGCTTTTGGTTACGACGGCGACGTGAACGCTTTCTCCTTCCCGGCGTTTATCGACGGCCAGATCTTCGTCGGAAGCGCGCGCGGGACCGTGCATGCGCTGCGAGCCGAGAGCGGATGCGTGCAGTGGACCTACGATGCCAACGGTCCGGTTCGTTCGGCCATGATCGTGGTCCGGAACGGGGCGCGTCACACGCTGTTGTTCGGCGATCAGATCGGCTGGTATTACGCGCTGGAAGCCGAGACGGGCAAGCTGATCTGGAAGAAGCACATTGAGGATCACGATACCGCGCGTCTGACGGGCGCGGCGATGGTGCATGACGGCGTGGTGTATGTGCCGGTGGCATCCTGGGAGGAAACGCGCTCGTCGGGAGAGGATTATCTTTGTTGTACGTTCCGAGGCTCGCTAGTGGCGCTGCGTATTCGCGACGGCCAGCAGGTTTGGAAAAGCTACATGGTGGGGGAGCCGAGCGAGCAAGGCAAGACGGCGTCGGGAAAAGTCAAATGGGGTCCATCGGGGGCGAGCATCTGGTCGACGCCGGTGTACGATACCAAGCGTCACTTAATTTACGTGACCACGGGCGATAACTTTTCGGGGCCGGCGACGCTGACCAGCGACGCGCTGGTGGCCATCAATCCCGCCGATGGCAAAATTGTGTGGGCCTCGCAAACCACGGCTAACGATGTTTCACCTTCGGAAAAAGGTCCGGATTTCGATTTTGGAGCGGCTCCGGTGCTGATCAAAACTCCCGAAGGACGCGAGCTGATCCTGGCGGGACAGAAGTCGGGGATAGTTTACGCTTTCGATCCGGATAAGAAGGGCGCGGTGGTTTGGCAGACACGCGTGGGACGCGGCGGCGCGAATGGTGGCGTCCAATGGGGCTTGTCCTACGATGGGCAGAATGTCTACGCGGCGGTTTCGGATCGCGGTGGAAAGCGAATCAAGGATGCGAACGGCGCTACGATTCGCGTTATGGATCCGGCGGTGGGCGGCGGGCTGACTGCGCTGAAGGTTTCCGATGGGAGCAAGGTGTGGTTCGCCGCTCCGCCGGAGTGCGGTACGCGGCCCAACTGCAGTCCGGCGCAATCGGCTGCGTTGACCACGATTCCCGGTGCGGTATTTTCGGGGACGCTGGGCGGGATTCTGCGCGCTTACTCCACTGAAGACGGCAAGGTCCTGTGGGAGTACGATACGGTGCAGGATTTTAAGACCGTGGACGGCGTGAAAGCCAAAGGCGGGGCGATCGATGGACCGGGGCCGATGGTGATCAAGGGGATGGTGTTCGTGAACTCGGGCTATTCGCGCTTCGGCGGGCTTCCGGGCAACGTGTTGCTGGCGTTTGAGCCGGAGAAGTAAGGTTATGCGTTAAATCTCGCCAGAATTTCGCCGATAAGCCCGTTGATGGCTTACACTGGCCCTGTTCGGTTCTACATTGTGCACGGAGCGGCGATCTACCCTTCCGCGTATGTTCAGCGATCGCCCTTCGCAATTAGCGGTGAGGACTGGAGGTCTGCTCTGCCAGAAATGGCACGGAAATATCCGCAACGCGGGGAGAGCCTGGAGATCGACTGCCATGGCATTCCGGGAGCGCTGGAGCTGGACCCGGAGGTAAATTTTTATCGCCTCTACGCGTTCGCCGAGGGGGTTCGGAAGCTGCTCCGGCCGAATGGAACAGTTGAGTTCCTGGCTTGCAATGTGGCGAATTATAATGTGCGCCCGCTGATTGAGCGCTGGAAAAACGTGGCCGCCCATAAGGCGGACATGCAACTGCTCTTGGATTGGTCCGATTATCTCAGATGGCACTGGGATGACTCAGATCGGGGCCGGGGCGGAGACGGCCGGCCGGAACGCCATCGCCGCCCACCTCCGGCCGTGAGCCCGAATCCTGCGCGCATCGTCCAGATAGCACTCGCAACCCAAGACCCGGTCTTGGACCGAGGCTCGGTCTATCCGTCCTGGAATGGCCCTCTTTTCTGCTCGCGTGCCGCCCAAGCTTTCCGTTGCACGGTACGTGCGTCGATGGCCAAGCAGCCAGCCGCCATGACCTCGGAAATGGGCGTGGAAGAATTCTTGAACACGCCCGACTATAGTGTCATGCCCACAGGAAACTGGAAAGGCCATGTGTTCGATTTTGGACCGAACGGCAGCGTCAGATATATCGGCCACAACGTTCCGCGAGGGGCCTGGGTTCCGCTGAACCCCAACATCGATGGGCCGGTGCGGAGAGTTTGAACCGCGATTTCCAGGGGTGATCAAAGGGACGCGGCCGCAGCGGTCGATTCCGGCCGCCCGCGCTCGCATTCACACCGCTTTGTTGTCGTAAATCAGCAGGGTCGCGCCGGCGGATGCAAAGTTCGGCAAATCGGCTGCCGCGGCTTGGCCTTCGGGAGAGGCCATGGCAGCGCTCAGGCTGGCCATCGAATCGAAGTTCAAGGTTGCGATCAAGTGTGGCGCGCTTCCGCCGATCGCTTGCACGGGGCCGTTGCTGACCGAAAAAGAGCGCAAACCTGGAATTTTTTGCGCCAGAGGCACGTGCGTCTGATGGTAGTAGCGATCAAAGGCGGCAGGATCCGCCGGGGTGTTGTAGATAACGATTACTTGGGCCATAGGCTCGACCATTTTAACTGGGCGGGCCCCTAACGCGATAGCAACGGTTCCATTCCGCTGTCGCGGATGGCTTTGGCAGCGGGCTGCGACTTCAGGAATGCGATCAGGCGGTAGGAAGCTTCCGCTTGTTTGCCGCCGGCGACGATGGCGGCGCTGAAGATCGAGATGTATTGGATCTGCTTGGGGATGGTGCCGACGAAATCGGCGCCCGGTGCGTGCAGTAACTCGCTGACCGGCTGGATTGCGATTTCGGCATCGCCTTTGGCTACCGCGGCCACGCCGGTGTTGGTGATTTTTCCTGCGAGTTCCTCGGCGATTCCGAGTTGAGGGAAAAGTTTCGCCGTCATGTAAATGCCGGTGGTGCTGGCCGGGAAGGTGATCGATTTGGCGCGCAGCAGCGTCTGTTTGAAATCTTCCACGGTGCTGATATCGGGCTTGGACGCTCCAGCGCGCACTGCGACGCCGAGCGGCGTTTGAGCCAAGTCGACGGCGGTTCCTGGGACGATTTTGCCTGCGGCCATCAGATCGTTGAGGCCTTCTTTGGACATGATCACGACGTCGGCAGGAACGCCGCGGCGAAGCTGTGCGCCGATGGTATTGGGCCCGCGGCCTTGCGACGCTCCTCTGGCGATGGTGACTTTAATACCGGTGCTTTTCTCGAATGGCGGCACGATCTGCTGGAAGGCGGCCGCGAATCCGCCGGAAGTGATGACGTTGAGTTGGGCGAACGATTCAGCGGGCAAGGCTAGCGCGGCGGCGATTACAAAGACGAGTTCGAAGCGGAATTTCTTAAAAGGGCGCACAGCAGTTTTTGGGCTCGAGCCACTAACCCGAGCCCCTTCCTTTGCCTGATTCTATTTAACGCTGATTTTTTCCACGGTCCAAGTGGAGCAGTCGCCTTTGTAGATGACGTGCGCCGACTCGCAATGGATTTCGTGGATCAAGCAGGTGTTCTGGCCGTGGCCGAGGCTGGTCTGGGCCCAGCCGAGCAGCTTGCCGTCCAGGTCGAATTTATATATTTTGCCGCTGAAGCCATCGCCGCTGTACATATATTGAGGCGAGCCGGGTGTGATGCAGACGCTCCAGGGCGCTCCCATGCCGGTGATGGATTTTTCCAGCTTCAATTCGGTGTTATAGACCTGGACGCGATTGTTGCCGCGATCGCCGACGTAAATATTATCGTTGGCGTCGGAGGCGATGCCGTGCGGAGTGGAGAACTGGTCGGGGCCGGAACCGTGCGTGCCAACCGAGCCCACCCACATACCTTTGCTGTCCATCTTGTCGAGCCGCGAGTTGCCGTAGCCGTCGCTGACATAGATATTGTCGTGCGAATCCCAGGTCACGTCGGTTTCGCGATTGAACGAGCCGGGGCTGCCGACCGGATAGCGGTTCTCGTCCTTCTCCTCGCGTTCGAGGAAGCGCTCCAGGTAGTCGATCGCCTCGGGTTTGCGGCCGAGCACCATTTTGACCATGCCGTTGGGGTCGAACTTGACGATCATGCCGGAGCCTTCGTCCACCATCCAGACGTTGTCGTACTTGTCGACACGAACGGAGTGCGCGAAGGAGGCGGCGTAGTTATCCTGGCCCCACTCCTTGACGAATTTCAGATTCTGGTCGAACTCGAACAGCTCGGCGGCGGTTCCTCCGCGCGCGCTGCCGCCCTTGCCGGTGCGCGAATAGACGAACAGATGTCCTTTAGAATTTTTGGAGACGCCCTCGGTTTCGCCGATGGTGTGGCCGGGCACGTAGAGCGGCAGCACTTCCTCGGTGATCTGCAATTGCGGCGTGGTTCGCTCGAGCTCAGCCTGCTTTGCGCGGGCTGCTTGCGCCTCAGGGCTGCCCCGGCCACCGCGGCCCTGGGCCTGGGCACGCCACAGCGAAAGCGTGCTGAGGCCGATTACGAACGCCAACACGAAAAACGAAACCATCGAGATCGAACGCTTCATCGGAATGATCCTCCTGTGGTCATGTAATGTCGAACTTGGAACATGCCCAGACACAACCGGCTTCTCGTATCGGGTCATTTTACACCCAACTGCGTGCGGATGTGGCGTCACCAGCTACCACGTCTGCGGGTTAAGATGGAGGGCATTATGAAAAATAAACGTCACAGCCGCAGAGAGTTCATGGGGCTGACTGGAGCCGGCATTGCCGCTGCGCTGGGCGGGCCGTTAGCCGGAATTGCATTGGCCGCCGAAGAGCAGGATGCCGACCTGGTGGTGTTCAACGCCAAGGTCTACACCGTGGATTCGAGCGCGCCGAAGGCGGAGGCGTTCGCCGTAAAGGCCGGCCGGTTCACCGCCGTGGGGAGCAGCGCGGATATTAAGGCCTGCTCGGCAAGCAGACGCAGACCTTCGACGCCAAGCAGATGACCATCGTGCCCGGGTTCATCGACTGCCACAATCATGCGCCGGGCGAGACGTTGCTGTACGACGTCCTGGTCGGCAATCCTTATGTGGTCGAATTCGTGACGATCGGCAGCATCGTCGAGAAGCTGCGCGCAAAAGCGCAGCAGACCCCGCCAGGCACCTGGGTGGAAGGCTTCTTCTTCGACGACACCAAAGTGAAGGACAATCGCGAGCTGAACGTTCACGACCTCGACCAGGTATCGAAGGACCATCCGGTGGTCGGTTCATCATCGCGGCGGCCACACCTCGTACTACAACAGCAAGGCGCTCGAGATGGCCGACATCAACAAGAACACGCCCAACCCGCCCGGGGGAACGTATCGACCGCGATTTCGCGAATGGCGAACTCAATGGCCGCGTCACTGACCGAGCGACGAAGCGTGTTCGACAAGGCTGGGCAAGCGGCCAGTATTTACAGCCAGCAGCAGACGGCTCCAGCGCAGACCGCGACGGGCTGGCCTATATCTCCAAGCAGTTCGTGCGCTACGGCCTGACGAGCGTGCATCACGAAGGCGGCGATCTGTTCGCTCTGCAGCAGGTGCGGGCGCGCGGAGATCTGCTGCACCGGGTGAGCTATGAGGCCATGGGCAAGGTGCTGGAGGCGATGATCTCGAGCGGACTGCAGACCGGGTTTGGCGACGAGTGGATCCGGTTTGGCGCCACGTCCGAGCACACGGCGTTGATGGGTCGTTCTCGGAGCGCACCATGGCGCATCAGCAGGCCGTATCCTGGCATCGATCCGCCTTACCAAGGCAACCTCACCGAAGACGCAGGACGTCCTGAACGCCTGGGTCGGAGCGCGTGCATCGCGCGGGCATTCAGATCAACTGCCACGCCAATGGCGACGTCGCCATCGATCGTGATGCTTACCGCGGTAGAGCGCGCGCAGAAGCTGTTTCCGCGCGAGCCGACGCGCGTCCGAAGATCACCCATTGCACCCTGATCAATGACGACCTGGTGCGGCGCATCAAGGCGCTGGATGCGGTGCCGGCGGTGTTCACCTCGTACGCCTACTACAATTCCGACAAGTTCCACTTTTATGGCGAAGACTTTATGAAGCGCTGCATGGCGTTTCGCACTTTGCTCGATGCTGGAATTCAGGTGGCGGCGGGCTCCGACTTCAGTCCCGGACCGTTCGATCCGCGGATGGGCATTCAGGGCATGGTGACGCGCACCGGGTGGAACGGCGAGACTTGGGGCGCCAACCAGCGCATCAGCGTGGACGAGGCGCTGCGGATCAATACCACTGCAACGGCGCCTACAACTCGCATGAAGAAGCCATCAAGGGATCAATCACGCCCGGGCAACTGGCCGACTTCGTGGTTCTGGCCGACGATCTTCACACGGTGGCGCAGGACAAAATCAAGGACATCGAGATCGTCCGCACGGTGGTGGGCGGGAAGACGATGTATCAGGCTTAAGTTTCGCGAGCGTGAGTAACGCTGGCGGATGTAACTCGTTCTAACAATCTGTCATGGTGACATGCTGCGGGTGGTGCCGGCATCTAACTTTGCAGGATGCTTATACCGGCAGCATGTCGTTGGTCAGTTTGTAGTTTCTTCTTTTGTTTGACGGCGGTTGGACAACTCGGCGGGCCGCCGCCCTCCGGACAGGCGCCACGAGCCGAGCAGCTACCGCTTTCGGGCCGGCCGCAAACTGGCGCGGTAACGCCGGTGGAGACGCCTGCGGCTGGAGCGGGCGCGGCCACTTCCGTTAACACCATCAATTCCTCGATTCAGGTGCAGGGCGTTTTTCAGGGCAGCGTGCCCACAGGGACGGCGAGCGCGCAGAGCTTGCCGCTGACGCTCGACCAGGCGGTCAAGAAGGGCATTCAGTACAACCTTGGAGTAATTACGGCGGGCGACGAGGGACGGCTGGCGCGCGCGCAAAGGCTGGCGGCGGTCGCGCAGCTGCTTCCCGACATTACCGGGAGCGTGCAGGAATCCGTGCAGCAGATCAACCTGGCGGCGCAGGGATTGCGCTTCAACATTCCGATTCCGGGATTCCATTTTCCGCAGGTGGTGGGGCCGTTCAATTACTTCGACGCTCAGGCAAATTTCAACGAGAGCCTCAGCTTGACCGGCCTGCGGAATTGGCGATCGGCGCAGCAGAACGCACGATCGTTAGAGCTGTCGAACCGGGACGCGCGCGACCTGGTGGCGCTGGCGGTCTCGGGATCGTATTTGCAAATTCTCGCTTCGACGGCGCGCATCCAGACCGCCAATGCGCAGATCCAGACGGCCCAAGCGGTGTACCAGCAAGCCGTGGACCGGAACCGCAGCGGGCTGAACGCGCGCATCGACGTGAATCGCAGCCAGGTGGAATTGCAAACCCAACAACAGCGGCTCACGTCGCTGGTGAATGACTTCGAGAAACAGAAGATCACGCTGGCTCGCCTGATTGGGCTGCCGATGGCGCAGGCTTTCACGCTGGCCGATAGCATTCCCTATCACGAGCTGCCAGCGCCGGATGTCAATGGGTTGATTCAGCAGGCGCTAACAGGGCGGGCGGATGTGCAAGCGGCGGCCGCGCAAATGAAGGCGGCCGAGCTGGCGCGCAGCGCGGCGGTGGCGGAATATTATCCATCGGTCGATGTTACGGCCAACTATGGGGCTTCGGGCGTGAACCCGTCGCGCGATGCACACGGTGTGTTCCTGGTGAATGGCGCTGTTAATTTTCCAATATTCCGCTCGGGTCGAATTCAAGCCGATATCGCGCAATCCGACGCCGCGCTGGCTCAACGCAAAGCCGAGTACGAAGACGCCAAAGGACAAGCCGAGCAGGACGTTCGAAACGCGGCGCTAGATCTGGCGGCAGCTTCGCAGCAGGTGCGGGTAGCCCAATCCAATCGCGGGCTGGCTGCCGAGACGTTGCAGCAGGCGCAGGATCGTTTTCGCGCCGGTGTTGCCGACACCATTGAGGTGGTGCAGGCGCAAGAATCGGTGGCAACCGCCGAACAGGATTACATCAGCGCGTTGTACGCACTCAACCTGGCACGGGTGAGTTTGGGACGGGCCGTTGGACAAACCGAGCAGGGAATCGTGCGCCTGGTGGAAGGGAGATGAACATGCCGGGTGACGACCAAGCTACGCATTCACAGCAGGAGCAAATCTCTGAACTGCGCGAGGAGGTCCGGCGCTTGCGCGAGGAACAGGAGCAGCAGAAGCGGCCACCCGGCAATGGCAACGGCCACAAGGGGGATGAGCCGCGGCAGGAAGGTGAAGCCGAGCAGCCGGAGCGGCTCAGCAAAGAGCGGCCGAAAAAACCACACCCGTTGAGGAAAGCCCTCATCATCCTAGGCGTCCTGATTATTGCGGCCGTGGGTGTCATTTGGTGGTTGCACTCGCGCAATTACGAAAGCACCGACGATGCGGAAGTGGACGGACACATCAGCGGAATCGCGGCGCGGATTACGGGGACAATTACCGGAGTTTTTGTAGAGCAGGACCAGTTCGTAAAGGCGGGCGAGGTGCTGGTGGATCTGGATCCGCGGGACTACCAGACCGCGCTCGAGCAGGCCAAAGCGCAGCTAGCTCAAGCGCAAAACCAGACCTCCGCCGAGCAGCCCAACATTCCGGTGACGCAGGTCACCAACGCCACCAGCATCGCGACCACGAGTTCCGAAGTGACGGGCGCGGAAGCGGGCGAGGCCGCGGCGGAGCGCAGCTATGAAGCGGCGCTGGCCAAAGTGATGGAAGCGCAAGCCAACAACGCCAAGGCGCAGGCGGATGTCGAACGCTATCGTCCGCTGGTGGAAAAAGACGAAGTCGCGCGCGAGCAGTTCGATCAGGTCGTGGCTGCAGCAAAGGCCGACGCGGCCACAGTGACGGCCAGTCAGGCCAGCGCGGAAGCGGCGCGCCAGCAGGTGGATCAGAGCCGCGCGCAGTTGGTCGAAGCGCAGCAACGAGCCGAGCAAGCCGTCAAGAACGCACCACACCAGGTGGCGATTCGCAGGGCAGACGTGGCCAGCCGGCAGGCCGCGGTGGAGGCCGCACGCGCCCAAGTGGACCAAGCGTTGCTCAATTTGTCGTACTGCAAAATCACAACGCCGGTGAACGGAATTGTGGCCAAGCGGATGGCCGAGGTTGGCCAGGACGTGGCGCCGGGGCAGCAGGTGTTCCTGATTACGCAGATTGACGACCTGTGGGTGACGGCCAACTTTAGAGAGACGCAACTGCGGCGCATGCGCCCGGGGCAGAGCGCGCGCATACACGTGGACGCGCTTTCCGCGGATTTCGATGGCTACGTGGAATACATGCCCGCGGCCAGCGGCTCGGTTACCAGCCTGCTCCCACCGGAAAACGCTACCGGCAACTTCGTAAAAATCGTACAGCGGCTTCCGGTCCGCATTCGTTTCAAGAAAAACCAGCGCGGGCTGGAGCGGCTGCGGCCGGGCATGTCGGTTGAGCCCAAGGTTGCGCTGGAGTAGGCCATGCCCGAGTTCGATGAATCGCAAGGCTGGCACCCTGGCCACAATCCTTGGGCGATCGCGCTGACGGTGACCATCGCGACGTTCATGGAGGTGATGGATACGTCCATCGCGAACGTGGCGCTGCCGCACATCGCCGGGGGGCTGTCGGTAGGAGTGGATGAGTCGACCTGGGTGCTCACCAGTTATCTGGTGTCGAACGCCATCATTCTGCCGATCTCGGCGTGGCTGAGCGATCGCTTCGGCCGCAAGCGATTCTACATGACTTGCGTGGCGCTGTTTACGGTCAGCTCGTTTATGTGCGGGCTAGCGGTCAGTCTCCCGATGCTGATTTTTTTCCGTATATTGCAGGGCATGGGAGGAGGCGGGCTGGGACCGAGCGAGCAGGCTATTCTGGCCGATACCTTTCCCGCGGCGAAACGCGGCATGGCCTTCGCGGTTTACGGCATGGCGGTGGTGCTGGCGCCGGCCATCGGGCCCACGCTGGGCGGTTGGATTACGGACAATTACTCCTGGCGCTGGATTTTCTACGTAAATATTCCCTTCGGCTTCTTGTCGCTGTTCCTCAGCAGCTTCATGGTTAGCGATCCACCGCACATGATCAGAAATCAAGAAGAGGCCAGGCGGAATCCGGTGGACTTCCTGGGCTTGGTGCTGGTGGCAACCGGTTTGGGCGCGCTGCAAGTGGTGCTGGACAAGGGGCAGCGCGACGATTGGTTCGCTTCTCACTTCATCACGGGCTTCATCATTCTGTCGGGCTGCGCGCTGGTGGCGTTCGTGTTTTGGGAGTGGAACAACAAGCATCCGATCGTGCATCTGCGCCTGTTCCAAAATCGCAGTTTTGCGGTGGCATGCCTGTTGATGCTGGTGGTTTTCGCGGCGCTGTTCGGTAGCACGGTATTGATTCCGCAATTCGCGCAGACCGAGATTGGTTATACGGCCGAACTGGCGGGAAAGCTTTTGTCGCCCGGCGGATTTGCGATTATTCTGATCATGCCGATCATCGGAAAGCTGGTTTCGCGCGTCGACGCTCGATACCTGATCGGCGCCGGGCTGGTCATAAGCGCGTTGGCACTGTTTCATATGACCAACATTTACGCGGGCATCGATTTCCGAAGCCTAATGTGGTGGCGCATCTTTCAAGCTTTGGGGATGGGGTTTCTGTTCGTTCCCATCAACACCCTTTCGTACAACGATATGAAGCCTGAACAGAGCAACCAGATTTCATCCATGGTCAACCTGATGCGCAACATGGGAGGGGGCATCGGCATCTCGTTCGTCACCACCATGGTGATCCGCCGCCAGCAAGTGCATCAGGATTTTCTGGCGCGCCACACGTATCAATACAATCCTCTGTTACAGCAAACGCTGAAGGCGATGACGAAGTTGGGCGCCGCCCGGACGAATGCGGGGCTGGCGATGCAGCGCGCCTATGGCCAGATCTATGCGGCCATGCAGCAGCAAGCGGCTGTGCTGGCGTATATCGATGTGTTCTGGATCATGGGCGGGGTCTGTCTGCTGGCGATCGTGATTTTGTTTTTCGCCAAGAAGACCAAGCCGGGGCAAGCGGCGATGGGACACTGAGCGCCCCTATACTCAGAGTGTGTCTGCTCGCGCGCCACGCGTATTTAAGCCTTACCTTCTGCTGTTCGCCGGGCTGACTGCGGTTTATCATTCCAATATGCGCCCGATCCCGTCGGGCGATTCGCTTTGTACTTCGCTGGTGCCGTTCTCGATTTTGCTGGACCACTCGGTGCTGCTCGATCGCTTCGGCCCGTGGCTGTTTTCGCACGTGACATACACGCGCGAGGTGATCCGTTTCAAGGGCGGGCATTATTACAGCGGGTATCCGATCGCGGGCGGGGTATTGGTGACGCCGTTGTACCTGCCGCTGCTGGTGGTTCCCGGGTCTGCGCGATTGGAATCCAGGGTCGCTGGTCGTGCTGGCGCGAATTCTCGAGAAATTCGCGGCCTCGGCGATCGCGGCGTTTTCCGCGGTGTTGATGCTGGCGCTGCTCTTCCGGCTGACCAGCCGCTATTGGGCCTGGCGGCTGACGCTAGTGTACGCGCTGGCGACGGCGACCTGGTCCATTGCCAGCCAGGCGCTGTGGCAGCACACCACGGTGGAACTGGCGATCGTGGGGGCGTTGTATTTTCTGGAAGCTGGTGGCGCGATCGGGAATCGGCGGGAGCGCTGTGGCTTTGCGGGGCGTGCGCGGCTTGCGCGCTGATGATCCGCCCGGCGAAGTGGTCCTGCTGGCCGCGCTTCGTGCCGCGTTCTTGGTCGCGACGGGCCCGAGCTGATCGATTATATCGCGCTTTATTGGTGCTGCCTGTCTTGGGCGGGCTGCTCGTGCTGGCCTATAACCTTTACTTTTTTCGAAATCCTACCGGAACTTACACGTTTGGGATGTGGGCGGGATCGGCGTTGAAGGGCTTGCGGATTTTGTTGAGTCCAGGGCGAGGATTGCTGATCTATATGCCGATCGCCTATTCGCGTTGGCGCGTTTCTTCCCGGCTGCTTCGGATGCGCGGCGCAAACATCGCTCCGTTGTTGGTGGCGAGCGGCTCGCTGTGATGCTGCATTTCTGGTTGATCGCGAAGTCAACTTGTGGTGGGGCGGGTATTGTTGGGGGCCGCGCTACTCCCGAGATCATGCCGTCCAGTGTTTGCCTCATGCGCTCGGATCGAGGGCGCTGGAACTCCGTGGGCGAAGCGCTCGCTCGCGGTGCTGGCGGTTTATTGCTGCTTGATCCAGGCGCTGGGGCTGTACTTCTATCCGAAAGGGCATTGGGATAATGTTCCAGTGTCCGTGGACAAGCCCGGAATCGAGTTTGGGATTGGCGGGACAATCCCATCTCGCGGACGGCTGGCGCCGGTCCAGTCTGGGCAGCCTTACGCGATTGTGGGCGCGGCACGTTACGGGCGGGTCTCCAGCGCCGCGCGGAAAATGCGCGAGCTGGGCGTGCAATCTATTGATCTGACCGGCAGTACCATGGATAAATTCTAATGCCTCGCCCGCTTACCGAGCTGGCCGCGCAAATTCGTCTGCTCCTGATGGATGTGGATGGCGTCCTGACTGACGGCAAAGCTTACAATGTTCCCGATGCAGCCGGAAACATGGTGGAGACCAAGGGCTTCGATACGCAGGATGGCATCTCGCTGCAATGGCTGTCCTGGAAGGGATTCCAGACCGGCGTCATCAGCGGCCGCGTTTCTCCGGCCACCGAAGATGCGCGCCAAGCAATGCAACATGACCTACGTCTATCAGGGCCATCTCGAGAAGATTCCGATCCTGGAGGAGATCCTGGAGCGGTCCGGCATCCGCGCGCTTCGCAGGTCGCTTATATTGGCGACGATCTAACCGATGTGGTGGTGATGAATCGCGTGGGGCTTGAGTGTCGCGCCGGCCAATGCGCGGCCGGAAGTGAAGCGCGTGCGCGATGCACGTCACCGAGAAGCCGGGCGGACAAGGGGCGGTGCGCGAGGTTTGCGAGCTGCTGCTCAAGGCGCAGGGACACTGGGACGATCTGCTGCGGAAGTACGAGATGCACCGATGAGCGCATGAGCGAGCCATCGGAATCGTGGTGGTGGCGCAGGTCGGGCCCGGCGTGCTGCACGAATTGACCGGCGTGATCGCCGGTCACGAAGGGCGATATCGCTTCGGTGGAGATCATCGAGGAGCAGCCCGGAGTCGCGCATCTATTTCGAGATCGATCTGCCGGGCGCCGGAGGTCTTGCAGGCGGACCTGGCAAGGCTTGCCGATCGTGCGCGCAGGTGAACGTCGTGAAGACGCTGCAGAAGATCTACGGCAAGCGGATCATCATCGTGGGCGGCGGCGCGCAGGTGGGGCAGGTGGCGATCGGGGCCATTTCGGAGGCGGACCGTCACAATATCCGCGGCGAGCACATTTCGGTGGATACGATTCCGCTGGTGGGTGAGCAGGCGCTGGCCGATGCCGTGCGCGCGGTGGGTCGATTGCCGCGGGCCCGCGCGCTGGTCCTGGCGGGCGCGCTGATGGGCGGCGAGATCGAGAAAGCGGTGCGCGAAGTGCGCGCCCAGGGATTGCTGGTGATCAGCTTGAACATGGCCGGCAGCGTGCCGGAGGCGGCGGATCTGGTGGTGACGCGATCCGGTGCAGGCCGGCGTGATGGCGGTGATGGCCGTCGCGGACACGGCGAAGTTCACCGTGGGACGGCTGAGCCGGCGAGTGTTCTAGAGTTCGCCTGCTACGAACAACAGTGCGATACACGCCGCCGCGGTGGTCTTTGAATGGGAATTCGAATGGAAACCTTCGCGGGGGAAGTTCGGACAGGGTCAGCCAAGGCGGTTTTGATTGTCTGGACGAAGCCGTCCAGCTCTTCGAGCCGTTCTTGGCAAACGGAGCAGAGGAGCAAATGTTCTTCCAAAGGTTCGCTCTCCTGGTCGGACAGCTTTCCCATGGCGTAATTTTCCAGAACGTCGTCCGGAAAGTGGCAGGCAGCAGCGTTCATACAGAACCTCCTCGGCGACCGAAGCTGGGCCACCGACTGCTTAGCGTCGAAGGGCCGTTAGATGGCCAGCAGCGATTCTACATGCCAGAGTGGGCCGCGCTGGCGGAAGTTCTCAGAGAAATTGCGCGCAGGGGCCGTTGTTGCAATTTCCGCTGCCCCAGCTCTCCAAAACGCGCCTTAGCCCGGGACTTCAGCAATCGAAACTGGGTCTCGCTCAAGTTCATTTCCTCGCAGATCTGTTCCTGGCTTTGTTCCTGTAAATAAAAGCGGGTCAGTACGTTGCGGTCGCGCTCCGACATTTCGCGCAAAACTTCGGTCATCAGCTCGACCTTCTCGCGGAAGGCGGCGCGCTGCTCCGGATTGCGGCGGGCGTCGGCGACGCGCGAGTTCAGGTCCAGGCTAATGTGGTCGCGGCGGCGATGAACCAGATGGTCGATATGGGCGGCAACCTGGCGCCGCAGCACGGTGCGGACGAATCCCATCAGGCGCTCGGGCTCCCTCAGGTCGCCGCGGCGAATGGCTTTGACGACAATGAGAAAAGTATCGTGGATCTTGTCGTCGATCTCCTGGCCTCCCAGTTGACGGCACAAATAAAAGCGGACGCCCTTGGCGAACAGGCGATACAGCTCTTCCATCGCGGATTCGTCGCCGCCGTGGATTCGCTGCACCAGTGCGGTCCAGTCCATCGAATTGCTCCCGAGTTCAGCCGCATCGGTTTCATAGGACGCGGTCGCGGCCGGTTCTGGGGCGGTCTGCACAGCTACTCCAGAGCGCGGTTCGGTCCGATTGGCTCGGTTTCCGATAAGTCCAAGCTTTCCCGTTGTTGCAACCATTTCCGACTTTCCTTTCCCACCACGCGCAAGGCATACTGCACCAGGCACGCGCTTACGTTCCTGAATTTCGTTTTTGGATTTCCTTCAGCGAGGGCTAGGAATGGCGCGTTGGACAACGTGTCATTCTATGAACAACCAGTCAGCGTTTCCCGTACCGGAGCACTTAGTACTCCAAACAATGCCTGGAGTACCGGTTATCCTAGTGGTGCGCGGCTTGGGCGACTGCGCGAACTAAAAGGAATCAATTCGTTTGGTGGTACCAGGCGGTGAGATTCAAGGCTTTCCTGGCTACGGCCTGGACATCTCTAACAGTGCGGCCGCGCAAAAGATCAGCCGAAGCGTTGGCTGGATATAGTTCGGTACCGGACGTGTCGTAGCGCTTAGCCGTGGTTCAGGAATAGGGCCATGGGTGGAAACTCTGAGGACGATGGTGAAATCCCCCGGAGCATCAGGATCGGGCGCTTAGACGCAGGCCTTAGAAGTAAGGCGACGGATGGAAATTTGACTGGAATAACTGCCAGGCAGGTTTTGTTTGGCTGGAGCGCAGCGGGAAACTTTCTCGGCGAGCGGGAGTCTACTTGATTCGACTGGGAGCGTTCGGATTCGCCATTGAGTCCGTGTCACCGAGCACTCTTGTTCCGATAGCGCTCCCAGTCGGTGCACATTCCCAGCGCAATCTTGCGGCCCTCAGCGGTCCCAAGCGTGTCACGCGGCTCTAAGACGCTGCACGCAAAGCAAATTAGCAGCTTTATCGATGATTGCGCTTCATTTGGTGCAGCGGAAGAGGCGTGGGTGAGAGCGGGGCGTTTCACCCAAAACCGATTCCGAGCCGCAGCTACGGAGTCGGCAGCGCCTTCTGATAGAAGTCGGTCATCGACTTGTGCAGATTGTCCAGGCAGGCCTTCTTCGTGTACAACATGTGCCCGGCTTCGCAATAGGTTAGGCCGATATGGCTGCTCAGCGCCGGCTGCAGGCCAATGTGGTTCACGGTGTATTCGGTGGCGAAGAACGGCGTCGCCAGATCGTAGTAGCCGTTGGCAATGATGACCTTTAAATTCGGATTCTCGGTCATCGCCTGGCGCATCATCTCGGCGGTATTCAGGTAGCGATTCTCAAAGCGGGCATAACTCCAGGGCTGGACCTTGTTGG
The DNA here is from genome assembly GCA_963761935.1 of Terriglobia bacterium. Classification (GTDB taxonomy): domain Bacteria; phylum Acidobacteriota; class Terriglobia; order Bryobacterales; family Bryobacteraceae; genus Palsa-89. Next base: position 189,578 of record CAVXJU010000093.1, on the reverse strand, counting down.
TCAGCGCTTCGTAGGTCAGATCGGTGTCGTACTTCAGATCTTTGCGGACGTATTCGTTGAAGACCGCCGTGAATACGCCTTGCACGGAGGCGTAGCTGGGATCGTACTCGGGGCGTTCGCCGGCCGAATCCAGATCCGCGCCTTCCAAGCGGCTGTCGTAGCGTCCCACAATCTTGCCTTCCTTGCGCAGCAATTCCTTGGTGAAGCGCTGGATGGAGATGCGCAGGTTCGCTTGCTCGATATATTCTTCCGACAAGCCGGTGAGACGCGCCAGTTGCTTCACCACTTGGGCGCGCTCGGCGGCGGGCAACTTGTCGCCCTTCATCAAGGCGACGTTATACTCATTGGCGGCGAAACGGCGCGATTCGCCGACCGCTTTTTCCAAATCGGCTTGCAGGTCTTTGGGCAACTTCTTGTGATACCAGGCCGCGGCGGTGTAGCTAGGCAAATAGAGCGCGTAAGGAAGCTCGTTGCCGGAGTTGAAGGAAATGGTTTCAAAATTGAGCACGCTGGAGATCAGGGTGATGCCGTTGAGATAGATGCCGTCGTTGCTGAGCAGGTATTCGGAAAGGGCGGAAGCGCGTGTGGTGCCGTAGCTTTCTCCGGCCAGAAACTTGGGCGAGTCCCAGCGTTCGGAACGCACCAGATATAGTCGAATGAATGCGGCCACGGACTGCAGGTCGCCCTCGAAGCTGTGGAAATCGGCCGGATTTACGCCTGGGGCAGCACGGCTGAAGCCGGTGGATACCGGATCGATGAACACCAGGTCGGTAAATTCCAGTGCGGTGTCTTCGTTGTCCAACAGATGATAGGGCGGTTTGGGCTGCTCGCCTTCCGGGCCCATTTCAACGCGCTTAGGTCCGAGAGCGCCCATGTGCAGCCAGATGGATGCCGAACCGGGCCCGCCATTGAAGGAGAACGTGATGGGCCGCTTGGAAGGGTCCTGGACGTCACTGCGGGAATAGGCGACATAGAACATGCTGGCCCAGGGTTTGCCGTCGTCCTTCTTCAAAACCAGCGTTCCGGCGGTGGCTGTATAGGGGATTTTCCGGCCGTTGATGGTGATCTCGTGTTCGGTTTTCGACGTTGTTTCCACGGCGGGTGGGGCGGGGAAACGATCGCTGGATGAAGTGGCCTCTGATTGTGCACCGGACGCAGCGGCGCCGCCTCGTCCTCCGCGGCCTTGAGCTTGGGCGTTGGCCGAAGCGATGAGCAGTAGGGAAGCGGCGAGCAGGGGAAGCGAGCGAAGGCGCACAGAGGTCTCCTTAGTCGAGATGTCGCTAGCACCATGGTAGCTTGGATGACCCCGCCGCCACATGGGACGTCTATAGGATGACCTGGGGCCTTTTGGGCTCCAAAAGACACAGCCTTTATGTCCGGTTATGGATTACCGGGTTGAAACATTTACTGTTCGCTATGTTTTTGAAAATAAGCAGCTTAGTGCAGCGCTAGAAAAGACAGACGGTTTGACAGCTACAATGACAACAATGTACGCTGGTTGTTGTCAACTAAAGCAATTACATATAGTTAGCTATGACAAGAAGACAGCCAAGATCGTTGCATGCACGAGCTCCGATGAAATATGAGGAGAGTCACCCGTGGTTGACCTTCGCCGTACATCTCGGGGGTGCGCCCCCATCCTTCTGGCTAACGCTCGGCGAATGCGCATCCAAGTGCGAGCATCTGGCTAATGTGCCTTTGCGGCCCGACATCGCGACGAAACTGCATGAGGTCTATCTAGCAAAGGGGCTGTGGGGCACCACCAGTATCGAGGGGAACACTTTGTCCGAGGAAGAGGTGCTGCGCCACATTCAAGGCAAGCTTGAGTTGCCGCCCACAAAGGAGTATTTGAAACAGGAAGTAGACAACATCCTTCAGGAATGTAATCGGATGTTAGAGATCATTCAAAATGATGCCAGCCTAATCTTGAATACCGGCCGCATCAAGCAAATAAATGCGGCCGTTCTCAGGGGTCTCAGTCTTGAGGAGGGCGTTGTCGCTGGCGAGATTCGTCGACATGAAGTGGGCGTGATGCGCTATCGGGGTGCGCCACCGAAGGAATGTGAGTATCTTTTCGATCGGCTTTGTGAATGGCTGCACTCTGACGATTTCAGCCCAAAGTCTGGGCTAAGCGAAGTCCACATGGCGATCCTAAAAGCTATGATCGCCCATCTATACATAGAGTGGATTCACGGCTTTGGAGATGGCAACGGCAGAACTGGACGACTCGTGGAGGTGCAAATTCTGTTATCCGCGGGAGTTCCATCGCCTGGCCGGGCATCTCCTCAGCAACCACTACAATCAAACGCGGCGCGAATACTTGAATCAGTTAAGAATGGCTAGTGAATCCGGCGGCAAGGTCCTTCCGTTCTTGACATACGCTCTCGATGGGTTCGTCGAAAGCCTGAGATCGCAGCTCGTGTATGTTCGCAAACTGCAAATGGAAAGCGCCTGGCTTAACTATGTCCACGACTTTTTTCGCTTCCAAAAGAAGACCACAGCAGCGGCGCGACAGAAAGATCTGCTGCTTGATATCTTTCAATTTGACGAACCGATTCCAATCTCAAAGCTGCCGGAACTAACACCAAGGCTTGCTAAAGCATATGCCTGGCATGCACCCGCGAACTCCGCTACGCGACGTAGTGTCCCTGGTTAAGCATGAGTTATTGGTCAGGCGCGGTAATGGCGTCACGTTCAACGGCGAACTGGTATCACGGTTCTTGCCGGTTAAGGCGAAAGCTGTCCGGCCTGCATGATTGATAACAGGCGCCCCCGCTCTGCGCTGAAATAATTGCTTAAAAGCCCTGCGTGCTAAACTCACCATTAAAGCCCTCCATGTTGTTGCCTTTCCTCCACCGCGTCGCATCCGGAGAGCATCTTTCGGCGCAAGAAGCGCGTGAGGCCATGCTGGCGATTCTCGAAGGTGAGTCGACCACCGCGCAAATTGCCGCGTTTCTGGTGGCGCTGCGGATGAAAGGCGAAACGCCGGAAGAGCTGCTTGGATTCGCGCGCGCGATGCGCGAGAAGAGCGCTCGGGTCCGGGTCTCGCTGGATTCCGAACCGTTGCTCGACACTTGCGGCACTGGCGGAGACGCGGGCGGCACGTTCAACATTTCGACCATCGCGGCTTTGGTTGTGGCGGGCGCCGGGGTGCGCGTGGCCAAGCACGGGAATCGATCGCTATCGGGCGAATGCGGCAGCGCCGATTTGCTGGAGGAGTTCGGCGTGCGCCTTCTGACTACGCCGGATGCAGTGGCGTGCGCGATCCGCGAGGTAGGAATTGGCTTCATGTTCGCGCCGGCCTTTCATCCCGCCATGAAGCACGCGCAACCGGCTCGCACGGAATTGAAGATGCGAACGGTGTTCAATCTGCTGGGGCCGTTGGTGAATCCGGCGGGGGCGACGCGGCAGTTGATCGGCGCTCCGTCGGTGGAGACCGCGGAACTGATGGCCAACGCGCTCGCCCGGCTCGGCTCGGAGCGCGCATTCGTGGTACACGGGTCGGACGGCCTGGACGAAGTAACTATCTCCGGGGCGACCGACGTGTTTGAAGTACATCAAAACCGGGTGCGGCGATTCGTCTGGAGTCCGGCGGACTTCGGAGTCCAGCCGGCGCAGTTGGCTGATTTGGCTGGGGGAGACCGGTCAGTGAATCGCCGTATCGCAACATCGATTTTGGAAGGCGAGCGCGGCCCGCGCCGGGATATTGTGCTGGTGAATGCCGCGGCCGCTCTGCTCGCAGCCGGCGCGGCAGCGGAAGTGGCCGAAGCGATGCGGCTGGCCGAACGCTCTTTGGATTCCGGAGCAGCCGCTCGGAAACTGGAAGCGCTGGCTGGCGTCAGCGGCCGTTGAGCACGTACTCGGCGAGCTGCTGCATGTCGTCGACCATCAAGTCCGGCGGATCTTGCTCGAAAGTTTCCGGTTGAAAACCATAGGTGACGCCGCAAGCCATCACTTGCGCGTTGCGCGCGGTGCGAACATCGACGTTGCTGTCGCCGACCATGATGGTCCGCTCCTTGGCGGCGCCGCTTTCCTCGAGCAACGTCAGGATGCCCACTGGGTCCGGTTTTTTTTGCTCGAAACTGTTGCCGCCATAGATGCGAAAGAAGTGGGATCCCAAGCCCAGGCCCTGGACCAGCGCCTGGCTGAAGCGCACCGGCTTGTTGGTCAAGACGGCCATCGGCAGGCCGGCGTCGTGCAAGCGATCGAGCGCTTCTCGCACGCCTGGATAAACGTAGGTGTTATCGAGCATGTGCTCGCGGTAGTAGTCCAAAAAGTAACTCAAGGCGCGCTGGACATCGGCTTCGCTCGAATCCGGGCCGAGCGCGCGGCGCACCAGGACCGGCGCCCCGCTGCCGACGTAAGTGCCGACTAAGTCAGACGAAATGGGAGCGAGATTCATGTGGGCGCGGGTTGCGTTCACGGAGTGAACCAGGTCGATCTTGGAGTCGATCAGCGTACCATCCAAGTCGAAAATTAAGAGCTTCATTGGCGGCGCGCATCTCCCGGACGTTTTGCCAGGCGGCGCGCTTCCCAGTCCTTCTGCGCTTTTTCCTTGGCGTCGAGAAAGGCGTCTTTGATGTCGTGCGGCGTCATGGCGGCCAGGACTCCGGCGACATCCACGACGTAGGGAAGGAACTTCGAGTCCATCACCGAGCGCGGGGGCGGCGAGGGCGCGAATGCGAGCAGCACGGTGGCCATGGCGGCGCAGATGATGAATCCGCGGACTACACCGAAGGCTCCGCCCAACAGGCGATCGAACCAGGATAGGCCGGCCCATTTGAAAAATTTCGACAGGATGCGTCCCACGATCGCTCCGATGATGACCATGCCAAAGAAGATTACAAAGAATCCGATGAGATTGGCCATCTGACGGGAGGAAACATAGTCGAGCACATAAGCGCCGACCACTCCGTAGGACCAAAAGCCGACGAAAATGCCGAGAATGGCGGCAATGAATCCGATGCCGACGCGGGCAAAGCCGGCGGCCAGCCCAGTGACGACCGACAGACCAAGCACCATGATCAGAACGAGATCGATCCAGTTCATAAGGTCTTCCCCGTTAGCACTCGATAAGCCTCGCGGTATTTTTCGGAAGTGCGTTCAATCACTTCGGCAGGCAGCACGGGCGCGGGAGGCTGCTTGTTCCAGTGGATGGATTCCAGATAATCGCGAACATACTGTTTGTCGTAGGAAGGCTGCGGGCCGCCGGGCTGATAGGTGTTGCGCGGCCAGAAGCGCGAGGAATCCGGAGTGAGCACCTCGTCGGCCAAAACCAGTTGGTCGCCCAAGAAGCCAAATTCGAACTTGGTGTCGGCGATGATGATGCCGCGCGTTTCGGCGTAGCTGGCCGCGCGCTTGTAGATCGCCAGAGTCAGGTCGCTCAGACGGGCAGCGAGCGCGGGACCAAGCTGCGCCGTCACGGCTTCGAGCGAGATGTTTTCATCATGACCGGATTTCGCCTTGCTGGCGGGCGTAAAGATCGGCTCCGGAAGCGCGTCGCTCTCGCGCAGTCCGGCGGGAAGCTGAATACCGCAGATCTTGCCTTCCCTGCGGTAATCCTTCCAGCCGGACCCGGAGATGTAGCCGCGGGCCACACATTCGATGTCGATCATTTTGGCGCGATGCACCAGCATGGATCGGCCTTCCAGCTGGTCGCGGAATGGCTGGAACTGAGCCGGGTAGTCGTTGACGTTGGCGGAGACGAAATGGTTGGGGACGATGTCGCGCAGCAGGTCCAGCCAGAAGACGGTGAGCGCGGTGAGGACGCGGCCCTTGTCGGGGATAGGCGCCGGGAGGATATAGTCGAATGCCGAGAGCCGGTCGGTGGCGACGATGACCAGGAAGTCGCCGGCCGGGTACACGTCGCGAACCTTGCCGCGGGCATACCGCTCGATGCCGGGCAGGCTGGTTTCAAAGATGGGAGCCAATACTTACTGTTAGCACGATGGCGGCGGATTTGCTAACGGCAGCGGGGAGTGCGCCAAATCCAGGCTCAAGCTTACCAGCGTTGGCACCGAGGCATCGAGTCTCGCTGCGCGGTACGTAGTGTTTTCGTGCGCGGAATGAGTTATTGCAGCGGCACGCTCGGCAACACCGGGGGCGGAGTCTCGGTAGAAGGATCTTGCACGTATTGCCGGCCAATCGCGTTGGTCAGGATCTTCTGAAACGTTGCAAAACCGACGTCGAAACTCGCGCCTGGCTTGCTCGCGCCTGGAATCACAAGCTGCGCGGTTTCCGGTGGCGTCTCGAGCGTCAGGGGCGTCAAGTTGCGCAACTGGTCCAGACTCTGCGCCGTGTAGTATACGCGAACCAGAAACTCGCCCGTGTCCGTCGACTGCCGCACTTCGAAGACTAGCGCTCCACCAGGCGCGCAAAAGTCCGGCTGATAACCCGCCAGTTGCCAGTGCATCCGAAGAAGGCCGGCCAATCCCTCTACGTAGGCGTCGGAGCTAATTACCACGAGCACTTTGGCCGTGGGGTCGCTAAATGCGCCTGGAACGGCTTGGCCAATCACGGCTTGCTTCATCGAACGAAGCACATGCGCGGCAGCATTCGAGCTTTGCACTTGGTCCACATAGGGCGTCGTCATCGCGATACTGAGGGTAAGCGTCGCCAGCCGGAGCTGTTGGGAAAGAGCATCGACCGAGAGCTCGCCCCAGGCTACGTCCGCGGGCGCCATGCCGGCCGCATATTCCATAACAAACGGATCGGCGGCATTCACGGTATCTTCCAGTCCGCCCAAATCCACAACATTTCCGGTGTATAGCGGGCCGGCCGAGGCACTCAGAGGAATCGTTTGAGCGGTCGGGTCGGTGACGGTGGATGGCGTGGGGGGCGGCGGCTGCGTTCCGTTCTGATAGTTGTAAAGCACGCTGCGAATCAGGGAAAACTCCGCGCTATAAGCGGACGCCAAGGCTGAGCCGCTGTTGTAGATTTCTTGAGCTTGGTTCGCGGCGCGATTAGGGTCGACTATCGCCACATTAGCCATTATGGGATCGAAAACCGGATCGGGTTGCTGCAGCGCGTAAGAGTGTACTGGCGCGGTGGCGCCGGGAAAGAGCCCATTTCCAAACATCGTGGCGGTTAGATTGGAGCGCTGAATGGAATTGGCACGGAAGTACGAGGCCGCCAAATCGGTTGCGTTATCGCCTGTCAAGAGGCCTTCGGCCAGCAGATAATCGCGAAAATAAGTGCCGAGCAGGACTTCAGCCTGCTGCCCGTGCACAGTCAGGTAGCCGGTCGAGACGCCGAAACTGGGATACGCCCTCGGCGAATACAGTGCGTAATCGGTCGGCGAGATTGTTGACGCTCGCACGCCATGACGGCCAAAGATGATGATCTGCTTCAGAACTGTGTTGTCGTTAGCGACGGTCTGCGCCGATACGGGGCCTGCGCTTGCGACGAGAAACAGCAGGCTTGAGAGGATACGGGTAGGTCTGAATTGGGACATGCTTGCATAGTGGCCGCGGAAGGTAAAACGTCTCAGCTTGGGACGGCCCCAGCATATTTGCGGGCGATTCTAAATGACCTCCCGATATACTAAGGGATTGCGATTATCCATCCTGGTTCCCGTCTATAACGAGCGCACCGTCGTGGAACGCAGTCTGGCCCTGGTGCTTGCGGCTCCGCTTCCGGAGAATATGGAACGCGAAATCATCATCGTGGACGATTGTTCTACCGACGGGACTTCGGAAATCCTGGAGCGCCTGGCGGCCCAAGAGCCTTGCATTCGTCTGACTCGCAAGAAGGTCAATGAGGGCAAGGGAGCCGCGGTGCGGACTGCCATCCAGCATGCGACCGGCGATTTCTGCATCGTGCAGGATGCCGATCTTGAATATGACCCTTCCGAGTATCGGCGGCTGCTGCGGCCCTTGCTGGACGGTAACGCCGACGCCGTGTTCGGATCGCGCTACCTGGTGAGCGAACAAACTCGCGCGCTGCCGTTTTGGCATTCCATGATCAACAAGTACCTCACGCTTTTGTCGAACATGTTCTGCAATCTGAACCTGACCGACATGGAGACGGGCTATAAGGTATTTCGTACGGATTTGCTCAAGAGCATTCCGATCCGGTCCAATCGCTTCGGCTTCGAGCCCGAGATCACGATGAAGTCTGCCAAGCGCAAACTGCGCATTTATGAAGTGCCGATCAGCTATCACGGCCGTACTTACGAGGAAGGCAAGAAGATCGGCTGGAAGGACGGGCTGAAGGCGCTGGGTGTAATTCTGCACTATTGGCTCATCGACGATCTGTATTCCGCACCGTACGGGCGCACATTTCTGAACAGCTTGAGAACGCCGCAGTATGTGAACTGGTTGACCCGCATCGTGCGCCCGCAGGTTGGCGACACGGTGCTGGAGTTGGGGGCCGGCATCGGAAACCTCAGCGCCAGCTTGATGAGTCGGCGATTACTATATGTTGCGGCGGAGACGGATCCGCTATATCTACATGCTTTGCGCAATCGCTTTCTGCGCACGCCCAACGTTCAGGTGCTGGCTTTAGATCCCGAGCGTGCGGAAGATTTTCAAAAAGCCGGCGGACCTTTCGACACGGTGCTATGCGTGAACGTTCTGGAATACCTGGACCATCCTGAAATGGCGGTACGTGCCGCTGTCGGCGTGCTCAAGCCGGGTGGATCGCTGGTGGTGCTGGCGCCGCAGGGGCCGGCGCTGTATGGGACTCTGGATAAGACGTTAGGACAGCGGCGGCGATTCAGCCGGGCCGGACTACGCGTTTTCCTGGAACAGAGCGGTCTTCAAGTGCAGGAGATGCGTCAGATCAACAAAATCGGAACACCGGGCTGGTGGCTGTTCGGCAAGGTGTTGCGCAGAGATCATCTCAACAAGCCCGTGCTGAAGGTGTTTGATAAAAGCGTTTGGATCTGGCGGCGAATCGATCCGTTGCTGCCCTGGCGTGGCTTGTCGCTGATCGCGGTGGCCAGCAAGGAATAATGCTCGAATGGATACGTGCGTAGTTACTGGAGGCGCCGGTTTCATTGGCTCCAGCCTGGTGCGCGCGTTGCTCGCGCAGGGACGATGCCGGGTGCGAGTGATCGATAACTTCCTAACGGGCTACGAGCGCAACCTGGCGGAAGTGCGATCGCGCATCGAGTTGGAGCAATGCGATATTCGCGACTATGACGCTGTCCTGGCGGCGATTCGCGGCGCCAGCGTGGTTTTTCATCTCGCGGCGATTCCCTCCGTGCCGCGCTCGATTGAGGAGCCGTTGCTCTCGCACCAGGTAAATATCGACGGGACATTCAATGTGTTTCGCGCGTGCGCTGAAGGCAAGGTTGGACGGGTGGTATACGCAGCTTCCTCCTCGGCCTATGGCGATACTCCTACGCTGCCCAAGGTCGAGAGCATGGCGCCACGGCCCAAATCGCCTTACGCGGTGCAGAAGCTGGTGGGGGAATATTACGCCAGCGTGTTCCATTCCTGTTTTGGACTGGATGCTGTCGCGCTGCGCTTCTTCAACGTCTATGGCGAACGTCAGGATCCATCCAGCCCATACTCGGGAGTAATTTCGGTTTTCATGCGGGCGTTGATCGAACGCCGGCTGCCCACTATCCTCGGAGACGGTGAACAAACCCGCGACTGGACCTATGTCGAAGACGTCGCGTCGCTGTGTCTGAAGGCGGCGACGGCGGACGGAGTCGCAGGGAAGATGTACAACGCCGGAAACGGTGAGCGCTGCTCCTTGAACCGCATCTGGGATCTGCTGCAGAAAATGGAAGGCGTTTCGTTGCCGGCCCGGCATGTCGAGGCGCGAGAAGGTGACGTACGAGATTCGCAGGCCGACCGGACCGCGGCTGCGCGCGATCTGGGACACGCTCCGCGGTTCACGCTGGAAGAAGGCCTCCAGCGCACGCTAGCGTGGTACAAGACGCAATAGCATGATGCTGGCGACTATTCGCGATACCATCCGCAAGATTCCCAAGGGCAAGGTGTCTAGCTACGGCGAGGTGGCGCGTGCCGCCGGATTTCCAGGCCGGGCGCGGCAAGTGGTATGGGCGTTGCGAAATGCGCGCGGGTTGCCGTGGCATCGCGTGGTTGGCGCCGGCGGCAAGATCATGTTGCCCGGGGAAAACGGGATCGAGCAGCGGCTGCGCCTGGAAACCGAAGGCGTGGCGTTTCGCGCGGGACGAGTGTGGATGGAGAAGCATCAACACGATTTCGCACCGGCGCGGCGAGTTAGACGTAAGCCGGCTGCACCTGGGAAGCGAATAAAATAGGCCGCATCTTGCGCGCGAACTCGGTCTCCGAGAATCGAGCTGCGTAGCTCTGTAGTGCCCGCAGGTCGAGGTGTCGCTCGCAATCGTCCCATTGCTCGATGGCCTTATCCAGAGCTTCATCGGTGGCTTCGGCGTAGAGCAGGCCGCCCAGCGGACGTGAGGTAGGAACGCTTTCGAGAGCGCCACCCTTGGCAAGCGCGATCACGGGCTTGCCGCTGGCCAGCGCCTCCACCACGGTGATGCCGAAGTCTTCTTCGCCTGGCATCACAACAGCCCGGCAGCGCGCGTAGAGTTCCCGCAGATCCGCATCGCTCACGCGTCCACAGAATTCGATGTTGCCTCGAGCGAGCCGTCTGAGCGATTTGTATTCGGGTCCGTCGCCCACCAGCCGGAGCTTGCGTCCATTCATTGCAAACACGCGTACCGCGGCGTCCAAACGTTTGTACGGCACGAATTCCGAGACGACCAGGTAATAGTCTTCGGGCGGCTTCCAATAAAACGTCTCGACCGCTACCGGCGGATTGATCACGCTGGATTCGCGCCGATAAGTTTTCCAGATCCGGCGTCGCACATTCTCGCTATTAGCCACAAATTCGTCGACCCGTGCGGCCGAGGCGTAGTCCCACAAGCGAAGGTAGTTGGCGAGCGGAGCCATCAGCGTTCGCTTGAGCCGCGAGTGCGTAAATTCGTTTCGGTAGGCCGGATACAGGTCCCACAAATATCGCATGGGCGTGTGGCAATAACAAACGTGCCGCGCGTCCGACGGCCCGATGATGCCTTTGGCCGGGCCGGACTCGCTCGAGACGATCAGATCGTAGCCGCGCAGGTCGAAGCTCTCGAGCGCCATGGGCATCAATGGGAGCAGCGCGCGATAATGCTTGCGCCAGGGCTGCAGTTGCGATGCGCGCACGCGATGCGAGCGGATGGACTCCGGCATGCGCTCCGGGTCATAGAACAACGTGAAGATATCCGCGTCCGGCAGCAGACGGCAAAGCGCGTCGATCACTTTTTCGCCGCCGCGCATGTTCACCAGCCAGTAATGGACGATCGCTACACGCATCGCTGATCGGAGCAATGACAACTCTGGTAGGAAGTATGCCACGCCCGAGCGCGTTTGAAACGCGTTTAAAGGCCCAGCTTGTTTCTGGTTTGTACCTTTGTTGTAAATTCTGGCGAATTTGCGGCATGACCTCTTGGCTTCATTCCGTTGATGCCTTAACCTGACATCGATGCTTCCCGATGCTCGGAGGTTTTTCGAAGAGCCGATTCATCCGAACGTGCTGTTTACTGGATTCGAGTTGCACTTTCGCCGGACTTTTCATCCGCTGGGATTCCCTTTCGAGCTGGAGACGAATTCGGTGGAAGTGATCCGAGCGGCGTCTGAAGGCTGGGGAGCATTCGCGCCCGAATTCAACGAGACGCCTGTACGGCTTTGTCTGGCCGTGACGGAGCGCGAAACCCTGCTGTCGACGCCCAAGTCGGTATTTGCCTCGCGCGAGCATCTGATGTCGATGTACGGCGACGCGGAAAACTTCATGGTGTTCGATTTCCAGCGCGGTTTCGCGTTCGGTTGCGTCACGCGCGGAACGGCGGCGGATCATCCGCTGCTTCGTTATCGTTTTCTTGCGCCCGCCCAGATGTTGATGGAGCAGCGTTCGTTGGCTCCGCTGCATGGAGCTCTAATTGTGAAGAACGGCCGAGGCGTGATGTTGTGCGGAGACACGCTGGCCGGCAAAAGCACGCTGGCCTATGCCGCCTGCCGCGCGGATTGGGCTTACATCACCGACGACGGCGTCTCGCTGGTGCGCGCGCGCTCAGACCGTTTCGCCGTGGGCGACCATACCAGCATTCGTCTGAGGGAAGACGCGCGCCGTTTTTTTCCTGAACTCGCCGGGCATCTCTCTACCGTGCGGCCGAATGGCAAAGTGTCCATCGAGATTCTCACGCGCGCGTTGCCCATCGATACGTTGCCCGGCCACTCGGTGGATCACGTCGTGTTTCTGGCGCGCCAGGACTCCGGCCCAGCCTCCATTCGGCGCTACTCGCGGGAAAAGGCGCTGGCGCAGTGGGAACAATACTGGTCGTTCGGTGAGAGCGCGGTCCGCGGCGCGCAACAGCGGTGTCATCAGCGCCTGGTGGAGGCCGGCATGTGGGAGATGCGGTACTCGCGCCTCGAAGACGCAATTGAATGCCTGAACCAACTGGTCTCAGGCCTGGAAGCGGCCTGAAAGCGACGGCACCATGCGTAACGTTGCGTTGGTTTTCCTTGTATTCGCCGCTCTCCCATGCACCGCGCAAGTTTCGTCCGGCAGTCTGCTGGGCGACGTGCACGATGAAAAAGCGGCGCCGGTGGCAGGCGTCTCCGTGACGGTGCGAAACAACGACACCGGTTTTTCGCGAGCCGCTGCCAGCAATGCGTTCGGCGGCTATCGCATCGACGACCTTCTTCCCGGGGCGTACACGGTTACTGCGGAACACACTGGGTTCCAAACAGTGACCGTGTCGCCCATTTTTGTCGAAGTGAACCAGAAGGCGCGGCTGGACATCGATCTGAAAGTTGGATCGGCTCACGATTCAGTTACAGTGACCGCGCGCACCACGCCCGTGCAGACCGACGACGCCGGCGAGGGCTATCAGCTCGGCTCCAGCTTCATCGAGGCGTTGCCGCTGCTCGGCCGCAACATTATCAGCCTGGTGACGCTGGGGCCCGGCGCGATTCCCCGGCAGCTGGGCGGCTTTACTCACGACATCATGAACGACCTGCAGGGCAATCGCGGCGCAGTGGCGTTCAACGCGCCCGTGAACGGCGCGCGGTCCAACCAAAACAGCTACATTCTGGACGGCGCTTACAACACGGACGGCAACGTCTTCGCCATCGCCGTTATTCCACCCATGGAGACGGTGTCCGAGTTTCGGATTCAAAGCTCGCTCGCGCCGGCGGAGTTCGCGCAATCGGCCGGGGGCGTCGTGGACGTGGTCACCAAGCCCGGAGGCAAGGTGTTTCACGGAAACGCTTTCGATTTTCTGCGCAACGAAGCCACCGATGCGCGCGGCTTCTTCGACGTTCCGGGCCTGCCGCGCGGTGTTTTTCGTCAAGACCAATACGGTGCGACCTTGAGCGGTCCGATCGCCCCGTCAACTTACTTCTTCGCGTCTTACGAAGGTTTCCGGTCGCGCTCGGCCGAATCCACCCAACACCTGGTGCCGGACGCGGCCGTGCGCGGTGGCGATTTCTCGGGCGGATCGCCGATCTACAATCCGCTTTCCTTGGACGCGAACGGTAATCGCGCACCGTTCCCGAACAACACGATTCCGGCCAGCATGATCGATCCCGCGGCTGCAAAATACCTGGCATTGTACGAACCGCTGCCCAATGCGACGCTCGCCAACGGCGACGATTACGTGGATTCGACGCCCAATCGCGACCACAACGACAACGGATCGTTCCGCCTGGACCGCGCTTTGAGCGACCGCAGCCGTCTGTTCGCGCGCTACACCATCAATGACGACCGATCCTTGCTGGCGGGTTCGTTTCCGGCGCTGCCTACCCAAGAGAACACGCGGGCGCAACAGGTCGCGCTCGGATACACGCTCGCGGGAACTTCCTGGGTGAGCGAGAGCCATCTGGCGTTCACGCGGCTGCGGGTGTTCGACCTGCCCACCAATGCATTCGGAACCAACGTGCTGGCCAATCTCGGTATCCAGGGATTGGCCACGGATCCGTTTAACTACGGGCTTCCGGCGCTGACCGTGTCCGATTACGAGACTGTTCAGGATTCGGAAAATCTTCCGCAAACGCAGCGTGACAACACCTGGTATTTTTCGTCCGGCTTCTCGCGTACCATCGGCCGCCACACCTGGAAAGTCGGCTTCGATGCAACGCACTTCACGATGGCCTACCTGCAAAGTCTGTTTGTCCGCGGTAATTTTATCTTCGATGGAAGCTACACCGACGATCCGGCGAATCCAAACACCACCGGCGACGCGATGGCCGATTTTCTGCTTGGTTTTCCAGCCCAGACGCAGCGGCAAGTGGGCAACGCGCAAGCTTACTTGCGTCAGAACACGTTCGGCGTTTACGCACAAGACGACTGGCGCCTGACGCCTTATCTCACCATCAACGCCGGGTTGCGTTACGAATACTTCGCGCCCTACAGCAACGCCGGATTGCCTCTGCTGAATCTGGACTATTCGACGCTTCCGAACGATCCGCTGCTCCAGCCGGTCAGTTCGGTGACACAGCCGGATCGTTTGAATTTTGCTCCGCGTATCGGGCTGGCTGCGCGGCTGCCGCACTTTTTCGGCCCCAATGACACGGTGTTTCGCGCCGGATATGGAATGTATTTCAGCCCGCCCATCGCCATCGAGGCTTACGACCTGGTGCGCAACAATGTCCAAAATCAGCTCAACGAACCCGGCGGACTGACGCCGGTGCTGACGCTCGAGAACGGATTTCAAACCACCAGTTCGACCGGCTTCCCGAGTTACTACGGCGTCGACAAAAACGCACCCACGCCGTACGCGCAGCAGTGGTCCGCCAGCTTGCAGCATGAAGCGCCCGGGCGCGTGCTGGTGGAACTTGCGTACGTGGGCACGAAAGGCACCGATCTTACGTTGTTTCGCCGCTTCAACACGCCCGCGCACGTCGAAACCGGACAGGATCTGCCGCCGCGCCCGGGAGACCTGCAGTCGCTGCGCACATTTCCCGATCTCGGGACGCTTTATCAGATCCAGCACATCGGCAACTCCATCTTCCATTCGCTGCAGGTCAAGGCCGAGAAGCGTTTCACCGGGCGTGTGTCGTTTCTCGGCAGTTTCGTCTGGGGCAAGTCGATCGATGACGCCGATACCGAAATTCCGGGCAGTTTCGAAAGCTTCGGCGCGCAAGACGAAAGAAATCTGCGTCTGGAGCGCGGGCTTTCATTCTTCAATGTGCGCCGCCGGTTGAGCGGAGGTTTCGTGTACTCCATTCCGAATGCTCCGGCGCTAAAACCGCTGCTCAAGGATTGGCAGCTCACCGGCGACCTGACTTTCCAGGACGGCACGCCTTTGAATCCGGTGTACTACTCGACGGACTTTGCCAATTCGGGAACGCCCAACCGGCCCAATGTCGTGCCCGGCGTGTCGGTCAATCTCCCAGCCAGCCAGCGCAACGCGGATCAGTTCTTCAATGTGAATGCGTTTTCCGCTCCCGCGCCGTACACCTTCGGCGACGCCGGCCGCGACATTTTGCCTGGGCCCGGGAACGCCGTGGTCGATACGGCGCTGCATCGCCAATTCTTCATCCAGGAAGGCAAGACCATCCAGTTTCGCGCCGAGGTCTTCAATCTTCTCAACCATCCCAACATTGGCATTCCTGGTCCTTATCCCGACTTCGGTCCGTTCTTCGGCAAGGCGTTCTCCGCCGGCGACCCGCGGCGAATGCAATTTGCACTGCGATTCGATTTTTGAGTTTCGATCAGTTCAACATACCGTCCTACGCGCGCGCCGTCTTGGGAGCGCTCCAGTTCGGTTCGCCGCAACCGGAATTGCTCGCGGCGACGAACGAACCAGACTGGCGCGCTGCGCTCAATTGGTGCGATCGCACGCGGCTCACGCTGCGGTTGGGCCTGACCACTCGCGAGTATCTGCCGGATTGGGTGCGGTCGCGCATTTCGAGCGACTTCGAAAAAACCGCCCGGCGATGGCAACGCGCGAAGGCTGCTTATCGCGAGGCTGCCGGAGCATTTGAATCGGAGGGGCTGGAGTGCGCGGTGATGAAGGGGTTCAGCCATTGGCCTCGATTTGTCGATGACGTCCGGCATCGCTGGCAAGGCGATCTGGATCTATTCTTCACCGAATCGCAAGTTCGTCCGGCTTTTCAAGTAGCGCTCGGATTGGGCTACGTGCCCATTGTCGAGGATGATCCGCATCCGATGAATCATCTGCCTACATTGATTCGCAAGACGGGCTGGGTCTGGCGCGGCGATTACTTCGATCCGGATGCGCTCATGCCGCTGGAGCTGCATTTTGCCGTGTGGGATCGGGAAACTGAGCGCTTCGGTGCCGAAGGGCTCGGGCAGTTTTGGGATCGGCGCCAGCTGAGATGCATCGACGATCTGCGCTTCACCGGATTCCATCCGGCCGATGAAGTTGCGGTCGCATCGTTGCATCTGATGCGCCATCTTCTTCGCGGCAGCTTGCGTCCGTCGCATGTCTACGAAATCGCCTGGATGTTGGACCACGGCACGGATTGCGACGCCTTTTGGAAATGCTGGCGCGAGCTGCACCATCCATCGCTCCGGCGTCTGGAGGCCATCTGTTTCGCGCTGGCGCAGAGCTGGTTCAATTGCCGGATGCCGGCCGCTGCGCGCGATGAAATTGAACAACTGCCTGCGGAGGTGAACCGCTGGCTGGAGATTTATTCCGGCTCGCCGTTGTCCAGTCTGTTCGTTCCCGATAAAAATGAATTGTGGCTGCATTGGAGCCTGCTCGATTCCAAGCGCGCGCGTCTCACGGTGTTGCGCCGCCGATTGTTTCCGCAGACTCTGCCACCGCCGGCCGATGCCGTGGCAATTCCCAAGGAGCAGCTCACCAGGCGCGTCCGCTGGCTCGCACATTGGAAGTACGCGGCCTACGCGGCGGCGCGGACTCGGCATCATCTGCGCGCCTTGCTCCCGACAGCCCGCAGCGCCATCCATTGGTTCGGGTGGAGCGCCGGGCTTGGATCGCAATACTGGCGATTCTTCTTCGCCGAAGGCTTCTTCGACTTCGGCATGTTCATATTCGTTTTCCTCTACAATCTCTACCTGCTCCAGTTGGGCTTTCGCGAAGACTTCATCGGGCGCGTGTCCGGAATCATGACCGCTGGAAGCATTGCCGGCACGTTGCTTGCGGCGGTGGCACTGCGGCGTTTTGGCCTGCGAAGAACCATACAGGCCGCCTTCGGTTTGACTGCCTTGGTTTCGGCTGCGCGCGCCTACTGGACCCGCGCGCCGGCGTTACTCGGCATGGCGGCCGTGGCGGGCGTGACGACCGCGGCATGGCCAGTAGCTTGGGCGCCGGCCATCGCTCAGTTAACAACCGCTAAAAACAGGGCGCGAGGTTTCAGCTTGATATCTTCGGCTGGAATTGCGATCGGTGTGCTGGGAGCGCAGGCAGCCGGACATTTGCCGGGATGGTTGTCGCGCATGCATTGGGCGTCTTCGAGCGTGCAGTCCTACCGCGAGTCGCTGCTGGCCGGCTGTGTGATGGTGTTGCTTGCCATGCTGGCGCTGGCGCGCGTGAATATGGGCGAAGGATTGCCGGCCGCGCGAAAATTCAACTGGCCGAGCCCGCTGGTGCTGCGTTTCCTGTCGGCGATACTGGTGTGGAACCTGGGCACCGGAGCGTTCAATCCATTCTTCAACGTTTTTTTCGCCCGGCGCGTCCACCTGCCAATCGAGCACATCGGCTATGTGGTGTCGGTGTCGCAGATCGCGCAGATCGTAGTGATCCTGGCTTCGCCTCTGGTGTTCCGGCGGTTCGGCTTGGTTCGCGGAATTGCCGGAATGCAAGCTGCCACTGGGGTCGCTCTGGCGGGCCTGGCGGCTGCGGCGGGCCCGGTTTGGGCGGCCGTGGGCTACGTCGCTTACATGATGGCGCAGTACATGAGCGAGCCTGGCATGTTTACATTTCTCATGGAAGCAGCGCCGGCCGAAGAGCGCGCCAGTGCGTCGGCGCTCAACTTTCTGGTGTCCTTCGCCGGGCAGGCGCTGGCGGCCGCGGTGGCTGGGCAGATGCTCGCTCGGTTCGGGTATCCGCCCGTGCTTCTCGCCGCAGGGCTTATTTGTGGAGCAGCCGCGCTTCTGTTTCGTTTTCTGCTCGCCGATCTGAAGCCAGCCGCTCCATCAGCTCCGTGATCCGTTGCTGATAGGCCGCGACGTTGTAACTAGTCTCCCAGGCGCGGCGGGCGTTGGACGCGATTCGATGTAAGTCCTGCGGGTCTGCTCGCGAGGTCTCGCGAATGCACTGAGCCAGAGCGTCAGCCGTGCGATCCTGAACCAGGAAACCCGTTTCGCCATCCAGCATCACTTCCGGAATCCCACCCACGGCAAAGGCGATCACTGGAACACCGGCCGAGTACGCTTCCACCACCACTCGACCCATGCCCTCCAGCTTGGAAGGGACCACCAGCAAATCGAGCTCTGTTAACACGGCATCGATGTCTTCACGCCACCCAAGGAAATCGACAGGCAGGCCGCGCGCCAGTTCCCCGACCTCGTTGAAATACGATTCGCCGGCGAACAGCGGCGATCCGCAGATGACGAACCGCGCGTCGGGCATTTCGGCGCTTAAAAGAGCGGCCGCGCGAACGAACTCAGCCTGGCCTTTTTCGCGGCTGATCCGTGCGATCATGCCGATCCGCCATCTCCCATCGTGCGGGAAATCTCGCTCGCGAAACGGGACCTCGCGGACGCCGTTGGGGATTATGAACTGTTTGTGCCTTGCCACGTCATCGCGAAATTGAGCCAACACGGAATGGCTGCATCCCACCACAGCCGCGCGGGTCCGACGAATGCTCCAGCTTGCCAGGCGTCGCGCCAAAGCTTGTTCCACATGGCTGTGCGTGTGAAACAGCACCGGCGGACGGCCGCGCGACATCAGTGCCGCGGCGGGTAACAAGCGCGGGCCGTTCACGTAGATCAGATCGAACCGGACGCGACTCTTCAGATCGCTGAGCAAACGAACCTGCCGCGTCAGGTCTGAACCGAAGCGGAAGAAATCCTGGATGCGCTTGGCTCCCGATTGATATGGGCCGCAGGGAACCTGGACAACCGTCGCGTCGAGCGATTCCAGCCGGGTGATCAGCGGGCCGCCTGGAGGAAGCGCCGCCCAGGTCTGCCATCTGCGCCAGCGCGCCGCAGCCACGGTATCGAGCAAGCCCTGCTGCGCGCCGCCCATCTGGCTGAACTGATCTAAAAATAAAATGTTCACGCTGCTAGAGCCAGCACGAAGAGGTACACCGGCAGAACGCGCCAGTAGGTAAGCAGATCGGCCGAGAACATTTGCACTACTTGGCCCGACCAGAAGCACAGCATCCAGACCCCGCAAAACGAACGCAGATCGTCGCCAGTGCGAGCCGCGCGATAGGCGCGCACCAAGATAGCGCAGTTCAACGCGATCACCGCGGCCAAACCGACGATTCCCGTTTCGGCCAGCAACGTCAGGTAGGTGTTGTCGCCGATGGCGGTGGCACCGATGAAATCCGAGTAAGGCAGAGTCTTATATCCGACGCCCAGCAGCAGGTGCCAGGGATGAGAGGCAAGAAAATCCAGCAGCGTCCGCCAACTTTGGAGGCGGCCCGAGAGCACCATATTCGGCGATTCGCTGAAGAACTGGAACGCCGCCGCAATGCGCTGCCAATAGGCCCGCTGAAGACCGGGGACGCGACTCGGAGAAGGAGAAGACCACCCGCGAACAGACTGGCGCCAATTGCAACTCGACGCCAGCGAATGCGATCGCGATGAAACCAGAGCAGCACCAGCATCGCGACCGCCACGTTGATCAGCGAGGCGCGCGAATAGGACAAAACCAGCGCCGCGCCTAGCGCCGATCCGCCCGCCAGCAAGGCGAACGGTGAGAGAGATTGAGCGCACCGGGGCCGAAATAATGCGACTGCGATCATCACCAGAAAAAATGCGCACAGGTTGCCAAGCGTACTGGCTTCGTAGAAAACTCCCTGCGCGCGGCGAAACACTCCCGTCTCGACCCAGATGAACTGCTGTTCGAAGCCCGCGGGCGCAGGAAACTGGTAGTAGAAATCGACGCACGCGAAAAGAGCCGAGAGCGATGCAGTCCAGAACAACAGCCGGATCCATCGAAAGCCTTGCGCGGCGTGCATCCGTCCAGGGCCGTTCGCCACGTAGAGAAACACGTAGGCCGAAATTCCCAGCAGCAGCATGCGCGCGAAACTGGCGGCGGCGATCGACCAGCCGGAGTAAATGAGCGCCAGCGCTACGCTGGCGAGGACGATGGCGACAAAAGCCAGAATGCTTCCTGACAGCGAATCGATGTCGAAGCGCCATTCGGAAAGGCGCAGCCAGCCGATCAGCACGCCGGCGGCCGCGAACACAAGCGCGATGTGCGGGCCGGAATCGCCGAGTTGGATCGGCAGCGGAGGCAGCAACAGTGCGCAGGCGAAGAACAGCGCCAACCAAGCCCTGGGCGTGCGGACGATCGGCCAGGCAATCGGGACTGCGATCAGAGGTACACACAGTACCGCCTTCGCGCTGAGCCCCGGAGCCAGCGCCACCAGCGAGGCATAGGTTCCTACTGCGAGGCCGGCCAGCACCTTTTTGCGGCCGGGAGCATGCAGCGCGGCGATCATGCGAGCATCCCGCGGGCGGACTCAGTTTGGAATCCGATCCTACGGCGCCGGTAAGCGAACCCAGTGCTGAGATAGACGAGCGAAGCAACCAGCGCGAGCAGAAAAGCTGCGGTGACATTGAGGGCCGTATTGGGCGCGCTGGGACGCTCGGGAACAATGCCGGGGTCGAGCACGCGCAACTGCTCGGCGTGCGACCCGGCGGTGGCGCGAATCTCCCGAACGCGCGCAGTGTCGGATTGGTAAAGGGACTGCGCCATTGTCAGTTCTGCTTGCAGGACGCCGC
The DNA here is from genome assembly GCA_963761935.1 of Terriglobia bacterium. Lineage (GTDB taxonomy): Bacteria > Acidobacteriota > Terriglobia > Bryobacterales > Bryobacteraceae > Palsa-89. The sequence continues at coordinate 168,710 of CAVXJU010000093.1, read as the reverse complement.
GCGCTGCTCCCCGGCGCGAAAGCATGGTGCTCTTGGCCTGAATTTCGCGGCCCAGCTCCTCAATCCGTTTTTCCAGCAGGGCCGCGCGCGCCTGCGCAGCCTGAAACTGCTCGCGTGCGAATTGCCCGCTGGTTTGCCGATATTCAGCGACGTTTGACTGCGCGTCCACCAATTGCTGCCGCAATGTTGCTTGGAACTCGACGGAGGAATCAATCTCGCTTTGCAAAGATGCAATCGGCTGGCTCGCGGTGAGATCCGCCCACTGCTTTTGATCGTTTTCGAGCCGTTTGCGCGCATCGGCTAGCTGCTGCTGCGCTTGTTCGACGAACGCATCGTCGGTGGCCTGGCTTTCTCCGCGGCTGATGGCGACGGTCTCCTGGGCGAGAAACTGCGCGACCTTTTGCGCCACTTTGGGGTCCGAAAGCGTAACGCTGACCTCCAGAATCTTGGTATCACGGCGCTTCGAAACCTTGAGAACCTGGCGCTTCAATCCTTCGATGGCCTGTGGATGTTGGGCATCCTGAAGATGAAATTGTTGCACCGCGCGCGCGAACAAGGTGTCGCTCAAGGCGAAACTTTCGTAGCTCTTCAGAGATTCCAGATACACCGCGCTGACCGCCGTACCGTAGCGTGTGTCGGCGCCGCCCGGTGGCTCGATCACCACGCTGGCGGTCGCGGTATAACGCTTGGGGAGCAGCCAGCTCGCGGAAAAAGAAATCAGCAGCGCCGAGCCGCAGGCGATGGCCATGACCTGCCAGCGCCCTCGCAAGTAATCGATGTACTCGAATGCGTCAAAGGAATCGTACATACTATTGCTGACTCCGAATGAGCCTTAGGTCTTCCGCAATGCGTTTCATCCCGCCGCTGACGCTGGCGTTAGTCCCGCTGATAATCGCGCCCGGCTGGTTTTCTCATTTCGATGTTACGCCGAAAGTCGCGATTCTCCTATTCGGCTCGACGCTAATTCTTTTATATTCGAGAGCAAATGTACACAATGTTTACAATTTGCTGCGCGAACCCGCGGGACGCTGGTTGGTGGGCCTCTTGGCGGCGGCTTGGTTTTGTACGGCGGTTGCCACATTATTGTCGACCCATGCCGCGCTGTCTCTCAACGGCAGCAACTGGCGGCGCTTGGGATTAATTCCCGAGAGCGGCCTCTTCGTATTCGTCACGCTAGCCGCCGCGTGGCTGGCGGCCGAACCGCGGAATGTGCGGACCTTGCTCCGAGCAGTGAGCGCCAGCGGCGGGATCGGGGCAGCGTATGGCATCGCGCAGTATTTTGGGTGGGATCCATTGCTGCCCAGCAAGGCGTATCACGTTGGTGAAGGAGCATACCAGATCGTGCGGCCGCCGGGCACGTTGGGGCACGCCGATTATTTCGCGGCCTGGCTGGTGGCAATCGTCTTTCTAGCGCTGGGGCTCAGGCGGCTGGAGAGCGAACCCTGGCGCCGGTACACGGCGATCTCGGTGTCCGCGCTGGCAGGCCTGGCAATCATATTGAGCGGAACTCGTTCGGCCATGTTGGGTCTCCTTTTGGGCGGAATCGTGTACGCGACCGTAGGGCGCTATCGGATTCGTGCCCGCGCTTTGATAGCCGGCTTCGCGTGCCTGGCGGCGTTGGCGCTGTTGTTTTTCTCGCCAGCCGGTTTGAAGCTGCGAGCGCGCCTGCACTGGTCGCTCGAAGATGCGCGCGGAGGCGCACGCCTGCTGCTCTGGAAGGACTCGCTGCGCATGGCAACCGCGCGGCCGTTCGCCGGCTTCGGCCCGGAGACCTTTGCCACCGAATTTCCACGCTTCGAATCCGTGGAGCTGGCGCGCGCGTTTCCGGACTTCTATCACGAATCGCCACACAACATGTTCCTGGACGCGCTCACCTCACGCGGCGCCATTGGATTCCTGGTGATGTTGGGATTCTGTGGACTGGGGGCGTGGTGCATCCGGCGTTGCGTTCGACTCGGGGCTAGGTTGGCGGCGCCACTAGCCGCGGCGCTGGCAGGGCTACTCGTCGCGCAACAGTTTATCGGGTTCGTTTTAGCGACCTCGCTGTATTTCTACCTGGTGATCGCGCTGCTGGTTGTAAGCGTGGGCGCGCAAAACAAGCCCAGTGTCAACGCGCCGCAACGTCCCGGCTGGGTGCTTCCGGTATCAGTTGTAGTCAGTCTCCTGTTTGCCGGTTACGCTGTCCGATTGCTGGTAGCCGACGCAGCTGTGGCCACTGCGCAGCGTGAGATTGCTTTGGGCGATGCCAGCGGCCGGGCTTATCGCATCGCTCTAGAATGGCAACTCAGCGGAACCGGAGACGATGTCTCCTATTCGCGCGCCATGCAGGAACTCTCGACGCATTCGCCGATTTTCGCGACACGGCTCTCAGCCCGCCAGCAAGCGATGGAAGCCGGAACCCGCGCGGTAAGCACCGCCGAGGATCGAGCGAACGCCTGGTACAATCTGGCTGGTTTGCTGGCTGGCAATAACGATACAGCCGGAGTGGAACATGCGCTCCGCAATGCCATCGTCTGGGCGCCCAACTGGTTCAAACCGCACTGGGCGCTAGCGCAGGTTCTGGCGTTAACCGGACATCGCGAAGGAGCGCTGGCTGAGGCTCGCGCGGCGGTAGAGCGGGACGGCGGCCACGACGCGCAACTAACCGAAACCTGGAATGCACTCGAGACGCAAGCACCCGCATCCGCACTAGCTTTTCACAAACATTTTACGCGTTCGCCATTGCCCGAGCCCGCGCCGTGCGCCCATACTAATCGCAGGGCCAGTGCTATGAAATTTCGCCTGCTGATCGTCTTGACGGCCGCTGCCGGCTTAGTGCTGGCTCAAACGCCTTCTATTCGCGACACGCAGGGCATTTTGAATGCAGCGAGTTTTACAACTCCCGTAGCTCCCGGCGCCCTGCTTTCGATATTTGGAACCAACTTGGCCAGCAGCCTGGCATCCGCCGATACCATCCCGCTGTCTTCGTCGCTGGGAGGCGTGACCGTTCAGTTTGCGCAGGGAAATAACACCTATGCCGCGCCACTGCTGTTTGTTTATCAGGGCAATCCGTCGCAAAACTCGCCGGCGCAAATAAATGCGCAATTGCCGTGGGAGATCGATCCGAACGGCCCTGCGGTCAGCGTCACCGTTACCTCGAACAATGCCAAATCCAATCAGGCGACTGTGCCGGTGGGGGCTCTTGGTCCTGGTATTTTTGCGAGCAACGGCTTGGCAATCGCGGTCAACAATTCGGACGGGACTCTGGCTTGGGCGGCCGGAGCAGTGCCCGGCTTGACGACGCATGCCGCCAAAGCTGGGGACGTGCTGGTCATTTATGCCACCGGACTCGGCGCGCTGGATAATCCCATTCCGGACGGGCAGGCTCCCGCGTACCTCGACAACGTGCTCCGCACTACAACAACTGCGCCAATAGTTTTGATTGGAGGAGTGCAGGCGCAACTGATTTACTCGGTACTAAGCCCGCAGTTTGTCGGCGTCAACCAACTCGCCATCACGATTCCTACGGGCGTCGCTCCTGGCAACAACGTTCCGCTTCAAATCCAGGAAGGCGGAGTCACCACGCCCGGTAGCACCACCGTCGCAATAAGCCAGTAAGCGCGGAGCGTTGGTTCGAATCCTACCAGGCGCCGGTTCCTCGAACGATTGCCGGAATGGTGCGCCAGAGAATCTGCAAATACATCCTGGCATTGAGCGAGCGAACCATCTCCAAGTCCATGGCGCTGCGCTGGGGAAAACGGATGGCGCTGCGGCCGAAGACTTGCCACAAGCCCGTGATTCCGGGCTTTACGGAAAGCAGCTCGGACGCGCGAACGCCGTAATGCCTCTCAACCTCAGTGCGGGTCAGCGGGCGCGGTCCGACCAGGGACATGTCACCGCGCGCGACGTGCCACAGTTGCGGCAGCTCGTCGATGGAATGGCGGCGGCAGAAAGCGGCGAATCGACTTCGGATGCGGGGATCGGAGCCGTTCTTGGAATTTTGGTCCGGCTCGGCGACGATATATTCGATCCATCCGGCAGCCGCGGGTTCCAGATGGCCAGCGTGTCCACATAGTTCGCAGCTTGAGAGTCCAGAAAGACTTGCCGTCGCGGCCCACGCGCAGGTGCGCCACAAAGGGAGAGCGGCGCGAAAGCACCCTGACCACCGCAGCCGACGTTGCGATCACCGGCGTGGCGAGCGCCAGCAGGGCCATCGCGGCAATGCGCTCCGCCGCTTCCGGCATGGAGAAGCGCGGTGGAACCGCCGCGGTTTGGGTCAGGAGAGAGTTCTCAATAGTAGGCAACAGCGAAACCTCGAGAGAGATTACTAGTCGCAGTATAGGTGCCAGAGGATTATTTCGGAAGTATCCTACAATTTGTTTGCATTCTTTTTACAGGCCGTGGAACAGGCTTTTGCCGCCCATGAACGCGTAAGATGGTGAGTTGCAGGAAGCTCCCTTTCCGGACTCGCGTGGCGCTCAGGAACGCGAACTCGCGTATTACGAAAATCTTTACGGCGGATTTGGAGTTGAACACTTTGCCAAACCGGCGGTAGTCGCGTTTCGTGAATATCTGGTAGACCGCATCTTGCGCCGAACCGAGGCCACTTCCGATTGCCGAGTGCTCAGCATCGGCTGCGGCATCGGCGACACGGAGCTGCTGCTGGCCCGTCACGTCGGCCAAGTGACCGGTGTCGATTTGTCGCCCACCGCAATTCGAGAAGCAAACCGCGCCGCTAAAACAAAAGGTGTGAAAAATGTCCGATTCCTGGAAGGCAGTTGGCCGGCTCCCGCTTTGGACGGCGAGTCATTCGACATAGTCCTGGCCATCTTTTTCCTGCATCATCTCCCGGACCCTGTACTGGATGAGTTCCCGCTTCGCGTGTCTCCTTTATTGAGCGAAGGCGGACGATTCTATGCCCTGGAGCCGAGCGCCCGAAGGCTCTCGGGATTTCTAGGCAAGCTGCTGGTGCCGCGTCTCATGAGGAAGTATCAGACCGAAGATGAACGGCAACTACTGCCGGCGAGAACTGTTGATCCGTTTCTCCGGGCTGGTTTTAGGGCATCCACCAACTGGTTCGATTTCTGCTCCACTCCGCTGGCCGGACTGTTTCCGTCCTGGGCCGCGGGTTACCGTCTGGCGCGGACTTTTGACGAAGCGCTAACGGCTTGCCCTGGCCTGCGATCGTTCAGCAGCAATTTCGAATTAATGGCTTATCGCCCGCGCATGGCTGCATCGATTGCCACGTGATTATCCTCCAGGATTGAGCCCACCGCGCGTTGCAATGCCGCGCGCGCTTTTTGATAAGCGCTTCTCGCCACTACCACGGTGGATTGAGCCTGGGCCAGCAGGCTCTGATATTGAATGATAAAAAAGCTAGTCGAGGCGCCGACCTCGAATTTGGCTTGCTCGGCCTCCAGCGACTCCTGCTGCAAGGCCTGAGTCTGCAGTGCGGCTTCATAGGATGCACGGGCGCGCCGCATGGCCACCAGCGCGTCTTCCACTTCCAGTTGCGCTTGCTTGCGAAATTGTTCCATGCGGATCTGGGTCTGACGCAATTGAATCTCGTCGCGCGCGACATCGGCCTGAGCCACGCGATTGCGCAACGGCAGGGTAATGTTCACGCCTGCTCCATAAGTAGGATAGCGGCGCGCCAAAATCTGCTCCAAAGCACTGCCGTATCCACCCACCAAGCTAGGGTCGACAATCGCCGACAAAGGATTGGTCTGACCGGCCAGCCCGTTGTTCTGAGCGATGCCAACCAGATCAACCTCGGGCAGCAAAGCGTTTCGCGATCCCTCCAGGCTGATTTGCGAATTGTCCACTTGCACGCCCGCTTGCAGCAGATCGGGGCGGTTCGCGAAGGCCTGTGCCAACAAATCTTGGATGGGAGCCAGTTGGTCCTGAGCAGGCACTTCGATGGTGCTGGTGGGGACGATGTGCGCATTCAGGATTTCCGGATCGTTCGAAGTCCGGCGCGTGATCACATTTTTAACCACGGCTTCCTGCTCTTCCAGCAACCCGCGCGAGTTGATGAGATCCTGGCGGACCGAAAAAACCTGCGCGTTGGCGCGGGTCAGCTCCACTGGCGCCTGCGTGCCTTCGTCCACCTGCGCTTTGGTGTCGGAGTACAATCTCTCGGCGGAAGCCAGCGTTTCTTCTTTCACCCGCACGTCTTCATACAGCGCCACCAGATCCGTGTAGAGCCGCACTACTCCGTACACGGTGGCGATCAATTGCTGCTGCAGCAGCAGATTCGCGATTTTGCTTTCATTTTTGGCGATGCGGATGAAACGGCGATTGACTGCCAGACCAAATCCGCGCAGTAAGGGTTGCGTGATGGTGAATCCGAGACTGGAGGCGACGTAGGGATTGAAGTTGCTTGCAAAGGAATTGAGGCTCTGCCGCGAGTTGTTGAAGTTGAAATTCAGTTCCGTGCCCGGTCCGAAACCTTGCTGGTAGCCGGCGTTGGCCATAGTGGTATTGGTGGCCAAGGCCGGGACTCCCGCGGTCAGCAAATTGATTTCGGGCGTGGTCTGGTGCGTCCAGTTCACTTGCGCGCCCAGCAACGGATCGAACAATGGAATGGCGGGACCGGTGGACAACGGGGCGGGGCCTTGCACCGATAGATCGTCCTGCGGGCTGGCGAGGGCGCCTAACTCGGACGGGTTGGTGGGAACCGTGCCCACTGCGAAAGTGGATGAAGCCACGCTGGTCACCAACGGACTCTCCGGCCCGCCCACGCCCGTGGGCACTTCCACGACGTTATAGATTAGTCCGCGCAGCAGGCCGCCGCCTTTGGCTCGCAACACCTCGGTATTGGCGGAAGGAGGCGTGTAGCGCTCCACCTCAACGTCCAAATTATTCTGGATGGCCAGCTGGACCGCGTCGGAGAGCGACAAATAGATGTTTCCACCACGCAGCAACTGGTGGAGCAGCGGTGAATTTGTCAGATCCACTGGCGCTAGTTGCGGCGCCAGGTAAGGCTTTCTCCAGCGCTCAAAGCCGAACAGGGAGCCGTCCGCGGCGACGAGAATGCCAGGGGATTGGAACAGCAATAGAGACACGAGTAGGATGCTGATTTTTTTCATTGGAACTCTCAAGAAATGGGATGAGGAGTGGCGCCGGGGCGGCCTGAGATGGTGCATCCCTCAGGCGCTCCCGGGATTGGGAACACGGACGCTCGAAAGCGCGCGCCGCATCAGTGTTTGGCAGACCGTTTGGAATTGCCGGCGCCCGCGGCCGCCGGGACAGGGCTGACCTTGACGCCCTCCTGCACGGAATCGTTCGGGTTCACGATGGCGCGCTGGCCCTCTGTCAAACCGGATAGCACCTCGATGCGGTCGCCCAGATCGCGTCCTACAGTCACGTGCCGAAAGTGAACGACATTGTTTGCATCGAGCGCTGCAACCAACGTGCCCTCGGGCCGGACCACCAATGTGTCGGAGGAGATTAGCAGCGGTGGGTCCTTGCGCGGAAGGTTCAGATCCACCTCGACGTACATGCCGGGGAGCAGTTTGCCGTCCGGATTGGGAACCTGGACCTCCACCAGCAAGGTTCGGGAAGCTGGATCCAAGGCGTTGGCGGTACGCGTGACGGTGCCTCGGAACTTGCGATCCGGCAGCTCGGAGGTGCTCAACTCCGCGGTCTGGCCCACCCGGACATCGGCGGCGCTGGACTGGGGCACGTTCAAGAATGTGCGCAGCAGATTAGTCTGCGCGATGCGGAACAGCATGGTGTTGCCGGTATTGACCAGCGCGCCGACATCGATGTTGCGCTGCGTGATGACGCCGGCAAAGGGCGCCCGAACTTTCAGGAAATTATGCAGATCCGAGAGACGCGCGACGTTGGCCTGCGACGCGGCCAGGCTGCCTTCCGAGGCGGCGACCGCGCGGTCGAGAGCGCGCACGTTGGCGGCTTGGGCTTGATATTGGGTCTGATACTGGTCGTTCTCTTGCTTGGAAACCGCGCCGCGCTTGACCAAATTGTCCCAGCGCGAGGCGTTGACCTTGGCAAGCGATTCATTGGCCCGGCCCTGTTCCAGCGCGGCGCGCGTACGTTCCAAGTCGGCTTGCGCCTGTTGGACGGCCGCTTGAGCCTGGCGCACCTGCTGATCCAGATCGGGAGCTTCGATTTCAGCCAGCAACTGGCCGGCTGGTACGCGGTCTCCGATATCGGCGTAGCGTTGCAGGATGTAGCCTTCGGCGCGAGCCAGGATGGGAGCTTCCGTAACGGCTTGGATGTTGCCAGGAAGCACCAGCATTCCATTGCTAGAGCCGCGCTCGGCTACCGCGAAGCTTGCTTCCGGCAAGGTTTCCTTCTGGACATCGGCCTCCGCCACCAACTGCAATTCGCGGCGCTGGTGCGGAATGTAGCCGAGCGCGAACGCCGCGCCGAACACAATGGCGACTAACAGCAAGAGGGCGAAAAGCTTTTTGCCGGATGGCCGGACGGGATGTGCCAGCGCCGAATGGGCATCCTTGGCGCGCTTCTGCTCGTCCAACTCACGCTTGAGCCGCTCGACTTCAGCCTTTAATTGTTCTTCCGTGTTGGGTACCGTCTCCACCGGATTCAGTTTACTCCTTTAGCGCTCAATACACCTGAATTTCAGATTCCAACCATTCGCGCTCTTCGTCTTCAATGCGCCGGTCATGATCCACCGGCGGCTCCTTGCGCAAGTACGTGTAGACGATGGGAACCACGAAGAGCGTGGTCACCGTGGCCATCAGCAAACCGCCAATCACGGCGCGGCCCAGCGGTGCGTTTTGTTCACCGCCCTCACCGATACCGAGCGACATGGGCAACATGCCGAGAATCATGGCCAGCGCGGTCATCAACACCGGCCGCAAGCGGGTGTAACCAGCCGAAAGCGCCGCTGCTCTCACGCCCTTGCCTTCCATCCGTTCGTCGTTGGCGAACACCACCATCAGAATGCTGTTGGCGGTTGCCACCCCGATGCACATGATCGCGCCCATCAAGGACGGGACGCTGAAGGTGGTTTGAGTGGCGAACAACATCCAAAGAATTCCCGCCAATGCACCTGGCAGCGCGGTCAGAATGATGAACGGATCCACCCAGGACTGGAAATTAATGGTCATCAACAGATATACCAAAACGATGGCGGCCAGAAGTCCCAGGCCAAGGCGTTGGAAAGAGGTTTGCATAGTGGCAGCCTGGCCGCGCAACATCAGCGAGCTGGACTTGGGGATTTTCGGCTCCATCTGCTGCATGATCTTCTTCACTTGCGAAGCGACGCTGCCTAGGTCGCGGCGATCCACGTTGGCATAAACGTCGAAGACCGGCTGGACGTTGTAGTGATTCACGATTTCATCGGCGGAGTCGTGCCGCACCGTGGCCAAATTCGCCAAAAGCTGAGTCTGGTATGGCATCGCTCCAGGATTTCCGTACGCCATGGAAGCCTGGTTGGGGGAAACGCCGGTGTAAGAATCGTTCGCCATAGCGGCGCCCGCCGTGGATCCGGCCGTGTTCGTCACCAGGGCGCCGTTCAACGGTGAAATTGGCGTTTGCATCAGCGTGTCCACCGAATTTACTTTGTACTGCGGCGTCTGCACCAGGATTTGGTAGTTCACGCCATTTTGCCAGTTGAGCCACTGGTTGGGCGCCACCTGGCCACTGCCACTCAACGAAATGAGCAGGCTGTTGGCAACGTCGCGCTGCGTCAGGCCGATCTGGCCGGCTTTGATCCGATCGACATTGATGCGCAGCTCCGGCGCGTTCACTACTTGGTGCAGATGGACGTCGACGGCTCCCGGAATTTGCGCGACCTGTGCCGCCAGTTGCTTCGCAATCAGGTAATTCGGTTTGGAATCCCGGCCGGTCACTTGTAAATCGATCGGCGCCGGCAGCCCAAAGTTGAGGATCTGGTTGGTGATGTTGGCCGCTTCGAAGTAAACTTCTTCTTCGGGAAACTTCTGATTCAGTTGTGTGCGGAGCCGGTCGCTGTAAACGGCCACCGGGCCGTGCTCCGGTTTGAGCGAAATGAGAATGTCTCCGTCGCCGGCGCCGATGTTGGGATTGTCGCCGAATCCGATGTTGAAGCCACCCGGGGGGATTCCGATGTTATCCAGTACGGTATCCAGTTCATTGGCCGGAATCACGCGGCGAATCTCGTTTTCGACGTTGGCGAAGACCACCTCGGTCTGTTCGATGCGCGTGCCGGCGGGAGCGCGAACGTGCAGGCGGATTGTGCCGGAATCGACGGTGGGGAAAAAATCGCTCCCGACCAAGTAGATCAAACCGAGCGACCCGAAGGCGAACAGCATGAATCCGCTAAGCACTGGAGCGCGATGATCCAGCGCCCAATCGAGCAGACCCGTGTAAGCAGCCCGAAATCGTTCGAAGCGGCGATTGAATGCGAAGTGGATGCGCCAAATGAGAGGGTGCCCCTCCGCCGTCCCGCCTTCGCCGTGCTCGCCACGGCGATACATGTCGACCTCCACTTTGAGGAGGTAATGCACCATGGTGGGAATCAGCGTGCGGGAAAGCATGTAGGACGCAAGCATGGCGAACACCACCGCCAGCGCCAGCGGCGTGAACAGATACTTCGCCGCCCCAGTCAGCAGCAATACCGGAACGAACACGATGCAGATGGAGAGCGTCGAAACAAAGGCCGGCACTGCGATCTGCTGCGCTCCATCCAGCACGGCGCGTACCAGCGGCTTCTTCATCGCCAGATTCCGATGGGTGTTCTCGATTTCGACCGTCGCGTCGTCCACCAGGATGCCGACCGCCAGCGCCAGGCCGCCCAGCGTCATGACGTTTATGGTCTGTCCCATCAGGTTCAGGATGACCAGAGACGTCAGGATCGACAGCGGAATTGAAATGCAGACGATCAGCGTGCTGCGCCAGCTCCCCAAAAACATCAGGATCATCAATCCCGTCAGGATCGCGGCGCTAATGGATTCCCGAAGGACGCCGTTGATGGAAGCGCGCACGAACAGCGATTGATCGAAGAGCTGCCGGACCTTCAACTCCGGAGGCATGGCCGCGAAAATCTTGGGAAGTGCCGCCTTCACCTGGTTCACAATGTCCAGCGTGGACGCCTGACCGTTGCGCATTACGGTGAGCAAGGCACCGCGCGTGCCGTTGGTCCGGACGATGTTGGTTTGAACCGCAAAGCCATCGTGAACCGTGGCCACGTCTTTCAGATAAATGGTGGCGCCATTCACGGTCTTGACCGGCAGATTGTTCATCTGCGCCAGAACTTCGGGACTGCTGTTCAAGCGGACCTGGTACTCGCGATCGGCAATCTTCACCGTGCCGGCCGGAAGAATCAAGCTTTGCAGATTTACCGCATTGGATACATCCGTGGCCGAGACTTGCTTGGCGTACATTTGGGCCGGATCCAAATCCACCACGATCTGCCGCTGTTTGCCTCCGTAAGGAGACGGCACGGCGGCGCCTTGCACGGTGGCCAGCGGAGTGCGGATAAAGTTTTGCCCCAGATCTTGGATTTCCTGCTCGCTGAGCGTCTTGCTTTCCAGGCCCAGTTGTAGAATCGGAACGCTGGATGCGTCGTATTTTAAGATCGTCGGTGGAAAAATTCCAGGCGGCATGCCGCGAGTGATGGATTGCGCCATGGCCGTGATCTGCGCCATGGCCATCTCGGCTTTGGCCCTGGGATGGAAGTACACGCGAATCACGGAAACCCCGGTATAGGACTGCGACTCGATGTGTTCAATATCGTTGACCGTTGTGGTCATGGCGCGCTCGAAGATGGTGACCACGCGCGCCGCCATCTCGTCGGGCGAAATGCCGTTATAGGACCAAACAATGCTGATGACGGGGATGTCGATGTAGGGGAAGATATCGATCGCCATGCTCAGGATCGCGGCCACGCCGAGCAGCAGGATGGCCAGCGACATCACGACGAAGGTATACGGGCGCCGGAGCGCAAGTCGGACTATCCACATACAGAGGGGTTAGAATTCTAACTATTAAAGGATGGCATTGTTTCGCTCAAGGTTAGTAGCTCTTTAGGGCTAGAATCGAATGTCGCAGTGGCTCGCTGTCGTTAAGCCACTGAATCCACAGGGGTTGTCTGGCCGATAAGCTCCTCGCTACAAATGAATAATTCCGCGCTGGATCGCGGCCGTAGCGGCTTGGGTACGATCTTCGACGTGCAGTTTATCCAGAATGTTCTTTACGTGGTTTTTAACGGTGTGCTCGGCGATGCCGAGCGTGTACCCGATTTGTTTGTTGCTTTTCCCTTTCACGATGAGCGAGAGCACCTCGGTTTCACGCGCGCTCAGATCGGTGGGCAAGGACCCGGCGGCTAAGACCGCGCGTACGGCCGCCGTGAGGTAGGTCTCGCCGGTGTGGACCGCGCGAATGGCACGGATCAGTTCGTCGTGCAGAACATCTTTGGTGAGATAAGCGCGCATTCCGGCTTGCAGCGCACGGCGGATGTCTTCATCGCCTCCGTAGGTGCTGAGTCCGATGATGCGCGCCTCGGGAAAATCGGCATGGATGGCCGCGGCCGCTTCCACGCCGCTGAGCGCCGGCATGCGCATATCCATGAGCGTGACATCCGGGCGAAACTTTCGGTACAGTTCCACGGCCTGCGCGCCGTTGGCGGCCTCGGCCACCACGGTCATGCCGGGCTGCATACTGATGATCGTCTTGACGCCCAGGCGCGCGATCAGATGGTCTTCGGCGATCAGAATACGCACGCGAGCTTCGGACGCAGTCACGAGAGCGGTACCGTAACTTCGACCTTGGTTCCTTGGCCCGGCCGGCTGGCCAGATGCAGCTCGCCTCCCAACCTCTCGGCGCGTTCGCGCATACCGAGCAGACCGAAGTGGCCGCCGATTTCCGAGAAAGCCTCGGTTTGCTCGAAACCGTTGCCGTCGTCGGCTACTACCATGCTGAGGCGGCTCGGCTCCAGGTCCAGGCGGATGCGCACTTCCCTGGCGTGGGCATGCTTCACCGAGTTGGTGACGGCTTCCTGCGCGATGCGGAGCAGGTTTTGCTCCATTTCCTCGGGAAGCTTCCGGCCGTCGCCGGAGACATCCACCTGAACGCGAACCGGCGATCCGGCGGTCCACTGGCGGGCGGCTTCCGAAAGTGCGGCGGGAAGTTCCTGACCTTCGAGCGCCGAGTCGCGCAGGTCCATCACCGAGCGGCGCGCCTCGGTCAAACTGTGGCGAGCCATTTTGCGCGCGAGTTCCAGATGCTGGGCGGCCAGATTAGTGTGGTCCTTGAGCGTGAGGGCCACGGCGTCGAGCTGGGATGCGATGCCGACAAAGCCCTGGGCCAGAGTGTCGTGAATTTCGCGCGCCAGGCGGGCGCGTTCGTCCAATACCAGGGCGAAGCGCTGGCGAATCTGCCGCAAACGAAGCCTGAAAATCCCCCAAATGGATGCCGCCGCCAGGATCACGCACAGATAGCGGAACCAGGGGGTCTCATAAAAGTGCGGCAGCAACTGGAAGGCAAACGCGGTTTCGCTAGTTGGTCCGCCAGGAATGCCGGCTCGCACGACGAAGCGGTAGCGGCTATGGGGCAGACTGTTGTAGTTGGTGACGCGCCGGGCCACGTCGCTGGTCCACTCTGGGTCCAGACCCTCCAATCGATACGAGTAGCGCACCTGCTCCGGCGCGCTGAGGTAAATTCCGGTATAGCGGAACTGAATGCGCCCGTCGCCGGGAGCTAGATTGGTGGGAGCCTTCCAGCGGTATGGACCGGCCATCCACCTGGACATCCAGCAGGTGAACCAGCGGCGCGGCTAATCTGAGGGGCTTCTCTTGGGGATTGAGCACTGCCAGTCCGCGGCCGGTGGGGAACCACAGCCTTCCGTCGGTGGTGCGAACCCCGCCGCGGCTGCTGGGATATCCGGGTGCGCACTGCGCGCTTCGCAGGCCGTCGGAAACACCGTAATTCACCGGCTTCAGGGAATGAATCCGGCCCGCCATCAATTCGTTCAGATCGGTTTTCTGCACACGCGAGATGCCGCGCGTCGTGCTGAGCCACAGCCAGCCACTGGGATCGATATCAATGTGGGCGACGTTGTCGCTGAGCAAGCCTTCCTTGGCCGTAATGGAGTAAAACCGCCCGCCGCGCATGGCGTCCAGCCCGCCGCCGTATGTGCCAATCCACAGCGTCCCGTCGGCGTCCTCGGCCAAGGAACGGATCTGGTCGCTCGAAAGGCCGTCGGCGGTAGTGAAAAGGCGTAGTTCGCGATTCTTCAGGCGCCACAAGCCCTTACCAAACGTCCCGGCCCACAAACTGCCGTCGCGCGTTTCCTGCAGCGTATCAACGGAGTCATTTAATACCGGGCCGCCTGGAATTATGCTTTTCGGTGGGTGTCCAGGCTGTAATTCGGTCAGCCCATTAGCGGAAGCTACTAACAGTTTTCCATCGCGGCTCTCGAGACAGTCCAGGACTAAGCGCCGGTTCAATGGATCGCTGACCGCCCGGTTAATGAAGCGGCCATCATGCATCCGGCTGATTCCTTCGCGCGTGGCGAGCAGCAAGTCGCCGTTATGATCCTCGCGGATGGAGAAAATCTCATTGCTCGGCAGGCCGTCGCGAGTAGTGTAGACGCGGCCGGGGTTACCGAATTCGATCAAGCCCCGGTCGTGAAAGCCGACCCAGATTCGGCCGCGGTGGTCCTGATAAACCGTAGTCGGCTCGTCGCTCGGCAATCCCTCCGGCACGCCGTAGTTGGTGAACGTTCCGTCACTGAAGCGATTCAAGCCGCTGTTCATGCCCACCCAGAGGTTGCCTTCGGTGTCTTCGTAGATGCATCGCACCCAGTCGGCTTCGCTCGAAGTCGCGGCCGGGTTGCTGACGAACCGGTCGCCTTCCAGTCTCGCCAAACCGCCGTTGGTGCCGGCCCAAAGGTTGCCGTCGCGGTCTTCCCAAACCGATCGGACGAAGCTATCGGGAAGCCCGTCCTTGGTGGTGTAGACCTTGAGCTGGCCGGAGGGAGTCCGTCTCACGAGCCCGGAGCCGGTGGCCCACAGATCGCCATGCCGGTCCTCGGTGACCGAGGTGACGATATTGACGCCGAAATCCGATCTGCTGATGACAGGAACGAAGCGCGTTCCTTCGAGCCGCGCCACACCGGCATATCCAGCGATATAAAGAGTTCCGTCGCGGCCCGTATAGACCGCGCGCAGGGACTCGATGGGAAGCCCATCGCGCGGGCCGTAGTTTGTGAATTTGCCGTTTTCAAATCGGCTCAAATAGATGCCGGCCACCACCCAGAGCACGCCGGCCCGGTCCTCGGTGATGGAATTAATGGACGTGTCGGCCAGGCCGTCTTTCTTGGTGAAGGTGGTAAACTTCTGATCCCGATAGTGCGTGAGACCGCCGGCCGTTCCGATCCACAGGCTGCCGTCGCTCGCCGCCCACAACGCGTTGATGCTGTCGCTCGGCAGCGAGCCGTTTCCTTTGTTGAAAACGATGAAGTCGTAGCCGTCGAATTGAGCTAGTCCCTCATCGGTGCCGACCCACAAATAGCCGTCTTTAGTTTGAGTAATGGCGTGGATCGTGTCTTGAGGGAGGCCGTGCTCCTCGGTCCAGATGGTGTGGGTGTACTGCGTGAGCGTGCGTTGCGGGTTCAAAGCGAACAGGCCGCTAGTGCTGGACGCTAATATCGCCGCTCCGAACAACCACTTGAAACACACTTCTGAGTTTACGGAATTCCGGCCACAGGCGCGACTTCGGGTTTGGATTGCCGAGTTGAAGCGGGCTACGAGTTTTGCTTGACGCCCTCGATAATACTGGTCCCGTAATTGTCCTGGATGGGCGTTATACTCCGGATGTTGAGCCCGGCCGAGCGATACAACTCGGCCCATTGCCGTTCGGTTCTCTCCTTGCCGGTGACGCACATAAGCATGACAATGTCGAGCAGCTTAGCCGCTGTTCCAGAGGTATTGCCGACGGCCGGAAGAACGGTGTCGACGCAAATCACGCGGCCATTATGCGGCACGCGCCGGCCGCAATTTTCGAGCAGGCGAACGCATTTTTCATCGTCCCAATCGTGGATGATGTGCTTCATGAGGTACACGTCGGCCTGGGGGACCGACTCGAACATGTTGCCGCCTGAATAGCTGAGCCGCGCCGCAATGCCCGGATCGGATATTGGCAGGTGCTGGCGGGCGACGCCAACGACCTCAGGACGGTCCAGCACGGTGGCTTGCAAATGGGGGTACTTCTGGAGCAGCGCCAGCGCCAGATGGCCGAATCCTCCGCCAATGTCGGCGGCGTGGTTGGCGTCCGTGAAGTCGCATTTCTCCAGCACGCCCCGTAGTGAGTTCAGGCTGTTTGACTTCATGGCTTCGCCGAACTCTTCGAGCTCCTTGGGATTGGCTTTCAGATAATCCCAGAATTCCAGCCCGTAAACGGCCCGGACCTGGGGCTGGCCGGTCTTGACCGTTTCAGACAATTCGGCTGCCACCCGCAGCATCATTCCGCCGAACAATTCGACAATTTTCTTCACCGATACCGGCGAATCGGCGGTGAGAGTGTCGGATAATTCAGTGGGGCCAAACCTCCCTAGTGGGTCTTCAGTGAATATTCCGACGCTAGCGCAAGCTCTCAGTATGCGATGCAGAGCGGAGGGGTCCGCGCTGAGGCCACCTTTCACGATTATGTCGGCGGTGGTCATCGAACCATGATGCTTGATAAGGTCCGGGACATTCAGTCGCGTGGCGTCGGCGACAACCTTCGTGATGAGGGCGCCCATGGCCATTTGCATGACCACGGCCTGCGGGGGTATCGGCTCGGAAACAGCGGTTGCGGGTGTCACAAGACGCTCCTATTGGGAGATGTGAGAACGTCTGAGTATACTCCAATTCGCCGGGATGGCCTCAGGTGGTTGAGGGGGTGGTTCCGGTTCCGCTTTGAAATCGCTGGACGATGAATTCCTTGTTGTCGTAGGCCGCAAAGCTTTCTTGTCTCTCAGTGAACGTGCCGCCGGTGTAGTCGTGGATTATGCGTCGCCAGAAAGCTTGGGCTGGTTTATTGGACGGCATCTCGCGGACTTCCCAGCGGCCCGGGAATTTGTCGAATAAGTGGACTGCCACGCGCTGGCCGATTCCCTGGCGGCGATATTGGCGCGCAA
The DNA here is from genome assembly GCA_963761935.1 of Terriglobia bacterium. GTDB lineage: Bacteria > Acidobacteriota > Terriglobia > Bryobacterales > Bryobacteraceae > Palsa-89. The sequence continues at coordinate 151,642 of CAVXJU010000093.1, read as the reverse complement.
CGAAAAACTCGCCCATATCGAAAGTGGGCGGTGCGTCGCTGACTTGTTTCACCAGCGCGAAGCCGGCTGGATGGCCGTCGATTCGAACCAAGAATGGAAATCCGCGCCAAGCCGGCGGCCACACATGCTGGCCGGGCCGTCCCCAATAATTCGCGAAGTGATGCTCGGAGTCGAAAAGCCCATCGGCGGGGAAATTCCAGCCGGTGTACTCGGCCATGTCGTAAATATAGAAGCGGGCCAGGTTGCTGACGACGATATAGTCGGCGTCGGAGGCCGGAGTAATGGCGAGATCCATGCGCCGCTACGATTCGATGCCCATCTGCGATAAGCGGTAGCGCAGAGCGTTGCGGGTCAGGCCCAGCAGACGCGCGGCCTGGCTCTTGTTGCCGTTGGCCCGTTGCAGCGCTTCCTTGATGATGGACTGCTCGAATTGGTCCAGCGTCATGCCTTCAGGCAGGAAACTGTCGATGGCGGCGGCCCGCGCTTTCGGAGCCAGATCGAGCTTGATGTCGGCTGCCTCGAGCACTTTGCCGCTCGCCAAAACCATGCTGCGCTCGATCACATTTTCGAGTTCCCGTACGTTGCCGGGCCAATGATAGCCCAGCAGCCGCTCCATGGCTCCTTCGGATATCGATTCGGCCGGGCTGCCCAGATCTTTCTGGAATTTTCGGATGAAATGATTGGCCAGGAACGGAATGTCTTCCTTGCGATCGCGCAGCGGGGGGATGTTAATGGGCAGCACGTTCAGCCGGTAGTACAGGTCTTCGCGAAACGTGCCTTGCTCCAAAGCCGCGCGCAGGTCCACGTTGGTAGCGGCGAGCACTCGCACGTCGATGTGGCGCGTCTTGTTGCTTCCCAGGCGTTCGAACTCGCGTTCTTGCAAAATGCGCAGTAATTTGACTTGGATGGAACCGGGGACATCGCCGATTTCGTCCAGGAAAACCGTTCCGGTGTCGGCCTGCTCGAACTTACCGGGTTTAGTGGTATTAGCTCCAGTAAATGCGCCCTTCTCGTATCCGAACAGCTCGCTCTCCATCAGATTCTCGGGCAGGGCGGTGCAGTTGATTTTTACGAATGGGCGATCCGCGCGGGGCGAGTGATGATGGATGGCGCGCGCGATCATGTCCTTGCCCACGCCGCTTTCGCCGCACAGCAAGACGGTGGCGCGGGTGGGGGCAACGCGGTCAATAGTGGCGAAGATCTCTCGCATGGCCTCGCTGCGGCCTACGATGTTGTCGAATTCATAGCGCTGGCTCAGCTCGGCGCGCAGCTCGCGATTTTCGTTGCGGAGATTTTTCAGCTCGAGCGCCTTTTCGATGACGGTCATCAGGTGATCGAGCGAGAAGGGCTTGGGAAGAAAATCGACCGCGCCGGCTTTCATCGCCTCCACCGCGGTTTCTATGCTTCCGAACGCAGTCATGACGATAACCGGTGTGCGGGAATCCTGGCTGCGCAGTTCGTTGAGCAGTTCGACACCGCTCTGGCCGGGCAGGCGCAGATCCGTGAGGACCACGTCGGCCCGGTCCGCCAGCTTGAGCGCGTCCTCGGCGGTGCCGGCTTGTTCCACTTCATAACCGGCGGTCTTGAGTTGCAGCTCGATCACTCGCCGGAGTTTTTCTTCGTCTTCTACCACCAGGACGACGGCCTTCATGCGCCGGCCTCTTGGCTGGATTCGCGAAATGGCAGGAACACGCGGAACACCGTGCCCGCGCCCTTTTCGCTTTCCACCGTGATGCGGCCCTGATGCTCGTCGACAATTTTGGACACGATCGCCAGACCCAGGCCGACTCCGGCCGACTTAGTGGTGAAAAACGGATTGAAAATGCTTTCCAGATGCTTCGGTTCGATTCCGGAGCCGCGGTCGATCACGGCCACCTCCACTGTTCCGTCCAGCTGGCGAGTCTTTACCGTGATGCTTCCCCCGGTGGGGCTGGCTTGAACGGCGTTGAGCAGCAAATTGTATATTACCCGCTCGATCAATTGACGATCTAAGAGGAAGGGCGGGATGTCGGGTGAATAATTCTTGTAGATGGTAATGTCGAATGGCGGAACGTGTTGGCCGATCTCGGCGACTGCCTGGTCGATCACCTGCGCCAGATCGGTTTGCTCCAGCTGCACTGCCAGAGGACGGGCGAAATCGAGGAAGCGCGTGACCAGTGCGTTGGTGCGATCCACTTCAGAGGAGATGAATCCGGCCATCTCTCGCGCCACTTCGTTGTTGCCTTCGACGCTTTTTGCGAGCAGTTCGGCTGAGGCTTTGACGGTACCGAGCGGGTTGCGGAGCTCGTGCGCCAGCCCCGCGGATAGTTGGCCCAGCGCGGCCAGACGTTCGGAACGGCGCACGGCGGCTTGAGCTTCTTGCAGGCGGAGATTGGCTTCCGACAATTGTTCGGCGGCGGCTTCGGCTTTGCGGGCGGCCGTTCTGCTTGCTTCCGCCAACTCATGCGCCAGGTAACCGACCACCGGAAAGATGGCGGCTCTCAAGACCACGAACTTCCATTCTTGGGCCGGAATATACTGCTCGGGGCGCAGAAATTTGATGAAGGAAATATAGGCTCCGCATCCGGCTAGCGCCGCGAGCGCGGTTCCAAACAGATTGGACGAAGTGGCGACGGCGATGACCGGAAGCAAGAGAATCCAGTAATAGCTGCTTTCAATTCCGTCGGTCCAACCCATCAAGATGTACCAAAGCGCCAAGCTGATGGCGAAGGACAACGCGGGGCCCCAGCGGGTCTGGAAATATCGAACCCTGGGCTGGACCACCTGCATAATTCCAATGCCGATCAGGGTGCCGATTGTATACTCCGAGCGATCGGGTCCAAAGATGGCGAGGAACAGGCACAACAGCATCCACACCACGTCTTGGAGGCGGATGATCCGCCAAACGCCGTCGCGTGTGTCCACGCTGTCATCTTATCGCTGCGGTGTGACACAATAGGTGTACACGCGTTCTTCATGGAAAACCTCACTTCCCCAGCAACACCGGGGGCTCCCGCAACATCGTTGGAAGACAGCCCCTCGTCTCCAGAACAGAATTCATTCGCTGATATCCTGTCCGAGTTTGAACAACAGCACCACGGCCCTGCCAAAGGGCAGGCGATTCCCGGCACAGTGGTGTCAATTACCGCGGATTCGGTCTTCGTGGATATCGGCCGCAAACTGGATGGCGTGCTGCCGGTGGATGTGTTTCGCGGGCCGAAGGGCGAGCTGACGGTAAAGGTTGGCGATCCGCTGCTGGTCAGCATCACGGGCAACGACGGCGGAGCGTATATTCTTTCGACCGTGAAGGTGGAGCGTCCCAAGGATTGGAGCGCGCTGGAGCGTGCTTTTGCCGAGCATCTCGCCATCGGCGGCGTGGTGACGGAAGTGGTGAAGGGCGGTCTGCGCGTGGATGTCGGCACCGAGGCGTTCATGCCCGCTTCGCGCAGCGGCGCCAAGGACCAAGCCGAAATTGAAAAACTGGTCGGCCAGGAAATCCAGTGCCGGATTATTAAGCTCGATACGGCCGACGAAGACGTGGTGGTGGATCGGCGCGTGGTGCTCGAAGAAGAAGAAGGGCGCGCGCGAGAGAAGCGGGTGGCGGAGTTGACCGAAGGCGCGGTGGTGCGCGGAACGGTGCGCACTCTCACCGAGTTTGGCGCATTCGTCGATCTGGGCGGCGTGGATGGGCTGCTGCACGTCGCCGACATGGCCTGGCATCGCGTGGCGAAACCGTCGGACGTGGTGTCGCCGGGCGATTCGATTGAAGTCAAGATTCTGAAAGTTCAGCCCGAGACGCGGCGCATTTCGCTGGGCTTGAAACAATTGGCGCAGGATCCCTGGACGCTGGCGGGCGAGCGCTTTCATGTCGGCGATCGCGTTCAGGGGAAGGTATCGCGGCTGGCCGACTTCGGCGCATTCGTCGAATTGACGCCGGGCGTGGATGGCTTGATCCACATCTCCGAAATGTCCTGGTCGAAGAAGATCAAGAAGCCGAGCGATGTTTTGAAGACCGGCGAGATGGTGGAGGCCGTCGTGCTGGGCGTCAACATCGCGGAGCGACGCATTTCGCTGGGATTGAAACAGGCGCTGGGCGATCCCTGGGAAGACGCGGCGAAGAAGTATGCTCCGGGCGCGGTGGCGGAAGGGCCCGTGACCAGTTTGACCAACTTCGGATGCTTCGTCGATCTCGGCAATGGGATCGAGGGGATGATTCACATCTCCGACATTACTCGCGAGAAGCGTCTGAATCATCCGCGCGAGGCGCTGGCGGTTGGGCAATCCGTGCGGGCGCAAGTGCTGGAGCTGGATCGGGAGCGGCGGCGCATCAAGCTGGGCATCAAGCAGCTCGAGCCCACCACCGTGGACGAGTACCTGAGCGAGCACAGCGTCGGTGAAACGGTGACGGGCCGAATTGTAGAGACCGCTAACGGACGGGCTCGCGTGGAGCTGGGCGAGGGGATTTTCGCCGAGGGCCGGATTCCGGCCGAAAAATCGGCGACAGCAGCCTCTCCTACTGCGCCAGCTTCCGACCTGTCGTCGTTAACCGCCATGTTATCAGCCAAATGGAAACAAGGAGCTAGCACGTCGGCGGCGCGATTAGAACCCGCGCGGGCCGGGCAGATTCGCTCCTTCCGGATCGTGAAACTCGATCCGGGCGCCAAGAAAATCGAATTGGAACTGGCGGGCTGAAGCTGGCCGGGTGGCCGGCCTTGCGGTGGCGCGGACCATAACAGATCCGGTCCCGGCCGGGCGTGACACTTTCGCTGAGCGCCCGTCTATCTAAGTGTTGCAGGCAACCGTGGCCCAAGCGGCCGTCAAAATGGACGAACCCGAACTGATTCGGGCGGCGCAGAGGGGTGACCAGCGCGCGTTCGAGCAACTGGTGCGCCTGTACGATCAGAACGTTTTGCGCCTGGCTTTGAATCTGCTTCGGTCGCCCGAGGACGCCAACGACGTGTACCAGGAGGCGTTTCTGAGGGTGTTCAAAAACCTGCACACGTTTCGTTTCGACTGCAGCTTTCACACCTGGCTGTACCGGATCGTGACGAACCTGTGTCTGGATGCGCTGCGCAAGCGGCGCGTGCGGCGCGAGGAAAATACCGTGGTGGAGACGGGCGAGGGCGTGTTGGACCGGATGGACACGGTGCAAGAAGGACGTGCGCACGGCGATCCGCAGCGCCAGCTTTTGAGCAGCCAGCTGCGGGCCAGAATTGAAAAAGTGCTGGGCGAGCTGACGCCGCGGGAACGGACTGTGTTTGAGCTGAGACATTATCAGGGACTGCGTTTGCGCGCCATCGGCGAGCTGTTGGGAACGTCGGAGGAGGCCGCGAAAAATTGCCTCTTTCGCGCCACGCAAAAAATGCGCGCGGCGCTAGGAGATTTCGTATGAAGTGTGAAGAAGCGCGAGACAGGCTGCCGCTGTTCTTGTACGGCGAGCTGTCCTTTGAAGAGGAAGAGCGGCTGGAAGTGCACATCGATGAGTGCGCGGGCTGCCGCGAGGCGTTGTCGCGCGAGAAGACGCTGCTCCAGGCATTCGATGCGGTGACAGCGGTTCCCAGCCAGGAGCTGCTGGATAATTGCCGCGCCGAGCTGCGCGGACGCATCGCCCAGGTTGAGCCGGAGCATTCCAATTTTTGGGACAAGCTGCGTGAGGGCTTCAGCATTCATTTCCATTTCGCGCCCGGCTGGATGCAGCTGGCGGGTGCGGTGGCGATGCTGGCGCTCGGGTTTATGGCGGCACGTATGACGCCAGGGTCGATGCTAGGGTCGTGGCACGCTGCCAGCGTGGCGGGCGAGCCCATTACTTCGCGCGTTCGTTATGTCGAGCCGGTGGCCTCGGGGCGGGTGCAAATTGTGGTGGACGAAACCAGGCAGCAGGTGGTGTCGGGTCGCTTGGAGGATCAAGCCATCCAGAAGTTACTGTTGACGGCGGCTAAGGATCCTTCGGATGCCGGGCTGCGGGTGGAATCGGTGGATTTGTTGAAGAATCGGCCGCAGTCGGCCGAGGTTCGCACCGCGTTGTTGTACGCGCTGCAGCATGATCCGAATGCCGGGGTACGGCTGAAGGCCTTGGATGGGCTGAAGGAATTTGCGAGCGATCCGGTGACGCGCCAGACGCTGACACAGGTTTTGCTGAAGGACGATAACCCGGGCGTGCGGACACAGGTGATCGATCTGTTGATCCAGCACCAGAGTGAGTCCATGGTTGGGGTTCTGCAGGAACTCATGAATAAAGAGGATAACGATTATATTCGGATGCGGTGCCAGAAGGCGCTGAACGAAATGAACGCGTCGGTGGAGACGTACTAGGGCGGCGCATGAAGCAGTTGGCGGTCATCTCGATGGTAATTGCCGGCGCGGCGCCGGTGGTGCTGGGTCAAGCCGTGCTGGGTCAGGCCGTGCTCGCGCAGTCCGTGCTGGCCCAAAATGACGCGCCCATCACGCGCGAAGGCCGGTTCTGGGTTCAAAGCATTTCGGGGCGCGTTGCGCTGGGTTCGGTCGAGCGGTTCCGATTGGATACGGTAGGCAATGTGGTGCTGCGCGGCGACGCTGGAAGCAGCATCAACTACACTCTTAAGCTGCGAGCGGAAGCGCGGGATGCGCGAGAAGCGGCGGCGTTATTTCGCCAGGTGGAGCTGCGCAGCAGTAAGCAGGACGGATTGGCATTCTTGATCGTGAGCCCTCCGCGGAAAATTGCGGAAGCTCCGGAGCTGACCCTGGCGGTGCCGCGCGGTTTGCGGGACGTTCGCGTGGAGACTCGCGGCGGGAACGTGCAGGCGTCGGATCTGGATGGGCAAGTGGAAGCGCGTTCGCTCGGTGGGCGTATCGCGGTGGATGCAATTCGCGGCGCGGCCGAAATCCGGACTGGCGGCGGAGATATTCAAGTGGGCAGTGTCGGGGGGCCGCTGCGCTGTTACTCGGGCGGCGGCGCGATTCGAGTTCAAAATGGCGGCTCGGAGTGCTGGCTGGAGACCGCGGGCGGTGAGATTTTTCTGCATGACGCCGGCGGGCCGGTGCATGCCTCGACCGAGGGCGGCAACATTCGGATCGATCGCTCGGCCGGGGCGGTTTTTGCGCGCACGGCGGCCGGTTTGATCCAGGTCCAGCAGGCGGGCGGGCTGGTGACGGCGGAGAGTTCGGGCGGCGCCATTCAGGTGAGCGCGGCCAACGGCGTGCGTTGCGATTCGGCCGGCGGCGCCATCCGCTTGCGCAATGTTGCTGGTGCGCTGCGGGCTTCTACCAGCGCCGGAAGTATTATGGCGGAGCTCGCCAAGGGCAGCCGCATGGAAGATTCCAGCTTAAGCACGAACGCGGGTGACGTTACCGTTTTCATTTCGTCCAACCTGCCGGTGACGGTTTTGGCCAGGAATCAATCGGGCGGTTCGGGAAGGATCATCTCGGATTTTCCCCAGATTCGCGTGCGCCAGGCGGGCGATGCGGGCTCGGTTCCGGCAGTCGCGGAAGGGGCGCTCAATGGGGGTGGGCCTATGCTGCGCATCAACGTGATCGGCGGCACCATTTATCTGCGCAAGCAGAAGTAGTGCAGCGCGTTTATTTAGAGGTGATTTTATGAAGCTGGCGATTTTTTGCGTGGCCTTGCTGGCTGGCGGGCTCCAGGCGCAATCTTTGAGTTTCTTTCAGGCGCCCGGCGGCGCCCAAGTCTACGAAATGCACCCCGCTGGCATGACCTATTTGGGCGTGAACGTGGCCGAGGTGACGGCCGACCGCGCGCGCGATCTGAAGCTGAAAGAACCGTACGGCGTCGAGATCACACGCGTGGAAGAAGGCTCTCCGGCCGAGAAGGCGGGATTGAAGGCCGGTGATGTGGTGCTCGAGTACAACGGCCAGCGTGTAGAAGGAATGGAGCAGTTTGGGCGTCTGGTACGCGAGACTCCGGCCGGCCGCGAGGTGAAACTGTTAGTGAGCCGCGGAGGCGCGGCCCAGACCATCGCCGCCACTTTGGGAACGCGCAAAGCGAGAACGCTCGGAGGCAACGTGTTTCCTGGCGTTGAGATGCCGGAAATTCACTTTCCGGATATTCCGCAGGTGTTCACGGCCTGGCGGAGCCCGATGCTTGGTATCGAAGCGGAGTCGCTGGGGTCGCAACTGGCGGCTTACTTCGGGGTCAAGGATGGCGTGTTGGTGCGATCGGTAATCAAGGATAGCGCCGCCGAGAAAGCCGGCGTCAAGGCGGGAGATGTGATTACCAAGATCGATGGGATTAGCGTGACCACGCCGAATGAGGTCTCGAGCGCGGTACGATCGGCCAGTTCTAATAAGACCTTTTCGGTGGAACTGGTGCGCGAGCACAAGGAAACCACCGTCAGCGTGAACATCGAGGATGGGCGCTCGGACTTGCCGCATACCCGTGCGGTGCACAACTGAGTGAGGCCAGAGCCGCACTCTAGACGCCGCCTTAGAGTTAAGACTCCGGGGCGTTGGTCAAGGTCAAACGGTCGATCTTTAGCAGGAGCTCCACTTCTTTGCGGGGCAGGCTGAGGGCTGCGGCAATGTTGGTGGGAGGCGCGCCACGACGCGACATTCGCAGGGCCTGGGTGCGCTTGTTGAGATTCAAGCTGGGCTTGATGGGAGCCGCTTGAACGGGAATGCTGGCGCGCTCTTCGGCCTCGCGCAGCCGTTCGTTCAGGCCTTCCAGACTGATTTGAAGTTCTTCCTGGCTGACTAATTCCCCTTGGGTTTGCCCTCGCAGCCGCGACTTCAGACGCCTGATTTCACTTTCCAGGGACGCGAATAAGAACAGGCCCGCCATCGCGGCCAAGGCCAGCAAGAGGTACGGCGCCAGCGGTATGAGGTATCGTTCCAGCATCTTAGTTTAACGTTCGCAGCCGCTCCTGACGGCTGATGACCTGCTTGATCCGGATTCCGAAGTTCCCTTCAACTACTACTACTTCTCCGCGCGCGATCACGCAGTTGTTAACGATCACCTCCACCGGCTCGGACACGGAGCGGTTCAACTCCACGATCGAGCCTGTGGTTAGTTTGATTACGTCTTTGAGAGCGAGCTGCGCCCTTCCGAACGAAACGCTGACCGGCAGCTCGACATCGAGCAGCAGGTCGATGGAATTCGGCGGGGGCGCTGGGACCAGTGCTTTGGAAGGCCGCGGATCCGGGGTTTCGTGGACTGCGGCTGGTTCGGATAGAAGATTCGTCAGGAAAGCGCTGAATCCCGCCAGAACGCGTATTTCCAGATCGGGAAATCCGATCTGAAATGAATAACCCGCGCTACCAGCGCTGGCCGGGGCTTCGCGACCCGGGTTCAGCGAAACTTCTTGATGGATGCGCGACGAGATAGATGACGCCAAGCCCGACAGCGCCTGGGTGACGATCTCCAGGTAAGTGCTGCGGGAGGTCTCCTTATCCTCTTCCTCGACGCCCGCGCTGCGCAACACGCGGTTGCCGATTCCCTCCCAGGCTGGCGGGCCAGCTCCGATCCAGATGAGGGCATCCGGCGAAATATTGAGCGGCTGCTCCCACCAGAGGTCCGGCTCGGCGGAATCTGCCGGAGGGACTTCGTAGGAATCGAACTGGATGCTGGGCGCTTCGCCCGCCATGGACTCCAGAACACCGCGAATTTGGCTGCCGAGCTCCGCTGCGAGCCATGCCAGAGTAGCGTTCTGATCGGGCATGGTTAGGCTCCCCGCTCCAAAGGCCAGCGTTTCTGAAGATAGGACCGCAGCCGCAGAATGGCCTGCGACTTGAGCTGCGAGATCCTCGATTCATGCAGGTTGACGATCTTGGAGATCTCGCGCAAGGTTAGTTCCTCGTGATAGTAGAGGCTGATTACTAATCGTTCGTGTTGCGGCATTTTTTCGATGGCTTCCGCCAGCAGCCGCTGCAACTCGGATTTCTCCAGTAGCCGGGAGGGCCAGTTTTCCTCGTCGTCGGAAATGTATTTGAGCAGGCTGCGACCGTCGCCCTCAGGCGAGACGGTTTCGAGGCTTCCAATATTGACGCCGCGGATATCCACCAGCCACTCGTGGTATTCCTCGATGGTCAAGCCCAACTCGGTGGCTATTTCGTCCTCGGTTGGAGCCCGGTGCAGGCGCTGCTCGGAGCTGGCGATGGCGGCCTCAATCTGCTTGGAACGCTTGCGCTGCTGGCGCGGCGCCCAATCCAGTCCGCGCAGGCTGTCGAGAATCGCACCGCGGATCTTGTATTCGGCGTAGGTTTTCAACTTCACGTTGTGGCCGGGATCGAAGCGATCGATGGCGGCGATCAAGCCCAACGTGCCGGTGGAGATCAAGTCGTCCAGATTCACGCTCTCTGGCAGCCGCTCGTGAATTCGGCGCGCGATTAGCCGGACTTGCGGCAAATGTTCCAGGATCAAGCGTTCGCGGTCTTCGGCGGCGCTCTGCTGGCTCTGATAGCGCTTGATGGCCCGGGTTGGCTCCTTCACTGCGGTTTGGGCCTTCATGCCGCCACCGTCCCGAATCTCGGCGCGGCCGGTTCCGTTTTGAGAAGCAAGCCGAGCAGCAGATCCTCAGTGGCCGCTGCCAGGTCCTCGGGAATCCTTTGGCCGTTGGAAACGAATGACACGGGCAGTCCCATGCGAACACTCTGGCTCAGGATGGGGCCAAAGGTCTGGGTTTCATCTAAGCGCGTGAAAAGCAGTTTGTCCGGCTTGAAAATCGTATACTGCTCTGCGGTTCGCTTCAGGTCGCTGGTGCGCATCGAAGCCGGAAGGACCAGATGCGTGTCGAGATCCGGCGATTGAGAGATGGCCTGCGCGAGGTCGTCATCCATCTCGTTGCGGGCGAAGCCGGGCGTGTCGATCAGGATTAGATCGGCTTGGCTGTGCTCGGCCAGGGAACTCGCCAGCGCAGTACCGGTTTCGAGCACCTGGCACGGAGCCCCGAGAATGGCTGCGTAGGATTGCAATTCTTCGGCGGCCGCGATACGGTAGGTGTCCAGGCTTAGGAAGTGGACGCGCTTGCGCGCACTGATTCCATATTGGACCGCCAATTTGACCAGTGCGGAAGTTTTTCCGGCACCGGGGGGGCCGACCAGGACGGCGATTCGCCGCTGCGACTCTGGCTGGCCGAGCTCGGCCTGGACGCGCACCAGCTGGCGAAGCCGATCGCGGAGTGCGCCGGGAGTAAACGGATTGCCGATTCGGCTCACGATTTCATAAGCCAGGTCTGCGTCCAAATCGGCCTCCGTGAGCGCGGCGAAGGCAGCCGCTAAATCCGGGTCTGAGACCAGGCCCGCCGTGCCCGTACCGCAGCGCGTGAGAGACCGGCACAGCCGCTCCATTTGTTGCCTCAAATCCGAGACTTCGGCGACCAGTTTTTCAACCGATGGAGCGGGCGGGGTCCGAGGCACGGCAGGCTGGTTTGGCTCAGTGGCTGAGTCGGCCGCGCAGACCACCTCGTAGGCACCCAAATGGCGCGCTTCGGCGCCCGACCGCTTAGAGTGCACCAGCATGGCATCCGGCCCCATCTCGCGGCGGGCTAAACCGATGGCTGCTTCGATACTATCTGCGAAAAACGATTTCAATTTCATGGCTAAAGTCCTACTAGCTCACCGATCCCAGAGAAACGATCCGGCTGCCCGGCGGTACTTCGTTGTGCGACAGGACGGTCAAGTTCGGCGCGATACTCTCGGTCATTTGCCGTACGAAGAAGCGCGCTCCCGAACTGGTCAGCAGAACGACCGGCGCGTCCGGCGGGCCGCAGCATTTCTTGATCCGCTCTTGGATGTCGCGCACGCGCTGCGGCGAGAGATTCACGTGACTGGAATTCTCAGTGTGTTCCACGGCCGATTCAATGGCTTGCTCCAGGTTTTGATCCAACAGGTAAGCCGGCAAATCTCCGGCCGCGTCGAGCAGTGGCTTCACAACCTGGCGGCGGATGGCCTGCCGCACATATTCGGTGAGCAGCACCGTGTTCTTCGTAATCGGGGCGGCCTCCCCGAGCGCTTCGAGAATGCTGGATGCATCCCGAATTGAAACTCGCTCGCGCAACAGATTTTGCAAAACCTTCTGCACCACTGCCAGGGAGAGCAATTTCGGCACCAAATCTTCGACCACCTTGGGTTGCTCTTCGGCGACACGGTCGAGCAATTTTTTGGCTTCCTGCCGCGAGAATAATTCGTAAGCGTGGCGGCGTGCGATCTCCGATAAATGCGTGCCGAGTATGCTTACAGTGTCTACGATGGTATAGCCCGCCCGGCGCGCTTTCTCGGCGTTGTCCGAGGAAATCCAGAGCGCCGGCATGCCAAAGGCCGGCTCGCGCGTGGCAAGTCCTTCCATTTTTTCCGCCTTGTCGTCGGAATGAATGGCGAGTTCGCAACCGTGCGCCAGCTCATAGCGCGCGATCTCCACGCCCTTAATGGAAATGGTGTATTCGCGGGCCTTGAGCGTAAGGTTGTCGGTAACGCGCACCGGCGGAAGGATATAGCCGAGTTCGGTGACCAATTGCCGGCGAATGCTGGCGATCCTTCTCAGCAGCGGGGAATTCTGGCCGCCTTCCACCAGTTGGACCAGACCCAGGCCCACTTCCACGGCGAGAGGTTCGACGCGCAATAGACCTTCCAAGTTTTCGCGAGCTGGGGCGGCCGTGGGCGCCTTACTTTTTTCGGGAGCGCCAGATTTTTGCCGCAAACGCCACGCCACGAAGCCCACCGACGATCCCAGCACCAGAAAAGGCACCTTGGGTAAGCCGGGAAAGGCCGCCATCGCCATTAATACGCCGCAGGCCAGGAAGAGCGGCTGCGGGTTGCTGAAGACCTGTCTCTGAAAATCCAATCCCAACTTGGTATCCGAGCTGGCACGGGTGACGATCAGGCCTCCCGAAATGGAAATCATGAGCGCCGGGATTACGGTGACCAGGCCGTCCCCGATGGTCAGCACGGTGTAGGTTTGAAGCGCCCGCTTCAAGTCCAGGCCGTGCTGCAAAACCCCGATCAGAAAACCGGCCAGGATGTTGATGACGGTGATGATGATGGACGCCACCGCGTCGCGCTGGGTGAAACGCGATGCTCCGTCCATGGCGCCGTAGAACTCGGCTTCGCAGGCCAGCATTTTGCGCCGGGAGCGCGCTTCGTTCTCGTCGATCAGTCCGGCGTTCAGATCGGAATCGATGGACATTTGCTTGCCGGGCATGGCGTCCAGGGTAAAACGCGCCGTCACTTCCGAAATGCGCACCGCACCGTGGTTGATCACCACGTACTGAATGGCGATGAGGACCAGAAAGATGACCACTCCGATGACGTAGTTGCCGCCCACCACGAACGCGCCGAAGGCTTGGATCACTTCGCCCGCGGCGGAGGTGCCGGTGTTGCCGTTGAGCAGAATCAGGCGGGCTGAAGAGATGTTCAACGCCAGACGGAACAAGGTCATGAGAAGCAAGGTGGTGGGAAAGACGCTGAACTCCACCGGTTTGGTGATGTAGAGCGAAACCAATAGCACGATCACCGACAACGTGATGTTGGCTGAGATGAGGATATCCAGCAGGAAGGGCGGCAGCGGCGTGATCATCGCCAGGACGATTCCGAGCACGGCGATCGGAACCGCGAATTCCCGCCAGTTCACGCCGCCGCCGTCCCGTGCGGCGGGTGCAGCCTTTGGAGTGCTGGGCACCCTACCGGCAGCCGCGGGCGGCTTGCCTCGAACCACCGGAACACGAGCCGCGGCGGCCATCTATTTGGACCTCGGGCGCATGATCTTGAAAATGTAAGCCAGCACTTCCGCCACGGCGCGATAAAGATGCGCCGGAATTTCCTGACCCACATCGGCGGACTTGTAGAGCGCTTGCGCCAGCGGCTGATTCTCGACGATAGGAATCTGGTGATCCATTGCAATTTGGCGGATGCGGAGAGCGAGATAATTCTTGCCCTTGGCCAAGACCAGCGGCGCAGCCATGCTTTCCATCTCGTAACGGATGGCCACCGAATAGTGGGTGGGGTTGACGATAACGGCAGTGGCCTTGGAGATCTCGTGCATCATGTTGCGGCGCGCCAGGTCTCGTTGGATGCGGCGCACGCGCCATTTGATTTGTGGATCGCCCTCAGTCTGCTTCAGTTCGTCGCGCACCTCCTGCTTGCTCATGCGCAGCGACTTGTTGTGCCGGCGGTAAACGCGCACAAAGTCGAGACAGCCGATGAGGGCGAACAGCCAGGCCGCTTTCCACAGGAAGCTCTTTAGAGAATCCGCGAGGGTGTGGAGAGCCGGCCCGAGGCCTTCCCGGGCGAAGCTAGCGTAATTGGCCAGATTTTGCCCGGCCACGGCCCACACGGCGCCGATCAACAACGGCAGAAACACCAGAGCCTGGCAAAATGAGGCGAAGTTTTGGCCTGGCAGGTTGCGGATCTTTTCGAGGGGGTTCAGACGTTTCACGTCCGGCGCCAGTTTGGTTGGCGAGAGACCCAGACGAGTGCTCGCCAGTTGTCCCGCTAAAGCGACGCCGCATAGACACAGTCCCATCCAGAACAGCGGTTGGATGACCGGACCCATCGATGACCAGTACAGCCTGGGCACAATATGCGGGGTCAACTCCAGGTGGAAAGCCGCGGTGAGAAAGTAGCGGCCCATCTGGCGAGTGCGCTCCAGTAGGATGGCTCCGCCCACGCTTAGCCATATCGTGAAGGTTAAGAACTGCAGCGCCGCCAGAAATTCGCGGCTGGCGGGAAACTGCCCTTCGCGCCTGGCCTTCTCCAGCCTATGCTTAGTCGGTTTTTCTGTACGCTCTCCGTTATCCGGCATGCTAGCGATTGAGCAACCTCAGGAGCGTTCCGAACGTGGTGTCGCCGAATTTTTCAAAGACGGCCGGATAGAGTGCTAACATGCTTGCCAGAAATGCCAGCGTTACCAGCATCTTGGCCGCAAATGACAGCGAGAGCAGTTGCAATTGCGCGTGCAGCCGCCCGAGCACCGCGAAGGCTATGTTTAACAGCAAAGTCAGAGCCAGCACAGGCAGCGCCAGTTGAAGGCCAGTCGCAAAGATTCCTGAGCCGAGCCGTGCCACCGCATCCACCAGCGACCCGGCTAAGGCGTAGGAACCGGTGGGAATCGTCTGGAGGCTGGAGGCCAGCACGTTGACGACTTGCCGGTCGAATCCCAATGCGAAAAACAAGCAGCCGGCGAAGAGTTGGGCCAGGGTCTGGAGCGTGGTGCTGTCGGCCTGTGTCAGCGGATCGATAGTCGAGGCGAAAGAGTAGCCCGCTTCGAGGCCCACGATTTGCGCCGCCAACTGGACGCCTTCGAGCAAGAACGACACTGCGATTCCCACGGTGAGACCGAACCCGGCCTCCGCTAGCATCCATCCAAGCATCCTTCCGATCGGCAGGCCTTCGGCGACCGGATGGGGCCAGACCGGGAAGAGCGTGACCGTCAGCGCCAATGCCAGAACGACACGACTCGAGTCAGGACCGGCTGCCAGACCCGGAATCGGAACGAACGCCAACAAACCCGACACGCGCGCCAGTACCAGCAGAAAACCGCACAGCGTCGCAAGATTGAGCGTCAGACTAGCGTGCATAGCGGCTGAAATCGCTGAATAGCGCGGTCGTGAAAGCAATCAGTTTGGCGGTCATCCAGGGCAGCAACAACAGCAAGCCGAGCAGAAATGCCGCCAGCCGTGGGACTGCGCTGAAGCTGGCGTCTTGGATGGAAGTCAGCACCTGCAGTAAACTCACCGCGATTCCGACCACAAATCCGATGGCCAGAATCGGCAGAGCCAGCCAGAAGACCTCGAGCAGGGTGTGACGGAAGATTTCAACTGCGACTTCCGGCGTCATGTGGTGTAGAAGCTCCTTACCAGCGAGCCCACTACTAAATTCCATCCGTCCACTAGCACGAACAGCAGAATCTTGAAGGGCGCCGAGATCATGATCGGGGGCAATTGCATCATGCCGATCGAGAGCGTAACCGATGCGACCACCAGATCGATCACCAGAAACGGCAGGTACAAAACCGCTCCGATTTGAAATCCGGCCTTGAGTTCCGACAGGATGTAGGCCGGTACCAGGACGCTCAAGTCCAGATCGGAGGGCCGTTGCGGCGTCGGAGCGTGCGTGATATCCAGAAACAGGCGGACGTCCTTTTCCCGGACGTAGCGCACCAAGAACGCTTTTAGAGGCTTCGAACCGTCGTCGAAGGCTTGCTGCCAGGTCACTTTGCCGTTCTCCAGCGGCTCCCAGCCGGCGTGATACATATCTGTGACGACGGGTTGCATGATGAGCAGCGTCAGGAAGAGCCCCAGGCCGATGAGCACCTGGTTAGAGGGGGTCGACTGCGTCCCCAGCGCCTGCCGAAGGAAGTGCAGGACCACCGTAATCCGCAAGAAAGGCGTAATCGACATGATCACCGCGGGCAACACCGTTAGCAAGGTGAGCATCAGGACGATCTGCAGGGGAACGCTGAGCGTCGACGAGCCCTTGGATGAACCGAAAGAGATCTCGGACGTCTGCGCCGCCAAAGGTCCAGCGGCCGCGAAAGCTGTTATCAGCAAGGTTCTTCTCATGAGAGTGAAGGAGCTTGATCGGCGGCCGGCCGGGAGCTGAAATCGCAGACCACGGTAAAACCGGATGGATGCACACCCAGCAACAGCTCGCGGCCGCCCACGCGAACGAGCTGCAGGGAGTGTTGCGCGCTCAAGGCGAGCTTTCCACGCAACTCGATCGGATGCGTGCCGCCGCCCTTGGACTGTCCGGCTGAAATTGTTCCTTTCCTTTTCAGCAACCAGAGCGCGAACCAGAGCAGGGCGAAAACGATTGTAATTGCCAGCGACTGTCTTACGATATCCATGCTCGTGTTAAGTCATCCCTCCAGGCAAAAGTCCGTGATTCGCACACCCACCGCATCCTCGATGATCACGATTTCGCCATAACCGATCACTGTTCCACCCACCAGGATGTCGATATTGTCGCCGGCCGAGCGCGCGATTCGAATTACGCTCTCCGGATGCAGTTCAAGCACCTGAGCGATGGTCATCACCTTGCGTCCTAGTTCCGCTTCGACCTGCATGGGGACGTCGGCAAAAGCGGAAATCTGTTCAACCGGGCTCATGTTACGCGTTCGGGATCAGGTTGATCGTGTCCTCGCTCAACTGGTCGACGGTTGTGACCACCTTGGAATTGGCCTCGTAGCCACGCTGGTAAACGATGAGGTTGGTGAATTCCGTGGCGATATCCACAGTGGACGACTCCAGGGAGCCGCCTTGGACCGATCCGCGCCCGCCTGTGCCAGGCACGCCGACTGCAGGCAACGCCGACGCTGCACTGAGCTCGTAGTTGTTATCTCCGACGCTGATCAAAGAACCGGGATTTCGTACCGTGGCCATCGCAATTTGGCCGACCACAGTCTCTTGGCCGTTGGTGAACTGCGCCAGGATCTGGCCTCCGTTTGAGATCGCGACGTTATTTAACTGGGCTGCGGCTTGGCCGTTTTGGGCTACCGCGGATGCCGACGACGGCTGGGCATATTGTGTGATCCGTGGCGTGGTTCCGTTAAACAGGCTCCACGTCATGGTCATGTCGGAAGCGCCATCCGCCAGACCTTGGATTTGCAACTGCGGCGCTGGATCGGTGGAGGCCGGGCTGGTCAAGTTGCCATTAGAATCGAACGTCAAAGTGCCGGTAAGCGGAGTAGCCGGCGGATTGGCGACGTCGGAATCCGGAACACTCAGCGAATAGTTCCACTGGCCAGGTGTAGTGCTCTCGGTGAAGCTGGCCGTGACGACGTGGGAATTCCCGAGCGAATCGTACACCGTAACCGAGGTCGAGTAAGTTCCAGTGGATGTACCGGCTTGTGCTGCTGCGTTCAGGTTCACGTCAAAAGAGAAGTTGCTCGTGGTCACGGGCGCCAACACTGTTCCGGTCGGAATGGTGATATGTCCGACAGGACCGTTGGTATCTAAAACCCCGTCGGTTTCAGTCCATCCTTGTACTTGCTCGCCCGTGGCCGTCACAAGGTTGCCGTTTTGATCAACCTGGAAGTTCCCAGCGCGCGTGTATTCCGTGGCCCCATTGCCGCCGTCAACGATGAAGAATCCGTCTCCTTGAATGGCAGCGTCCGTAGTTCCACCGGTAGTTTGTATGGCGCCTTGCGTAAACTGACCCTGGGTGATCGGCGTCCCGACACCAAATCCAACCTGCGTTTCACCCAGGCCGGCGCCTAGGGATTCGGTCACCAGGTCATAGAACGAAACTTGGCTGGTCTTAAATCCTGTTGTATTCAGGTTCGCGAGGTTATTTCCCACTACGTCGATCGCGGTCGTATAAGCCGAAAGCGCGGACAGAGCGGTTGAAAATGATGTGAACATAAATCTCCTTATGGCTACGGTGTAGTTGTGTTATTTGGATCCGTCGGGTCAGATTGGCCGGTGCTGGTTTGCTGGCTGGCAGCGGTGGTCATGATGCCGTTCATACTGTCGAGGTCGGTACGCATCTGTAGTTCTTGTTCCAGCGAACTCATCTGTGCCAACTGCGTGACGAACTGGGTGCCGTCTTGTGGATTAAGCGGATCTTGATTCTGGAGTTGGGCGACCAGCAATTGTAAGAAGGATTGCTCGGTCACCATCGGATCCATAAGCGATGAAGCCGAGGATCCCGCGGCGGTCTGTGTTCCGGAGGATTGTTGCGAACTGGTTCCATTGGTTATGCTGGGTGTCATTGTGGTTTGATCCTTGCGTCTTCGTCCGCCATGTTTTCTTCGAAGGCCACCGCCGGCCGAGGCTGCCTGCGTTGGTTGGAGTCGCCTTGGCCTTGGCGCTGCTGGTTTCCGCCCCAGGCGTTGGAGCGATCCCGTTGCTGCTGGCTGAAGCCAGATTCCCAGGAGCTAGTTCCCGCGGCTTCCTGACGAGCGCCCAAAGGCACCCACGCCTGAGTCTTGAAGCCCTGGTTTTCAAGCCTCGTCACTAGATCGCCTAAGCCGGACTGCAGCGACTTAGTCAGTTGCGCATCGCCGGATCGCACGGCGACCTCGATCCTCCCGGCGCGCTCTGTCAATTGGACGGCCACGTTCGAATCGCCGGAGCCAGGCAGCTTCAACGAGATCTGTCTGGCTGCGCCGGTGGCAGCCACGCCATCGCTGCCCGGCTGCACATCGGTGGCTTTGGGCAATTCCGAGGGGGTTTCCGAAGCATCCGAGCGAGCGTCGCCGACTCTGGGCGGCGCGATCGTCTCGGCCGGTTGTATCGCTGTATCGCCGCTCGGGTGAGAGTCACTGCCCGGCCCAGCTTTTGGTCGCGCGGGCTCCGCAGCGACCTCGCCGGCAGCCACGTCCTTCTTTCCTAGTGGTTCCGCGTCTTGGGGCTCAGGAGCGGATTGCGAGGGCTGGCCGGCGTTCTGTGCCGGGGCAGCCTTGGACGGGGATTCATTCAACGGCTGGGAACCGTCATGAGTGGATTCGTCGTGGTCCGGACTTGCGTCCAGTTTCGTGCCGGATCCGGAGAGCGGAGCAATGGGAGATGTTGCCAGGCTGGATGGTCCAGGCAGACCCGCCTCAGCCTCGGTGGAGACTGTGGGCGTGCCCGAGATGTCAATCGCAGTTGCCGGTTTCATAGCTGCACTCTCTGCGGTTGCATTCTCCTGACTGGGGCCGAAAACGATTTCAGGTCTCGTCAGATCTTGAGTGCGTAGAGAGCGAGAATCGGAGGTGTGCGCGCCGGGGCTTACCCATATGCCCGACGATAGCTGAGCGGGTCTGGAAAGCGTAGCGCTCGCGGCCGGCATCGGCACAGGGGCACTGCGCGCGACGGTACCCGTGTCCGGAGCGCTCGCATTGGACCAGGTGGCGCTGTTCCCTGCGGTGCTGGAACCTGACGCGCTCGGGCCAGTTTCACTTGAGTCCAGAGAACCCGGTCTTGATCCGGCCTCTAAGGCAGGCACGTCCATGCTTGCATTTGGAACCACCGGGAGTGGGGCGGCCGCTGCGGGAGCCGGCACGAGGTCCTGGTTTGCGGAAAGCGAAGCCTGCCGAGGTTCGCCCTGCGACGGGTCGCCCCAAATTGTTCCGGCGGAAGTTTTTTCAGGGCCGTCCGCCACGCCCGAGCCAGAAGCTGCCGGAGGATTGCCGATCAGAGAGAAGGCTGAACTTAGATCTGCGCTTTGAGCCCAAGTTTGCTGATTGCTTACGTTCGACGATACGGAAGCCTGATTAGCCAGTGTCGACGCTTCCTTAACAGGAAGCTGAGAGTTTGCGATCAACTGCAATCGAAAGGCAACCGGATCGGCCGCGCGCACCGCGATGTTTTGCACATCGGCCCAGGGAAGGGTGGAGAGTTCACCGCTAGCCGGGCCGCCCGATGCGCCGGTTTCCGTGAGCGAGGCCTGCCCTCCGCTTGAATCCGGTGTTAGCCAGCTCTGGCCGCTTTGCAACTGCGGCGCAACAGACAACGACGCCAGCATGGACAGCGTCGTGCCGGCACTGGAGTCCAACGCCTGGCCGTTCCGAGGAGCCGGATCTTGCTCCTTCGTTTTCTCTTTAATTACTGGCAGCGGAGTTGCAGACGCCTGAGCTGACTGAGTTGGGTCCGGCTCGCCGTTGGACGCTGACAATATATTTTCAACGGCGCTGCTCAACGCCGCAAGGAATATATTGAGCCCCGCCGCACCCAGAGTTCGCGGACTGGACTCGCCAGCGCCCAGGCCGGCAACCGGCAAAACGGTTTGTTCGAGCTGCAGGTTGAAGCCAGCGACGTTCACGCAGTGGAACAAAGCAGCTGGCTTGCCATTGGCGCAGCTCGCAAGGTCATGGGCTTAGCGTTCCAGCTCCGATACAAAATTGGCACCAATCCCGTTGTGGCACTTTCTTGTCCTGGCAGAGCTGTTCCATAACGAACTCATCGAACCAAAAAGCTTCAGCCTGAAAACAATTTCAAACGGCCACGGAATTGCTTTTCCAACCACGGCGAGTTTGTCATGGATGCACTAACCAGCGCCGCGGCCAGCGGAATGCGATCGCGCATTGAAAGTTTGGACATGCTTGCCAACAATATCGCGAACGCTTCGGCGCCGGGTTATAAAGCTGACCGCGAGTTTTACAACACATATATGTCCCCCGAGGCAGCAGCCTCACCGGAAGGAACTACTCCGGCTACACTCCCGGTAATAGAGCGGCAGTGGACGGATTTCGCCCAAGGTGTGCTCACGCCCACCAGTAATTCGTTGGATCTGGCGCTCAACGGCAAAGGGTTCTTCGTAGCCAATTCCGCTTCCGGGCACATCTTTACGCGCAACGGAAATTTTCGTCTTTCTTCGCAAGGACAACTGGAAACCTCCGATGGACATGCTGTGCTGGACACGACCGGAAAGCCCATTGCTTTGGACAGCTCCCGGCCCATAAATATCACTCCGGATGGCACGATCAATCAGGACGGCCAGCCGATCGCGCAAATCGACGTAGTGGATTTCAAAGATCCGGCCGTGCTGGTAAAGCGCGGGAGCAACTACTTCGCCGTGGATCTGGCGACCATTTCGCCGGATGCGGCGCCGCAAACCGAAGTGGTGCAAGGTCAGCTGGAAGCCGCCAATTCGCAGCCCGCGGAATCGGCCGTACGCCTGGTCAACATCATGCGCCAATTCGAGAGCCTCCAAAAAGCGATGACCATCGGCAACGACATGAATCGCCGCGCGGTGGAGCAAGTGGCCAAGGTGACTTCGTGATGTTGTGCCCCAAAAGAAGGAAAAGATGAGAGGAACAGATGATTCGAGCACTCCTTAGTGCCGCCAGTGGCATGGCCGCACAGCAGACCAATATCGACAACATTGCCAACAACCTGGCGAACGCCAACACCAACGGCTTCAAGATGCGGCGGATGCAGTTTCAGGACTTGCTCTACCAAAGCTACGTGCAGCCAGGCGCGGCGGCTGGTTCCCAGACCGTCGTGCCGAGCGGCCTGCAGGTCGGACTGGGAACTCGCCCGTCGTCCAACGAGATCATTTTTTCGGAAGGCGCCTTTCAAGAAACCGATAATCCGCTGGATCTCACGATCCAGGGGAAAGGGTTTTTTCAAGTCCTGCTGCCAACCGGGCAAATGGCCTACACGCGCGATGGGGGATTTCAACTTGATCGGAATGGCAACCTGGTGGATTCCAGCGGCAACATGCTGCAGCCCCAGATCACGATTCCTGCCCAAGCGCAAAGTATCACGATCGCGGGGGATGGCACCGTCAGTTATACCCAGCCCGGCCAGACGGCTTCGCAAACCGCGGGGCAAATTCAACTGGCGCTCTTTCCCAATCCGGCCGGCATGAACTGCATAGGGCAAAACATGTTTCAGCCGACCGACGCTTCCGGCGAACCCGTGGTGGCGGTGCCTGGCGGGCAGGAAGGTCTGGGGTCGCTCATGCAGGGTTACACCGAGGCGTCCAATGTCAGTGTGGTGGAGGAATTCATCAACATGATCGTCAGCCAGCGCGCCTATGAGGCCAGTTCAAAAGTAGTCAAAGCAGCCGACGAAATGTACCAAGAGGTCAACAACATCACGCAATGAAACTCGCTTTGATCCTGATGAATGTCGCTGTGATGTTGGGAGCCGATTGTGTTCCGATAGCACACGACAAAATCGTCGCGCGAGATTTGGCGGGTGTGATTCCTGTTTTCGGCTCGCTCGATCCGGAGACGGTGATCGGCTTCGCGCCTTTTCCTGGAGTCCAGAGAGTTCTATCGTCGCGCGAACTGCTCATGCTCGCGCGGCGGCAGGGCCTCGAAACCGACACCGCGATTCCTAGCGTCTGTGTCCAGCGTGCTGTCCGGCCCATTGATCGCGGCGAAATGAATGCCGCCTTAGTAGCCGCCCTGGGCGTGGCGGATGCGAATTTGAATCTGCTCGGCTTCAGCAATCAGCTCATACCCGCTGGCCATCTCGAATTTGCGGTTGCGGGATTGAACAAGCCGCCCGCGGACGCACCGGACACGCCGGTGATTTGGAGAGGCCGGCTGGTTTACGACGGCAACCGCAGTCTGGCCGTATGGGCTAAAGTCAGAATCACGGTGAAGCGATCCGCGGTAGTCGCCGCTGAGCGCATACCGGCTGGGACCGCGATCCGGCCCGATCAACTCAAACTCAACGCAACCGTTCAGTTCCCTTTCTCCGGACCCTATTTAGATTCGATCTCGCAGGCGGCCGGCCGGGTGGCCCGTCAAAATCTACCCGCGGGTCAGCGCATCGCGCCGGCGTCGTTGGCGGAGCCCACGCAAATACTACAGGGCGAACGCGTTCATGTCCACGTAGTGGACGGACAGGCCACTTTGTCGCTCGAAGCCTTCGCGCAGTCGGCCGGCTCCAAGGGCGACGTGATCGTATTGCGCAATCCTGCCACTGGCAAGAGCTTCCGTGGTGTGGTTGAAGACAAAGGGAGGGTCATTGTGCGGTCTTCCGAGGGCGTGGAATGAAGAATCTTTACTTGCTGACGGGAATCTGTCTAGCCGCAAGCTTGCCGCTGTACGGGAAAAAGCCCAAGCCTCCCGAACCGACGCTAACGCTCGAACAGTATGTACAGCAAGTCAAACAGAGAGCCCAACAATTGTCGTCGGCGAGTGCCGGGTCGATCTTCGTTTCTACCGGGCGTTTAGCGGACAACGTTCGCGACGTCCGGGCCAGTCAGGTTCTCGATCTGGTTACGATCCTGGTCTCCGATACTTCCTCGGCCGTCTCGACCGGCGTAACCAACACCTCCCGAAAATCCAGCGCCAGCGCATCCATTTCCTCGCTGTTGGGTCCCAAGAGCGCCACCGGAGCGCTCGCCAATCTAGCCAACACGAACTCGGCAACACAACTCCAGGGACAGGGCACCACCAGCCGGCAAAGCACGCTCAACACGACGGTGACCGCCGAAGTGACGGACGTGTTGCCGAACGGGAATCTGGTGGTGGTTGGCCGCAAGGAGATCATGATTAATTCCGAAAAACAGATCATCACGTTGCGCGGAATTGTGCGCCCCGACGACTTGAGCCCGGTCAACTCCATTCCCTCTGATCGCGTCGCCCGGATGGAGATCCTGGTGAACGGCAAGGGAGTAGTGAACGATGCCACCAAGCGGCCCTTTATCCTATACCGGCTGTTGCTCGGGCTGCTTCCTTTCTAACCCCATGAACTCCCCACCCCTCCGTCTCGTTTTCTGCTGCCTGGCACTGGGCTTGCTTCCAGCCTCGGCTGCAACGCGTCTTAAAGACCTCGTTTCGATCGAAGGAGTGCGTGACAACCAATTGGTGGGTTACGGTCTTGTGGTTGGTCTGGCCGGCACTGGGGATTCACAGCAAACCATATTCTCCGCCCAGAGTCTCACGAATCTGTTGGCGCGCATGGGGGTGGCGGTTTCACCCACTGCGATCATGGTCCGCAACACGGCTGCCGTCCTGGTCACCGCCGACCTGCCGCCTTTCGCCCAGCCCGGAACGCGAATCGACATCACGGTGGGAGCGATTGGCGACTCCCGGAACTTGCAAGGCGGCATCCTGGTTATGACGCCGCTCAAAGGCGCAGACGGGCAGATCTATGCCGCGGCGCAAGGGTCGGTGGTCACGGGTGGGTTTGCGGCCGGCGGGCGCGGCAATACCAAAGTCCTCAATCATCCCACCGCGGGCCGTGTTCCCAGTGGCGCCATCGTGGAGAAATTGCCTCCTTCGGTGGCTCCCCAAGCGCACATAAAGCTGCAACTCCGGCAAGAGGATTTCACCACGGCCGCCCGCATCGCAGCCGCCTTGAACCGGAAGTTCGGCGACTCGACTACCCAACCCGCGCGCGCCGAAAACGCCGCCCTGGTACTGGTGGACGCTCCGGCGGCCTACAAATCCAAGATAATCGAGTTTCTTGGCGAGCTCGAAGACCTGACCGTCGAAGCAGATTCGCCCGCCCGGATCGTGGTCAACGAGCGCACCGGCACCATTGTGATGGGCAAGGACGTCCGCATCGCTCCAGTCGCTATCCTGCATGGCGGGCTCACCGTGGAGATTCAAACGGTTCTGAATACATCGCAGCCGGGCCCGCTTTCCTCCGGTCAGACAACGGTGACTCCCCAGGTTACTGTGGACACCAAGGAACAGAAAGCGCGCAACGTGGTCTTGAAGCAGGGAGCGAGCGTGGAAGAACTGGTGCGGGCGCTTACGGCGATCGGCGCCACGGCCCGAGACATCATCGCCATCCTGCAGGGCCTGAAGGCCGCGGGCGCGATTCAAGCCGAGTTGGAGGTGATTTAGATCGTGCCGGTCCAATCAGTATTAAATTCCGCTTTAAACTCCGCGGCGCCCGTCGTGACCGCGCAATCTAAGGACACTGCCTCCAAAGTAGGCAAAGCCGCCACTGATTTTGAGGCTCTGCTCTTGGGCCAGATGCTGCGCTCGGCCCGCGAAGCCTGCGGGTCGGGGCTCACCGGAGAAGACGACGAGGACAGCGAATCGAACTCCAGCCTGGTGGAATTGGGAGAACAGCAGTTCGCCCAGGCGCTGGCAGCCAATGGCGGCCTGGGCATCGCTAAGATGGTAGTAGCAGGGTTAAAACATGCGGATTGATGACCTCAACCGGACTCCTCTGACCCAGGAAACCGGGAAAACAGATCCTTCGGCGCAGAAACGCGCCGAGGAAAAAGATGGCCCCCCGGCTTCAGGCGCGGACCAGGCCGACGTGTCCTCGCTCGCGCAGGCTTTGTCGTCGAGCGACCCGCAGCGGCTGGAGCAACTGCGTCTGGACGTCCAGTCCGGAAAGTACAATGTCTCCGCCGACGCGGTAGCTAAGTCCATCATCGACGCCCATCTGAAGGAATAGCCGTTCGATCACGGCGATTGCGCTGGCCCGGCAGACGCCCTTGTCTCGTTCGCCCGGGGATTCCACGCGGCATTCGATTGCCCGCTGCCGTTTTGGCCCTGCGTGCAGTCCCGCGCCTGAATCAGGCCCGCTGCGGCATTCTTCCCCTTTCGATATTTGCTATCAGTGCGCCCGTCGCCTGGATATGTCAAGATGATGCGATGACTTCAGCCGCTGCCCAAAGCATGGCCGCTGTTCCCGCCGGCCGGGCGCGACACGCCGTGATCGCTGTTTGGATCCAGGCCATCAACGCGGTGGTCTATTCCTGGTCCGTATTTCGCCCGCCGCTGGCGCAATTGCACGGCTGGTCGAAAGCCCAGACCATCATGCCGTATCGCTATTGCTTGCTGCTGGTAGCCTTGGGCGCGATTGCCGGAGGGATATGGCAGGATCGCAAGGGGCCGCGCATGGCAGCGTCGGTCGGCGCGTTGATGCTGGCAGCCGGATTCGTGGTTTCGGCATTTTTCGGAAACACGCTGCCTGGATTGGTGCTGGGTTATGGAGTCCTGGCCGGACTGGGCGGAGGCATCGTTTATGTCGTGCCTATCGCCAACCTAGTGCGCTGGTTTCCCGACAAGCGCGGAATGATGGTAGGTCTGGCGGTGATGGGATCCGGCCTCAGCCCGCTGTTCTGGAGTCCGCTGATGGAGGCGGTCATCGGCAAGGATGCTTCCCGGCTGCACTCTACCGTTCCCTTGGCGTTCATCATCATGGCCGTCATTTTTATTATTGCGGTGCTTCTGCCGTCGCAGCTTTTTCGAGTACCGCCGGCCGGTTGGAAGCCGGCAGGTTGGACCCCGGTGGATCGAACCGCACTGCGCGAGTCCACCGCACTCGAGATGTTTAGCACCTGGCAATTCTACGCACTGTGGATTGCTTTTCTGCTGGGCGCGGCGGTCGGGCTAACGGCCATCGGCCAAGCCTCCCCGTTGATTCAAGAAGTCTCCGGCAGGTCCACGCCGTTCTCGGCCGGCGTGGCGGTGGGGATCATGGGCATATTCAATGCCGGTGGCCGATTGAGCTGGGGCACCATTTCCGATCGCATCGGCCGTAAGTCCGCACTCTTTGGAATGAGCTGCCTGTCGATCATCGTGTGCCTGGGATTATTGCGTTCGGCCAACGGATTTTGGAGTGTAGTTAGCGGTCTCTGCCTGGCCGCTTTCGCTTATGGCGGATTCCTTGCCGTGATGCCCTCGTTTTCCGCGGATTACTACGGACAAAGCAACGTGGGCGGAAACTACGGATTTTTGTTCCTGGCCTGGGGCGTGTGCGGCTTCCTGATCCCCGGTTATTTTGAAGGGATGTTGGACCGGGCGCGCGCGGCCGGCAATCTGGCGGCGGGCTATCGCGACGTGTATTGGGACATAGCGATGTTTGCGATCGTGGTGGCTGTTCTGGCGCTGTTGCTGCGGGCGCCCAGAGTGAAAAGCCGCGCATAACCATTCGCCCCCTCTGAGCGGTTAGAATAGTAAATACCTGCCATGGTGGCGAGCCCTAAAATCTGTATTCTCGTCGCGGCATGCACGCTTGCGCTGGCAGCGCCGGCTCCGGTCACCTTCTCACTGCCTGATGACGCCGGGAAGGCCCATAGCTCCGCGGAACTCGGCCACTTCCACGCGACCGTGCTGCTTTTCGTCGCCACCGATTGTCCCAACTCGAATACCTACGCGCCCGTGTTCGCCCGCCTGTATCGGGAATATTCCGATCGCGGTGTCCAATTTCTGGGCATCTATTCCGATCCAGCCGAAAGCGCCGCGAGCGTCGAGAAGCACGATGCCGACTATAAGATTCCGTACGCGGCTCTGCTCGATCCCAACCATACGCTGGCTCTTGCCACCGGCGCCCGCTCGACTCCGGAGGCCGTGATTCTTTCGCCCTCCGGCGAAGTGCTCTATCGCGGCCGCGTGGACGATCGATTCATTGATTTTGGCAAGACCCGCTTCCGTCCCACCAGCGAAGACCTGCGCGAAGCTTTAGACCAAGTTCTATCCGGGCAGCCCGTCAAAAGTCCAGTCACGAAAGTGCTGGGCTGCGCCATTCCAGGAGTGAATTGATGCGACCGATTTTTTTTCTATCGACCTTGGCACTGGCCGCGGCTCCCACGCTGTTGCTCGCAGCCGGCGAGACCACCCAGTCGGCTGCCGCGCCGACGTTCAATCGCGACATTGCGCCTATTCTTTATAAAAACTGCAGCACCTGTCATCATCCCGGCGAGGTCGCGCCGTTCTCACTGCTCACTTATGAGGACGCCGCCAAGCGCGCCAAGCAAATCGCCGTCATCACACAGGAGCGCGTCATGCCGCCCTGGAAGGCTACACCCGGCTATGGCGACTTCAAGAACGAACGGCGCCTCACCGATCAGCAACTCGCGACACTAGCCGCTTGGGCCGCCAATGGCGCACCGGAAGGCGACCCCAGCTTGAAGCCCACTCCCCCGAAATTCACCGTCGGCTGGCAGATCGGCGATCCGGATCAGGTGGTTGCCATGTCCCAGCCCTACTCTGTGCCGGCCGAGGGTCCGGACGTGTTTCGCTGCTTTGTCATTCCGCTGAACGCCACCGAAGAAGAATACGCCTCGCAGGTGGAATTTCGTCCCGGCAATCGGCACATCGTTCATCACGCCATTCTTTTCCTCGACAAAACCGGCCAGGCTCATAACCGGGAAAAGGTACCGGGCGAAGGCTATAGCTGCGTCGGCGGTCCCGGTTTGGCGATTTCGGGCGGACTCGGCGGTTGGGCGCCGGGAGCAACCCCTATCGAATATCCGGACGGCATTGCGCAAGTCATTCCCAAAGGCGCGGATCTCGTGATGCAGATCCACTACCACTTGTCCGGCAAAACGGAACAGGATTTGTCCAAGGTAGGCATCAAGTTCTCGAAGACCCCGCCTGTCAAGGGCCTGACCTTGATGACCGTCGGAAACGCGAACATCGACATTCCCGCCGGAGACGACCACTATGTCGTCAAGGCATCGGCCACCGTTCCCATGGATGCGGAAGCGATCAGCGTTTTCCCACATGCGCACTATCTGTGCAAGGACATGAAAGTGGACGCGACTCTGCCCGACGGCACCGTTGTTCCGCTCATCTGGATCAAGGACTGGGACTTCAACTGGCAAGGGGCTTACCGTTACGCTGATCCGATCAAGCTGCCCAAGGGCACCGAGATCTCGATGACCTACACCTACGATAATTCGGCCGCCAATCCGCGCAATCCCAGCAATCCGCCGGCGGAAGTCAAATTCGGCGAGCAGACCACTAACGAGATGGCTTTCACTTTCGTCCAGTTGACCCTGGACAGCCGCGACGAAGTGGCCGACTTCCAGCGCGACGCCGATGCGCAGTTCTTTGCATCGATTCTGGATGGGGTGGCCGAGTTCGAGGAAATCCCCCCACGGATGAGGACTCAGATCAAGTTTCTGCTCAACGCGTTCGACAAGAACAAGAACGGCAGAATCGATCCCGACGAGCGCCCGGCGCTGGTGGAATTTCTGAAGAAAATGCCGCAACGCGCGAACTGAAGCTTCGGACGCACAAATCGGCTCGACGTCGCGCTAGCAGCGACTCCAGACTGCACGATCCGTTAGACTCTTAGAAGCTTTCATGTCGAGCATTCTTTCGGGCCTGCGCGTTATCGATTGCGGCACTTATGTCGCCGCTCCCGCGGCTGCGGTGGTCATGTCGGATTTCGGCGCGGAAGTGATCAAGATCGAGCGGCCTCCCTTCGGCGATCCGTATCGCTATCTCTCGTTCGTTCCCGGCATGCCGGTCTCACCGCTCCAATATTGCTGGATTCTGGAGGGCCGGAACAAAAAAAGCGTGGCGCTGGATCTTACCGATGCCGGCGCTCGCGAGGCGCTCTTGAGAGTTGGTAGCCACCGCGGATGTTTTCGTAACCAACTACCAGCAGCCGCTGATTCGCAAGTTTGGAATCGGATATGAAGATCTGGCGCCACTCAACCAACGCCTGATCTACGCTTATCTGAGCGGCTATGGCCTCGTGGGCGACGATGCGGATCAGCCCGGCTACGATATGACCGCCTATTGGGCGCGCTCCGGCATGATGAGCGCCATGCATTACGCCGATGCCGAACCTGCGCCGTCCGCCCCCGGATTCGGCGATCACCCAACATCCATGGCTCTCTTCGGCGGCATCATGCTGGGTCTTTATCAGCGGGAGCGAACCGGCCAAGGCATGAACGTCACCACGTCGCTGCTGGCCAACGGCGCCTGGGCCAACGCTTGCGCCATCCAAGGAGCGCTGGTCGGCGCCAAGTTTCTACCCAAGCGCACCCGTGCTACTACAGTGAATCCGATCGTCAATCACTATGTCACGCGCGATCAGCAGCGCTTCTTCACTTGCTGTCTCGATCCGCGTAAGGATTGGCCGAATCTGTGCCGCGCGCTCGACCACGCAGAGTGGGTGGACGATCCACGCTTCGCGACGCCTGAGCATCGGAGCGCCAATTCACGTGTGTTGGTGGCCCTGATTGACGCCATCGTCGCCGAAAAAGACATGGCCGAATGGAGCGAGATATTTCGGCGGCACTGCGTGGTCTGGGGGCCTGTTCCCAGGACCGAGGAACTGCCCAACGATCCGCAAATGCAGGCCAATGGCGTGTTCCCAGAAGTCGAGCCCGGAGTGCGCACGATCTCGAGCCCCTTGGACGTCGCGGGCGTCGATAAAGTGAAGCCGCGCAAGGCGCCCGAGATTGGCCAGCACACTATCGAAGTGCTCGAAAGCTTGGGATACAGCCGCGAAGCCATCCTGGACTTGCTAAAGCGCCGCGCCGCAATGGATCCGTCGGTGCCGCAACAGCAGTTCGCGTCAGTCGACAACTGAGCTCCACCCACGCCGCGAAAGGTCCCAGTAGATAATCGCGCCGGCGATCAGTCCGGCGGCCAGCAACAGCGAGCCAGAAACGAATTCCTCCAGCAGCAATTTGCCGGTCCCGAATAGAATTCCGTAAATCAACACGCAGCCGCAGATCCAATCCATAAGATTGAAGAGTCCGCCGGTGGATGGGCGCACGTCCGGAGCGAGCGCGGCAATGGGACGCCACCCGGCAGCGGAAGGGTGCGTGCGTCGATAAAACGCGACCAGCGTATCTTTGGATTCCGGATTGGTCAGGAACGTCACAGCGAGCCAGACGGCGGTGGTGATCGATACGGTGATGATCATGATCCACGCGAAATCGCGAGGCTGATCTCTATCCAGTCCCCAACCCATTTGCAAAACCAACGAGACGGCGAAGCCTGAGATCATGGCCGACACTTCGCTCCAGGCGTTGATGCGCCACCAATACCATCGCAGCAGCAGGACGCCGCCGGTGCCGGCGCCGGTGACCAGCAGCAATTTCCATGCGCCGGCGATGGAGTCCAGATAGAACGTCACCACCGCGGACACAATGGTCAAAAGAACCGTGGCCCATTGCGATGCCACGACATAATGCCGGTCGGTTTCGCTTCTTTTCAAAAAGCGCCGGTAGAAATCGTTCACCAGGTAGCTCGCGCCCCAATTGAGCTGCGTGGCGATGGTGGACATGTAAGCGGCCGCGAAAGCCGCCACCATGAGCCCGCGCAGCGAAGGCGGCAAGTACGCGATCATCACGCGGATGTAGCCAGTCTCGGGGTCTTTGAGTCCCGGAAACAGGATCAGCGACGCCAGCGCGACCAACACCCACGGCCAAGGGCGCACCGCATAATGCGCGATGTTGAACCATAGCGTCGCGAGCAGCGAATTTTTTTCGTCCTTTGCGCTGAACATGCGCTGGGCGATGTATCCGCCGCCGCCCGGCTCGGCGCCCGGATACCACGTCGACCACCAGTTCATCGAAATGTAGACCAGGAATGTGATCATGGGCATCCAGGCGGAGTTGAGGTCGGGAATGAAGTTCAATACCGAACCGTGCCCGCCTTGCGCGACGCGGGCCTGGTCGACCGCGGCCAGTTTCATTTTCAATCCGCCGATTCCGCCCACGGCATCCACGGCGAAGACAGCCAGCGCGGTCACCATGCCCATTTTGATGACGAATTGGAACAAGTCCGTCACCAGCACGCCCCACAAACCGGACAAAGTGGAGATGAAGGAAGTGAGCGCGATCAGTCCCATGACGATGGCTAGCGCCTGTAGTTTGTCGACGCCCAGCACCAGCTCGAGAATCTTCACCATCGCCAGGTTGACCCAGCCGAGGATGATGCAATTGATCGGGATGCCGAGATAGAGCGCGCGAAAGCCGCGCAGAAATGCGGCTGGCTTACCGGAGTAACGGATCTCGGTGAATTCGATGTCGGTCATGACGCCGGAGCGGCGCCACAAGCGCGCATAGAAGAACACGGTCAGCATGCCGCTGGCAACGAAGTTCCACCACAGCCAATTGCCTGCGATGCCGCCCATCGCGACCATGCCGGTGACGGCCAGCGGCGTATCGGCCGCGAAGGTGGTGGCGACCATCGAGGTGCCGGCCAGCCACCAGGGAACGTTGCGTCCGGATAGAAAAAACTCGTTGACGCTTTTGCCGGCGCGGCTCTTGTAATACAGCCCGATGGCGAGATTAAACAGGAAGTAAAGCGCGACGACAAACCAGTCGGTAAAGGTGAGCTGCACGACCTGCGACGAGTATAACAGGGGGATGCCGGACTTCAGGTATTGAAACGCTGGATTTGTCTTATGTTTTAGTGTACGCTAGGCAAAGAAAAGGCGAACATCATGAACCTCTCCCTCGGGCTTTCGGAATCGGCTGCGCTTGGCATCGCTAGACGCAGCGGCGTGGAAACGTTGGTCGCGGGCTTCGAGCAGCGGATGGCGGACCCGGATTCGCCCATTCGCGCGATTCGGCATCAGCCCGCGCGGGAAGGCGAGTATGAGGCGATTCCAGACAGCGTCGCGCCTGCCATTCGCAGCATGCTCGAAGCGCGCGGCATTCCGCGGCTCTATACGCATCAAGCCGAGGCGGTTCGGCTGTGCCTCAAAGGCAAGAATGTTGTGGTGGTCACCCCGACCGCCAGCGGGAAAACGCTGTGCTACAACCTTCCCGTTCTCCAGCAGATCGGCGACGATCCGGGCGCGCGCGCCATCTACATGTTTCCCACCAAGGCGCTGGCTGAGGATCAATTGCACGAGCTGCAATCCGCGCTAGACGCGATGGGCTCGCCCATCCGCGCCTTCACCTACGACGGCGACACCCCGCAAGACGCACGCCGCGCCATCCGCGAGCGCGCCAACATCATCCTGACCAATCCCGACATGCTGCATAGCGGCGTTCTGCCGCAGCACACCAAGTGGGCAAAATGTTTTGAAAACCTGCGTTATGTGGTGATCGACGAGCTGCATTCCTATCGCGGCGTGTACGGCAGCCATCTGGCGAACCTGCTTCGCAGGCTGCGCCGCATTTGCGAATTTTACGGATCGAAGCCGCAGTTCATCTGCTGTTCGGCGACCATCGCGAATCCCAAGGAACTGGCCGAGGCGTTGACCGAGTCGCCGTTCGAACTGGTGGATCGCAACGGCGCGCCGAGCGGCGAGAAGTATTTCGTGTTTTATAATCCGCCGGTGGTGAACCGGCAGCTTGGAATCCGCCGCAGCTATTTGCATGAAACCCGCCGGATCGCGATCGAGTTCATCGAGCGCCAGCATCAAACGCTGGTGTTCGCCAATAGCCGGTTGGCCACGGAAATTCTTTTGAAA
Organism: Terriglobia bacterium; assembly: GCA_963761935.1. Classification (GTDB taxonomy): domain Bacteria; phylum Acidobacteriota; class Terriglobia; order Bryobacterales; family Bryobacteraceae; genus Palsa-89. Next base: position 118,211 of record CAVXJU010000093.1, on the reverse strand, counting down.
TACCTGCGCGATGCCTGCGAGCGCGGTCCGCTGCCGGGCGATCTGGTGCGCGGCTACCGGGGCGGCTACCTGCCGCGGGAGCGCCGCGAGATCGAACGCAAGATCCGCAACGGTGAGATTCGCGCCGTGGTGGCGACCAGCGCTCTGGAACTGGGGATCGACATTGGCTCGCTGGATGCCGTCATTATGGCCGGATATCCGGGCTCCATTGCATCGGCCTGGCAGCGCGCGGGCCGCGCCGGACGCAGGCAGACCGCTTCGCTGGCCGTGCTGGTAGCGTCCAGCGCGCCGCTCGATCAGTACGTAATCGAGCATCCCGAATATTTTTTCGATCGTTCTCCCGAACATGCCCACATCAACGCCGACAACTTGGAAATCCTGATCAGCCATTTGAAATGCGCCGCCTTTGAGCTGCCGATTCACGACGGAGAAAAATTCGGCCCACACGTGACCGACGAGTTGTGCCGCTTTCTAGGCGACGAGGCCGGCCTGCTGCATCACTCGGCCGGCTGCTGGCACTGGACCTCGGACACATATCCGGCCGACGCCGTCAGCCTGCGCGCGGTGACCAGCGATAATTTCGTGGTGGTCGATATAACGAACGACCACCAGGTGATCGCGGAGGTTTCGTTTCCGATGGCGCTCGCCACGCTGCACGAAAAGGCGATTTATCTGCACGAGGCGCGCCAGTATCAAGTGGAGAAATTCGACTACGATGGGCGCAAGGCTTACGTGCGCCGCGTGGACTCCGATTATTTCACCGACGCCATCGACTACACGCAGGTCAAGGAGTTGGAGCAATTCGAGACGCGAGACGTCAACGGCGCGCGGGCCGCGCATGGCGACGTGCGCGTGAACACACAAGTGGTCGGGTTCAAGAAGATTCGGTTCTATACGCTCGAAAACGTGGGCGCGGGCAATCTTTCCATGCCGGAGCAGGAAATGCACACCACCGCGTTCTGGCTGCATTTTCCGGCGAATTTTCTGGCGCGCTTTCCGGATTTGACGCCGTCGGAGAAACAACACGGGCTCACCGGCCTCGCGAATGTCCTGCGAACAGTAGCGGCGCTACTACTCATGTCCGATCCGCGCGACCTCGGAGTTGCCATGGTGGACGACATCTCGAAAGGGGCAATCTTTGAGCCGGACCTGTTCCTCTTCGACAAGTATCCGGGCGGGATTGGCCAAAGCCAGCCGCTTTTCCGCTACACCGCGAAACTCTTGTCGAGTGCGCTGGATGTTCTCAAGTCGTGCGCTTGCGAGGCTGGTTGTCCTGCCTGCGTTGGACCGTCGGGAGAAGTGGGAGAGCGCGGCAAGCAAGCCGCTTTACAAATTCTTACAGAGCTGAACGCGAGCTAACGAACGAACTCGTAGCGTTCCAGGGTGGCTGCGACTTCAGTTTTACGCGCGAATCGAACTACCTTGCCGAGACAGTGAATCCGTACTTGATCGCCATTCTGCGGAGAAGTGGGCAGCGTAATCAGGTATTCCACTGGTTCGCCGATTTTGAGCCGTGCGTCTGAGTGGAATAGGACACCCACCGAGCTGAGGTTCCTGGTCTCCCCGACATCGGAGAGTGATCTTGATCCACCGCGGACCAGCTCAACAGGGAGCCGCAGGTCAAACCTTTGCGCTTTACGTTGCTCCATTATTCGAGGCCTATAAGACTCTAATCTGAGTCGAGCTACAAGGTCAAGTCTTAACAACAACTTTCGAGGATCTTTAGTTCCAGTACTTGATCCAATCTAAGCCCGCGCTGTTATCGGGCTAACGTTCGCGCACCGCAGGATATTGGACCCGCGCAAGGGTATCGCGGGCCAGGAAGCAGCCCGGTACCTTCTGGTGCTGTATGGGAAAATGGAAACGCATTTCACTATGAAGAACACCGGCGTTGAACAGCAACTCCAAAGAATGCGCGAGGACTGGGATCGCCGCGCAAAGGAAAACGCGCGCCACTACGTCAGCACCGCGCGGGTCAATTGGTCCGATGAGGAGTTCTTCGCTTCCGGCGAAAAGACCGTGGCCGAAGAGATCCTGACGGACATGATCAACATCTGTCAGGGAAAACCTCCGGCCGAGATGCGAGTGCTCGAAATTGGATGCGGCGCGGGAAGAGTTACGCGAGCGCTGGCCAAGCTGTTCGGCGAAGTTCACGCCGTGGATGTGAGCGGCGAGATGGTCAAATTAGCTCGCGAAGCGCTGCGCGATTATCCGAAGGCTTTCGTCTATCAGAACAACGGGCAGGATTTGACCGTGCTTCCCGATCTGTCGTTCGATTTTGCGTTCTCCACCATCGTGTTTCAACACATACCCAGCCGTGAGATTATTGAAAACTACGTCCGTGAAGTTAATCGGCTGCTGCGCACGGGGGCGTTGTTCAAGTTCCAACTGCAGGGCTATGTCACCACGGAAACGAAGCCCGACGACACCTGGTTGGGGGCCTCGTTTTCCGAAGCACAGGCGGTGGAAATGGCGGAGCGTTGCGGCTTCGAACCGCGCCACCGTCACGGCGTAGGCGATCAGTATTTCTGGCTTTGGTTTTTCAAACGCTGACTTAATGGCCCGGCGCGCCGGCCACCGCACTCGCCAAATTGAGCGCTTGGGCTTGGGTCCGCCGGGATTCCCAATAGCGCGTCATGCGCTGGGAAACGGCCCGCCGCTCCTCCAAACTCATATTCTTTCTTCCACGGCGTTTCGGCGTGGCAGGGGCGGATGCCTTCCGCAGCCGCCTCTCTAAAGTCGAGATCGCTGAATCCAGGATCTTTTTCTCGCTATACAGCTCGCGCAACGTTCTTTCAACGTCCATGAATAACTGTCATGGTAGACGAGTTTCGCTTAAAATTCCAGTACCACTCGGGTTAGGCTAGCGCGTGATAAACGGCCATTGCCGGAGCAGATGCAGATGGAAGTAGGCCAGCAGACCCCAGATTGCGGCTACTACCAGCGCGCAGATAACTGCGATCCGGATGGCGGGCTTCCAGGGGAAGCGTTGGCCTTCGCGGCGCAGCACGATCAGATAGCTCAGAAAGACGCCCACGAAATAAAGGGCGCACATCGGGATGGCGAACAGCATCAGGTTGAATACGTCCGGGGTGGGCGTGATGATGGCGGCCGCGATGACGATAATCAGAATGGCGTAACGCGAATGCCGCAGCAGGAAGCGCGGAGACAGTACGTGCAGCAGCGTCAGCAAGAAAATCAGCACCGGCAGTTCGAACACCAGGCCAACGCCGAGCGTCACGTTCATGAACAAGTCGAAGTACTCGGTAATCGAGACTACCGGGCGCACGTTGTTGCTCATGCCGATGCCGAGCAGGAATTCCAGGCCGAAGCGGAATGCCAGGAAATAGGCGAACAATCCGCCGGTAATGAAAAGACCGGCCGTGATGAGCACGAAAGGCAGGGCCCAGCGGCGTTCCTTCTTATAAAGACCGGGCGAGATAAAAGCCCAGATTTGGTAGACGATCCAGGGTGAGGCGATAAAAACCGAGCACAGCAGCGGCAGCTTCACCCAGATAATCGAAAAGCCTTCCATGGGCGTAAGTTGGGCCAGCTGCGGATGGCTCGACGTGCAGATGCTTCAGTGCTTCGACGGCCGGGTCGCTGATGATGTCCCAGAGCTTACCGGCGTAAATCAGGCTGATGACGAAAGCCACCACCAGACCGTACACGGCCATTAGAATGCGGCTGCGCAGTTCTTCCAGATGCTCCATGAAGGACATGCGGAGCATGCCCGCTTCTTCCCGGTCCTCAGGCGAAGCCGGCGGAGGCGGAGGTGGAGGGGGCGGGGGAGCCGGAGGTGCGGCAACAACGGGGACTAATTCCCGCCCGGTCGACGGTTCCTCGCCATTGGGAGTAGGTACTCCCTGCTTGTCTTCGTCCATGCTGTGTTTTACTTCGTTTCCGTGCTAGCTGTTGACCGAAGGTTCCGGCGCGACGGGCTGGCTTTGGGCGGGCTGGCTTGGGGTCGGCTCAAAAGCCGCTTCCGAAGCCGATCCGCGCGGCACGGTTCCGTTCGGCGATGCCTCAACAGAGACGGTAGATTCAGCGCCCTGAGGTGCGGATGCGCTTACAGTGGATGGATTGGCAGTAGTGGATGGTTGCGATTCGATCTGATGGGTGATCGAATCGGTATACGACGAGTCATAGTCGCTGAAATTGTTGTAGATTTCGCTGGTGTAGCTGCGAGTGACTTCCTTGATCGACTCGTTTTCCTTTTCCAACTCTCGCATGTGGCTTTCGAATGTGGCTTTGAGTTCGCTTTGTGCGCGGCGAAACTCGGTGATCGCTTTTCCGATCGACTTGCCCAGTTCCGGCAATTTCTTGGGGCCGAACAAAAGCAGTGCGACCAGGAAAATGACGACCATCTCCTGCACACCGACGGGACCCATGGGGAAAACCTCCGCCTTCATCATAGCAGGGCGGGGGAAGCGGCTGTACTAAGCCAGAATGCCCATTTTCCTGGCGGCGCGCTCCAGGATTTCAGCCGCGCGGTCTAGCATTTCACGAGTGTGCGTGGCGGTAACGATGGTTCGAACGCGCGCCCTGCCTTCGGGAACGGTAGGAAAACCGATGCCGGTGGCGAGCAACCCTTGGTCGAAAAGAGCCGCCGAGAAGGCATGCGCGGTCTTGGCTTCGCCCACCATGATGGGCGTGATGGGGGTCTCGCTCTCACCGGTGTCGAAGCCGGCGTTCTTGAGCGTGGCCTTGAAATAGCGCGTGTTCTCCCAGAGTTTTTCGATGCGTTCAGGTTCCTGCTCCAGGATGTCAAAAGCTGCCAGGCACGATGCCGCGACGGACGGCGGATGCGAGGTAGAAAACAGAAAAGGCCGCGCGCGGTGATACAGGAAGTCGATCAGGTCGCGCGAGCCGCAAACATACCCGCCCAGCGCGCCGATGGCCTTGGAGAGGGTTCCAACTTGCACTTCCACCCGGCCGTGGAGTCCGAAATGATCCACCGTGCCGCGGCCGTTGCGCCCCAGAACGCCCGAAGAGTGCGCGTCGTCGATCATCATGATGGCGCCGTGACGCTCGGCAATTTCAACCAGCGCCGGCAGCGGGCCGATATCGCCGTCCATCGAGAAGACGCCGTCGGTGATGAGCAGCTTGTGACCGGCCGTGCCCGTCAGATCGTCCAGGATCTTATCCGCCTCCGCCGTATCCTTGTGCGGGAAAACGTGGATCTTGGCGCGCGAAAGGCGGCAGCCGTCGATGATGCTGGCGTGATTCAAGGCGTCGGATACGATGTGGTCGTCCGGTCCCAGGATGGCCGAAACCGTGCCCGCGTTGGCCGCGAATCCGGATTGGAACACCACGCAGGCTTCGGTGTGCTTGAATTGCGCGATGCGGCGTTCCAGCTCCATGTGGAGGCTCATGGTGCCAGAAATGGTCCGCACGGCGCCCGACCCCGCCCCATATTTTTTCGCCGCTGCGACCGCGGCCTCGATGAGCTTAGGATGGTCGGCCAAGCCGAGATAATTGTTGCTGGCGAGATTGATGACTTCGCGGCCATCAAAGCGCGAGACGGGTTCGCAGGCCGATTCCAGGACGCGCAGGCGCTGATAGGTGCCCGCCTGCCGCCAGCTTTCGAGCTGCTCGCTCAAGTAGGCAAGGGGTTTGGTGGCGGTCATGCACCTTCATCGTAGCGCTTCAGTTGAACGATGGCGGCACGGAAGCGAGCGCAGATAGGCCTGGACGGTCGCGGCCTTGTTTTGCATAGGGAAATTATAGCTGAGCGCTGTGAAGTTACAACTTCAACAACGCCCGCAGCCGCTTGGTCTGCACCCGGCTCACCGGAATTTCGGTCTGCTTCTTATCGTCCATGCGGAGCTGGAAGCTGGACTTGAACCACGGGATCACTTCCTTAATGCGATTGATGTTCACCAGGAACGACCGGTGCACGCGCCAGAAAGTCTCCGGGTCGAGGTTGGATTGCAACTCCTCGATGGTGCGGTAATTGGACTCGCCTTCTACATTGGTCGCCACCACCGTGATCAGTCCGTCTTCGATGGTGGCGTAAATCACGTCCTGCGCGTCGACGATGAAATGCCGATTGTTGCTCTTCGACCAGCAGCTTGGTGCGTTGCAGCAGCCGGCTTGGCCGCCACCAGTTCACGCCTGCTGCGGCTTGATCTTCTCGGCCACCGCCTTGCGCGCGCGCTCCACCGCCAGCGCCAGGCGTTCCTTCTCGATCGGCTTGAGCAGATAATCCAGCGCCTCCCAGCGAAACGCCTCCAGCGCGTATTGGTCGTAGGCGGTCGCCAGCATGAAATACGGCAGCGGGATGTTTTTCTCGCGCAGCTTGCGGATCACGCCGAAGCCGTCCAGGCCGGGCATTTGGACGTCCAGGAACACCACGTCAGGCTCCAGAGTTTCGATCAGCTTGACCGCCTCCAGGCCGTTCGGTCCCGTCGCCAGCACCTCGACTTCGGGAAATTCCTTGAGGAGATAAGAGAGTTCTTCGCTGGCCAGTTGCTCGTCGTCAACCAGAATCGCGGAGATCACGCCGGTCGCGCGGCTCGTCATAAAATGTTAGTATAGCGTAGGATAGGCGTTCATAGGTCCCCTTTCGAGGGCAGGCTTAAAACACCTTCGCGCCACCCAAGGAGATTCGATTGTCTACCACAGGAAACACCAGGATTGCGCCCGCCGATGGAAAATTGGGAATCCTGATTCCCGGCATCGGGGCGGTGAGCACCACCTTCATGGCGGGGGTGGAGGCGGTGAAGCGCGGGCTGGGCGCACCCATCGGATCGCTCACCCAACTCGGCACCATCCGTCTGGGTAAGCGTACGGAAGGCCGCACGCCCAAGATTCACGATTTCGTTCCGCTCGCCAAAATCGAAGACCTGGTCTTCGGCGGTTGGGACATTTTCGACGACAACGCCTACCAATCCGCGGTACACGCCGAGGTGCTGGAGAAAACGCTGCTCGAAAAAGTTCGCGAGCCGCTGGAAGCGATCCGGCCGATGAAGGCGGTCTTCGATCCCGACTACGTGCGGCGCTTGCATGGTCCCAACGTCAAGGGCCAGGGCTCCAAAATGGACAAGGCCGAGATGCTGATGGACGACATCCAGCAATTCCGCCAAACCAGTGGCGCCGAGCGGCTGGTCATGATCTGGTGCGGATCCACCGAAGTTTTTCACAAGCCGGCCGCGGTGCACCAGAGCTTGAAGGATTTCGAGTGCGGCCTGCAGAAGAACGATCCCGACATTGCTCCCAGCCAGATTTATGCGTATGCGGCGTTGAAGAGCGGCGTTCCCTATGCGAACGGAGCGCCGAACTTAACCACCGATACGCCGGCCCTGCTGGAGCTGGCGCGCGACCGCCAGATTCCCATCTGCGGCAAGGATTTTAAGACCGGCCAGACGTTCATGAAAACGTTGATCGCACCTGGAATGAAGGCGCGGATGCTGGGAATGTCGGGCTGGTTTTCGACCAACATTCTCGGCAATCGCGACGGCGAGGTGCTGGAAGATCCGGGCTCGTTCAAATCCAAGGAAGAAACCAAGCTGTCGGTTCTGGAACAAATTCTTCAACCCAAGCTGTACCCGGAGCTGTACAAGAATTTGTATCACGCGGTGCGCATCAATTATTACCCGCCGCGCGGCGACGCCAAGGAAGGCTGGGACAACATCGACATCTTCGGATGGCTCGGTTATCCCATGCAAATCAAAATCAATTTTCTGTGCCGGGATTCCATCTTGGCCGCGCCGCTGGTATTGGATCTGGTGCTGTTTCTCGATCTGGCGCAGCGCGCCGGCATGAAGGGCATCCAGGAATGGCTGTCGTTTTATTTCAAAGCGCCCATGACGGCGCCGGGACTATATCCTGAGCACGACATTTTCATTCAACTGATGAAGCTGAAAAACACGCTGCGATGGATGCGCGGAGAGGATTTGATCACACATCTTGGCCTCGAGTACTACGACTAACGGAGCGAAGCGGCAAGAGCCAGCCAAGCGTAAGGTGCTGGTCATCGGCGGCACGCTGTTCATCGGACGCACGCTGGTGAAGGAATTGGTGCGCGCCGGGCACGACGTCAGCGTGTTGCATCGCAAATCGCGGCACAACCTCGGCAAAAAAATCGGCAACATCACCGCCGACCGGAACGATTCGGAAGCGTTGAAGCGCGCTTTGGCCGGCAAAAATTTCGATGTAGTGTTCGACAACGTCTACGATTTGGAGCATGGCACCACGGCCGCGCACGTAGAAGGCACGGCGCGCGTCTGCGGGAACAATCTGCATCGCTATGTATTCATGTCCAGTGTCGCCGCCTATGGCGATGGGCTAAATCATCATGAGGGCGATGCGCTGGCTCCGGACGATCATCCCGACGTGTACGTCCGGAATAAAGCCATGACAGAGCGCACGCTCTTCCGCATGCACCAGCGCAATGGATTTCCCGTGGTCACCTTGCGCCCGCCATTCATTTACGGGCCGGAAAACAATATCTATCGCGAAGCTTTTTTCTGGGATCGGCTGCGCGAGGGCCGTCCCATCATTCTGCCCGGGGATGGCCGCCGGTTGATGCAGTTCGTCTACATCAAGGACCTGGTGGGCGCTTGCCTGAAGGTTATGGAGGCGACTGACATCGAAGGACACGCTTTCAACATCGCCAATCCACGGCCGCTGACGCAGGTGGAAGTAGTGGAGGCGTTTGCGCGCGCGGCCAACAAAGAGCCAACTTTCGTGCGTCTGCCGCGCGAGCGCATACTGCGCGCCGGCGGTCATCAGAACCCGGGAACGAATCTCTACTTCGGAACGTACTTCGATTTGCCCGCGATCACCATGGTGGTGAACAAAGCCCAGCGAGTGCTGAAATTCAAGCCGGTCGATTTCCCAACCGGACTAAAAGAGACTTACCGCTGGTATCTGCGCAACAGCCCATTTTCCAAGCCGGATTACTCGTTCGAAGACACGCTCATCGAATCCGCGCCGGCCTCGGCTTATTCGGCGCCGGTGGACTGAGCTTCCTCTTCTCGAACTTGAGCCAGGCGCTGGCGCAGAACATCGGGCAGCTCGGCTTCGATTGCGGGCGTGATCAGGCCCACTGAATCGAGATCCAGCAAATGAACCTTGTCCTTCAGGCGGAGGCTGGTCAACTTCATGCGGACCAGGTCGGCCACGGGGGCCAGTAGAATTCCTTCCTCCGTAACCGTCGGCTGGGAGAAGTCCGGTACAGGTTCCACGTAATCGGGCCGCACTTTTTCACGGACGAAGACGAAATGAACCGCGCTGTGGGCTTTTGGCTGGGTGGCGTCTACAAGCAAATCGACGCCCGCGGCATGCCGATAGCGAAATCCAGATTGTTGGACGGCTTCAGCGATTCGCTTGAGATCCTTGCGGTCGATGGCAACGTCCACGTCGCGTGTGAGCCGCGCAGCCAGCGGATCTTTCGCGCTCACTTGAAAAAAAACGCCCAGCCCATCGACTACGCGGTAGGGGATGTTCGCGCTTTCGAGCGCGGAGTGGAGGCGTCGCAGCACCTCATATAGCTGTTCCACGTGTTTATCTACAGCCCTGGCAGTGATCATCAGCCCTGCTGCCTTGATTCTTGCATAAGCGCTGCCGCTGCTTCCTTGACTGTGTTGCAGTGGATGGTCACCGTGTCGGCGGTGTCGCGGGCATAGCCGCCCGCCAATGTCACCGCCAGCGGCACGCCTTTTTGCAGCGCTGTTTCAAACACCAGGCGGTCGCGTTGTTTCAGGCCTTCCATGGTCAGCTTCAGGCCTCCCAGCTGATCTTCGCGATACGGATCCGCGCCCGCTACGTAGACGATCAGGTGCGGTGCGAAACCCATGGCCAGGTCCAACGCTCCGCGCAGGCGCTCCAAGTATTCTTCATCGCCAAGGCCATCGCGCAGGTGAACATCAATCGTCGAAGCCGGCTTTTCGCTCGGGTAATTGTTCCATTGGTGCAGAGACATGGTGAGGACCGAGTTGTCGCCCGCGAAGATAGCGGCCGTGCCGTTGCCGTGGTGCACATCGCAATCCACCACCATGGCACGCTCGATCAACTTCTCATGTTGCAGCGCGCGGATCGCCACGGCGACATCATGAATCGCGCAGAAGCCCTCGCCGTGCCCAGGAAAAGCATGATGAAAACCTCCGCCGATATTGAAGCCGAGGCGTTCGCGCAAAGCGTTCCGAGCCGCGAGTAGAGTGCCACCGGCGGCCAGCCAGAATCCGTTGACCATGGCATCGGAATACGGAATTTCGAGGCGAATCACCTCCGCGTCTGTCATGGTCCCAGTCTTCAATCGATGCACCCATCCGGCGTCGTGCACGCGCAGCACGTCTTCATCCGCCACCGGCTGCGGTTCTACAAAATCCCACGGCGCGGCCGTGCCTTCGTCCAGCAATTGATCGTGAATGAGCCGGTACTTGCGCGAAGGAAACACATGCTCGCCCAGGTTCAAATCGTAACCAGGATGATAGATCAGCTTAAACGGAAGCATGCGCGGATTCGAGCGCGGTCAGAATGGCGACGCCATAAATATCGTCGGGCGAGCAGCCTCGAGAAAGATCGTTGGCGGGTTTCGCCAGGCCTTGCAGCAACGGGCCGAACGATTGAGCGCCGGCCAACCGCTCCACCAGCTTGTAGCAGATGTTGCCGGATGTGAGGTCGGGAAAGATGAGGGTGTTGGCACGGCCCGCCACGCTGGACCCTGGCGCCTTCACGCGCGCTACCGCTTCGACCAGCGCCGCATCGCCTTGCAATTCGCCGTCGATCGCAAGATCCGGCGCGCGCTCGCGTACGATGCGCAACGCCTCCACTACCTTGTCCACCCATTCATGCTCCGCGCTGGCCTTGGTCGAAAACGACAGCAGCGCCACGCGCGGCTCGGCTCCGATGACGTTCCGCGTGGTGGCGGCGGTTGCAATCGCGATCTCGGCCAGCTCGACGGCGGAAGGATCCACAACGATGCCGCAATCGGCGAACGCGAGCAGACCGTTGTGTCCGAAGTTGCGATCCGGAACCGCCATTAGAAACGCGCTCGAAACAATGCTGGCCGACGGCGCCAGGCCGATGCAATGTAGAGCCGCACGCACCACTTCGGCCGTGGTCCTGACGGCGCCGCCCACGAAGCCGTGCGCATCGCCGGCCGCCACCATGAGAGCCGCCCGGTAAAGCGGCCGCCGCGCGATCTCTTCCGCCTCCACCTCTGTAACGCCCTTGGCGCGCCGGCGCTCGAAATACATCTTTCCGTACTTGCGAGTTTCGGCTCCGGCCACTCTCTCGGCCGATTTCAAAAGCACCGGCGTGAGCAACCCTTCGCGCTCCAAACGTTCGGCGGCGGCTTGCACCCGCGGATCGTCGCCTTCCGGGAAAACGATGCGGCGCTTCGGCTTCAACCGGCGCAGACGATCGGCTTGAGCGGCGAGAAATGCGGCGGCAGATTCCGGGAGTGCGGCCAAGGATTCATCATAACTGGCCTAGGCCCGGTGAGCGCGGCGCGCCTGTCGCGGCGGATCCGCCTTGCGGATGTTATGGCGATAAGTCTGCACTGCGCGGTTGTGCTCCTCTATGGTTTTCGAGAACTCGTGGCCGCCGGATCCATCGGCTTTCGCGACGAAATAAAGAAAATCGGTTCCGGCCGGCACGATGGCGGCCTTGAACGATGCGACGCCCGGATTCGCAATCGGACCCGGCGGCAGCCCGGCATGCTGATACGTGTTGTACGGTTGGCGCTGTCCAGATCCGACTTGTAAATGGCCCCGTGATAACGATCGTCCAGCAGCGCGGCGTAGACCGTGGTCGGGTCGCAATCCAGCGGCATGCCCAAGCGCAACCGGTTTTCATAAACCGACGCGATCAACGGCCGTTCGGCCGGGATCGCCGTTTCCTTTTCGATCAGTGAGGCCAACGTCACGGTTTGGCTCACCGGCGCCGGCGGATTGGGTTTTGAGTTGCTGCCAGTGCTTTCGGAACTGATCGGTCATTATCCGGCACAGTTCGCTAGCCGTGGTCTGGCGAGTGAGCCGATAGGTGGAGGGAACAGATAGCCCTCGAGCGTCGGAGCTTGGGAGCGAGATCTTGAATCATCGACGGATCGCGTGCGGCGCGCAGGAAGTCCGCTGATGAAGAAAGTCGAACCGGTTCAGACTGCCAGCGATGTCGAACATGCTGCTGCCTTCAGGAACCATCAGACATAGAAAAACACATCGCCGCGCACGATGCGGTTGAACACGCCACGCGGCGTCGGCATGTGCGAACTGATATTCTCCGGCTTGCAACCGGACGCCGGGATGCAGCGCGCGTACCAGCAGAATTGCCAGCGCATATCGGACCACGCCCGCGCCGCCAACTCTTCCGCCATGGCTTGCGCGCTGGTGCCTTTAGGAAAATCCAGATCCACCGGTGGCAAATCCCTGTAGGCCGCCGCCTGAGGCGAGAGCTAAACTACGCCCGTGCCAGCCAGGACGAACAAGACAAGCACGCGAAACAGGACCCGTCCACTCCGAGTGCGCCGATGGTCATGAGCCGTTGTGAATCGAGATAACTTGAGAGCAGAATCACGGCGGCGAGCCGGTCCACTGCTTTGGCTCGCTTCTCGATGCTGATTCCGCTCTGGCGCAGCACTCGCTGCGCTTCCACGGTAGTGAGGCGTTCATCCCAATATTCCACCGGAAACCCGCTGGCAGCCTGGAGCCGCGCACCGAACTCATGCGCGTTTTCAACCTGCGGCCCTTCCCGCCCGCTCATGTGCAGGGGATTTCCGATTACAATCGAGCGACACGTCATGCTCCGAAGCAATTGCCAGAGCCGCGCCAGATCCTCGCGAATGTTGGTGCGCTCGAGCGTCTTCAGACCTTGCGCGGTAATGCCGAGCGCGTCGCTCAAGGCCAAGCCGATTCGCCGTTTGCCGAGATCGAGAGCCAACACCCTGCCCGGATTTGCCGAAACCGTCTGAGATGTCTCCGCTGCCTGAATTTGCCGTACGCTCCAATTTCATTTCATCATAGAAGCAGCAGTTCCGGCCTTCGCATGTCCACCACAGCCCCTCCATTGCCGTCTCAGAAAGCCGGGCAGCTCAGCGTTGCGGTTCTGGCCGCTGCCGCCGCTGTCGCGCTACTTTACTTTGGCCGCGTGTTTTTCATCACGGTGGTTTTCGCCGCGATCATTGCTTTCCTGCTGGACCCGGTGGTCACGATTTTTGTCCGGATTGCGCCTGCCCCGCGCGGTAGCCAGCTTCATCGTGTGCAGCATCGCTCTGCTGGTCCTGTATCTATTGGGGCTCGGCGTATACACGCAGTTCTCCTCATTTATGGACGATCTGCCCGCGTACAGCCAACGCATGAACGACATCGTGGACAACGTAGCCACGCGCGTGGATCAAATTGAGAAACGAACCGTGCAGTTTCTGGTGCCGAAGCGCTTCCAGGAAACTCAACCGGTGGCGCCCCCGCCGCCCGTTGAGACCAAGGGCCGCCGAAGGTCGGGCAAAGCTGCTCCTCCTCAGGACGCGCAAGTGCCCACCATCCCCGAGGTGAGGATTCATACCGAACCCACTCCTCTGTTGACGTACGTCTATGGATACGTGCGCTCGTTCTATGACGTGCTGCTCATGGCCAGCTTTGTACCGTTCCTGGTTTATTTCATGCTGAGCTGGCGCGATCATATGCGGCGCAGCTTTTTCTATCTGTTCAGCGATCCGGGGCGGCACGTGGTGGGAAAAAGCTGGGGCGGCGTGGCGGAAATGGTCCGCGCCTACGTGATCGGGAACTTTGTGCTCGGCTTTTTGCTGGCGATCCTCAGCTCAGCATTTTTCTTGTCCATCCGCCTGCCGTATTGGCCGGTGATCGGACCGCTGAGCGGGTTCCTGAGCCTGGTTCCTTATGTCGGACTCCCGCTGGCCGCATTGCCGCCGTTGCTGGCAGGATTGATCAAATACAGCGAGCCGGCGGTGTACGTCATGATCGCCATCGTGGTGGCTATGCTGCATCTCATCGCCTTGAACTTGCTATATCCCAAGGTGGTCGGATCGCGTGTGCACTTGAATCCCCTGGTGGTCACGGTGGCGCTGATGTTCTGGGGCACGCTGTGGGGCGCCGTCGGCCTGGTGCTCGCCATTCCAATCACGGCCGCGGTAAAAGCGGTCTGCGATAATGTCAGCAGTTTGCAGGGATACGGCAAACTTCTGGGAGATTGAGCGGTTGGAATGAGCAAGCAATTCCTGATTTTTTTCGGCGTCGGTGTGGTTGCCGTCGCTCTGGCCGTGGTTGGAATCCTGAGCTATACCAAGGGCGCGCACCTGGTGCTCCAGGGCCAAATCCTCAAAATTCGCACCGGAGCGTTGAGCGATTCCGACAGCGTGGCCGTGCTCGATTTTCGCGTAACGAATCCGTCCGATCTTCCATTCGTGGTGCGGCAGGTTGAAGCATCGCTGGAAAAGCCGAACGGCGAGATGATCGAAGGCAACAACGTCGTGAAAGAAGATCTGAAGCAGTTGTTCCAATACAATCGCTTTTTGGGCGAGCGCTACAACGATGGGTTGGCGATCAAAGACACAATTCCACCGCATAGCACGGTGGATCGGATGCTGGCGGTGCGCTTCGATGTCAACGATCACGATTTGGAATCGGCTAAGGCGGTTCATCTCAGCATCCAGGACATGGACGGCCCGCTGTTTGAAACCAGCCGGAGCATCAAGTAGACTCGCTTGCGCCGGTTGCTGGTTCGTCCGGGCGGAATTGGCGATTGCATTCTCTCTTTTCCCGCCTTGGAGCATCTCAAAACGGATTACACCGAAGTGTGGGTGCGTGGCGACGTTGCTCCGCTGGTTCAATTCGCGGACCGCGTCTGCTCCATCGCATCCACTGGGCTGGATCTGCTGGGCCTGCCCGGAACTGATCCTGGTCATCCGTTGATCGAGCGCCTGCGATCCTTCGATTCGATTGTTTCCTGGTACGGCGCAAATCGTCCCGAGTTCCGCGAGCACGTCAACGCGTTGGGTCTGCCGTTCCGATTCCTCAGCGCTCTGCCGCCGCCCGGCTTACGAGTGCATGCCGCGGATTTTTTCCTCGAACAAGCCGGAGGCGCCGGGCCAGCTGTACCGCGCATTGAATGCCCATCCGCTGAGCGGCGCGATTTCGCCGCCCTGCATCCATTCTCCGGCAGCCCGCGCAAGAATTGGCCGCTGGATCGATACCGCGAATTGACGCGCCGCCTGCCCTCGGAAGTGCAATGGTGCGCCGGTCCGGAAGAAGCGCTGGATAACGCGGTGCGAATGGAAAACTTGTGGGACCTGGCGTGCTGGCTTCGAAGCGCGCGCGTCTACATCGGCAACGATTCCGGCATCACGCACTTGGCCGCGGCCGTGGGCACGCCGGTAGTCGCGATCTTCGGGCCAACCGACCCGGAGCGCTGGGCGCCGCGTGGCGAGCATGTGCGCATCGTCGCCGGCGCGCTAGAGAATGTTGACGTAGATCGAGTCTGGGCCGCTGTACAAGATTTGCGCGGCGCTATCATCGAATAGGGAGCACACCATGCGCGCCGCAATCGCTTTCGCGTTGGCATCCATCGCGGCGACAGCCGCTGAGATCCCGTCAGGCACCCACGTCCTGCTTCGCATGGAAAACTCCATCAACACCCGGACCGCGCAGGAGGGCGATTACGTCTATCTGCGTACCGCGACTCCGATCAGCTTGGCCGGCCGGATCGCGGTCCCCGAGGGAAGCTACGTGCAAGGCGTGGTGGCGCAGTCCAAGCGCAGCGGACGCGTCAAAGGTCGTGCGCAATTGGGAATCCGGCTGGAGACACTCACCCTCGCAAGCGGCAAGGTGCTCAAGTTTTCTCCACATCTGAGTTCGGTGGAGGACGAAGAGACCGGGCAGAAAGTCACCGGCAAGGAAAACACGGTCGAAGCGGGATCGAACACCGGCAAGGATGCCGAGCGCATCGCCATCATGGCTGGCAGCGGCGCGGCGCTAGGCGGCCTGACCGATCGCGCTTGGACGGGCGCAGGCATTGGCGCGGGTATCGGCTCCGGCGTCGGACTCGCTACCGTGCTTTTGACGCGCGGCAAAGAAGTTGAGCTACGCCGCGGTTCTACGCTGGATGTAGTTTTCGACCGGCCTGTTTCGCTCGAATAGCCGGATTAACGCCGCGCCGCTGCCAATTCCGCTTCCGGCCCCGCATTCAGCTTGCTGTGGCTCCGGCCGTAGAGAAAATACAGTACAAACCCAATCAGCATCCAGCCGAGCGCGGTCAACTGCGTGTAGGTGTCAAGCGAAACGATCATCACCAAGCAAACGATCGCTCCCAGGATCGGCACCACGGGTACGAACGGCGTGCGGAATGGCCGCGGCCGGTCCGGCTCTGCACGGCGCAGGATCCAAATCCCCAGCGAGACCAGAACAAAGGCGAACAGTGTCCCGATTGAGGTGAGATCGCCCAGCAGCGACTCAGGTAAAAAGGCGGCTAGCGCGCCGACAAAGAAAAACAGCGTGATATTGGATTTGTAGGGAGTGCGAAATTTCTTGTGCACCTGGCAAAACTGCGGCGGCAGCAGGCCGTCGTGCGCCATCGAATAAAACACGCGGCTCTGGCCGAGCAGCATCACCAGAATAACGGACGAGAATCCGAACAGAATCGCCACCGTGATGGCCGTTGCTAGCCAGCCAAAACCAGGCATGTGATGCTGGACGGCGTAAGCCACCGAAGCTTCTTTGCCGACCGTCAGGAACTCGCTCCAGTTGGCGACGCCGGTCAGAACGTAGCCGAACAGAATGTAGAGGACCGTGCAAATCGCCAGCGAGCCTAGAATGCCCCGCGGCATGTCGCGGCCGGGATCCTTGGTTTCCTGCGCCGCCGTCGACACGGCATCAAAACCTATGTAGGCGAAAAATACGATGCCCGCTCCTCGCAGCATCCCGCCGATGCCATGCTGCATGGTCCCTGCGTGGCCCGGCGTGCCGGCCGGAATAAAGAAGGGCGTATGGTTGGCGGGATTGATGAATCGCCAGCCCACCGCGATAAAGATCAGAACGATGGTGACCTTGACCACCACAATGATGGAATTCAACGTGGCTGATTCCTGGATTCCTTTGATCAGCACCGCCGTAATCGCCAGGGTAATGATCAGCGCTGGAACATTAAAGATGCCGCGCACGCCCGCATCGGATACCTGCATTGGCGAGTGACACCATTGATAGGGTATCGATCCACCCACCAGCTGGTTCAAATACTCGCTCCAGGCGATGGCCACCGTTCCAGCGCCCATCGCGTACTCCAGAATCAAGGCCCAGCCGATGATCCACGCTACGAACTCGCCCATGGTCGCGTAAGCATAGGTGTACGCGCTTCCGGCGATCGGAATCATGGAGGCAAATTCGGCGTAGCACAGGCCGGCAAAGCAACAACCAATCGCGCCCACTACAAATGACAGAATTACCGACGGACCGGCAGCCTCGCCCGAGGCGGCCGCGGTACGAACGAACAGACCGGCTCCGATGATGGCGCCGATCCCCAGGGCGATGAGGCTCCTGGCTGTTAGAGTGCGTTTGAGGTCGCTGTGGCTGGCTTGCTCGAGCAGCGCGTCCAGCGACTTTTTGCGAGTAAGGCTCATAGATTTGCAGGGGACGAACGATCCGACATGCAGAATATCACAAGTTTGTGACGGGCGCGGCGGGAACACCGTTCCCGGTTGTTGTTACCGTTACTACAGGAACAATTGCCAGGTTACTTGAGTCCACAGTTTAGATCCGTAGCCGCACCCCGGCGCTGAAGATTGTGACCGATTTTGGGAGAGACCTATGAAAGATCTGTCGGACCTCTTGGATGATCTGAGCGAGGCCATAAACCAGGCGCTTTGGCATTCAGATGGTGTTCTGGATGCGGCTGGCGCTCTGGAAGACGCGGTTGGAGACTTTCGCATATCCGTCGACGTGCTCCTTCCCCAGACGGCTGACTCGAAATCGAGCGCCCGGCCACCGGCAGTCGATCCCACCGAATCGGATGTTGAGTTTCTCCGGTCGCTAAAAGTCAAGATCTAGCGCCTGTCTTTCTCGGGTGCCGACTCTCGAAGAGAGAAGTCCGACCATGGATGACCCAACAGCCGGCGGCGCGGGCGGTCCCGAACCACCACCGGAACCGCCGCGTGCCGACCCGATAGCGGGAGAGCTCGTCACTGAGACGCTCGACTACGACGGTGGTCGGACAGGTCACGGTGTACGTCCCGCCGGATCCGCCCGAGGCAGTCGTGTTCGCCGGTGACGGTCAGGGGATCTCGCAGTGGGGCGGGTTCCTCGAGGCGGCCGACGTACCGTCCACGATGATCGTCGGTGTACACGGGCTGGCCGATGAGATGCCGCGGCTCCAGGAGTACTCACCGGTCTTCGACGCGGAACGGTTCGCGGCACACGAGAGGTTTTTCGTCGAGGACGTCCGCCGATGGGCGCGGTCGCGGTTCGGAGTCGCGCTGCCCACCGAACGCACCGCGGTGTTCGGTGTCTCGGCGGGTGGAGAGCTCGCGCTCGCCCTTGGGCTTCGGCATCCGGACGTCTACGGCGCGGTCTTCTCCGGCTCGCCGGGCGGGGGTTACAAACCGACTGGCGTGATGCCGGGTTCGATTCCGCGCGCGTACCTCGTCGCCGGCACGTTGGAGCCGTTCTTCCTCGACAACGCGACCCGGTGGGCGGTCGCGCTGCGCGATGCAGGTGCGGACGTCGTGATGAGCGAGCGGGTCGCGTCGCACGGCGACGCGCTATGGCGAGGAGAGTTCCCACTGATGGTGGCGTGGGCGTTTGGACGATGAAGCATCGGGGTATTTGGTCGCCGGCCACTCTAGAAGAAGCCCCACCGGACCGTCGTGTGAGGCGTGTCAACCAGGAATGCCGCTTTATCTATTGAGTGACCTGGAGTGTTTCGAAGATCAGACACTCCAGTGTTATCATGGCGAAGCAGATCCTTTCGATACTGGGGTACATCAAACATGAATCATACAATCAGCGCAGTACTTTTGTGCTTACTCTTGGGAACTTGGCAACAGGCGCAAGGACAAGCGGGACAAATAACGCTTGGCCAGAGTGCGCAAACCATAACATTGACCGGCATTGGGCCTGACGCTAACGGCAACGGCCGATCCAATCTCGTCTGGAACGATTGTTCCTTCGATGGGACCAACACGACCTGCACGTTGTCGGGCTCGTTCACGGGACTCGGGCCCGGAGGCACCTGGAACCTGGCGCGCACTTATCCAGGCAACGGGTCAGCGCCTGTGCTTGCCACCACCGCGCCGGGAAGCGAACTGTTCTCGCCTTCCTGGACCAGCGGAAGCGTACTTTGGACGTTCAACGAGAGTAACGGGACTTCGGTTACCTTTTATTATTTGACCGGCCAGATACTCTTCATTCCGGGCCAAACCAGCTGCACTGGTAATCCAGTGTCGTGCGACGTCGGAACGGTGGGGCAAACGCCGGGTGCCACCATCACAGGCGTGGTAAACGGGAATTTCAATCCGCTTCCTCAGGTCCAGACGGCGATCACAGCCGGCTCCTATGGCGGTTTCGCCTCGATCGCCCCGGCAACTTGGATCGAGATCTATGGACTGAACGTCGGAACATCGACGCCCGGGTATGAATGGGCCGGCACGGATTTCCACGGTAGCAACGCGCCTACCGCGCTCGCGGGCACCACTGTTACCGTGGGCGGGCAACTGGCATTCGTGGACTATGTGAGCCCTGGACAGGTGAACGCGCAAGTGCCGTCGAATATCGGAACGGGCCAACAGCAGGTGATCGTCACCACCGCGGGCGGTGCAGGCAATCCGTTCAACGTAATCGTCAATACCACGCAGCCGGGATTATTGGCGTCGCCGCCGTTCGATATTAAAGGCACGCAATACGCCGTGGCTCAGTTTCCCAATCAGTTTTACGTTTTGCCGCCTGGAACGATCAGTGGCTTAGCGTCCAAGCGAGCCGTTCCCGGAGATACCATCCTTCTGTACGGCGTCGGCTTCGGAGCCCTGAGCGATGGCACGCCGGCCGGGGTGATTGATGCGGCGCAGAATCAAATCAATGCCTCGTTCAGCGTTTCGATTGGCGGAGCAACCGCTCAGATTGGATACGCGGGCTTGACGCCCGGATTCGTGGGGCTCTATCAGTTCAACGTAGTGGTGCCGAACATTGCCCCCAACGATAAAGCGCCGCTGACGTTCTCGGTAAACGGCACGCCGGGGACGCAGACGCTATATCTGGCGATCGGTAGTTGACACGGATCAGGCCTCACTCGCCGGCCGGGCTGCCGCTCGATCCCGTTTTGAACCGGATGGTGGTTTTGGTTCCACCCACATCCACTTGTTCGAGCTGCTGTTTCCCGTTTACATTATCGATGCGGAATGAAGTGTAGGGATGCTTTGCAGCACTGGTTTGTATCTCCGCCGGCACCTGCATGTCAATGTCATGACCCTTGATGGTGACGCTGTTGCCCTGCACCTGAAGCTTGTAGTCGCCCGGTGTAAGCTCTTTTCCATTCAGCCAAGTCGGACTGGTAATGATCATCTGGTGGCCAGCCGCGAATACCAAACCGAGGGCCAACGTACCGAACGCCAATCCAAATTTCGCGAATCTCATCGTTTACTCCTCCTTGCTCTTTTCCGAGCATGAAGAGCGTGCACGCTCTCCACTTTTGATACGCGCCCGATGGGCAGCGCGTTGCCAGACGGCAGTTAACAGACGGTGAGAATTCTTTTCTCCAGAACGTTTTGGATATCCGGCCTCAGCTTGGCGCCATCGCAGGCGACGTAGAACACGTCGATGGCGCGGCGGCCCTCGGTGTCGATGAGCACCACGTCGATGTTGCAGCCCGCTGAAGAAAAGGCCGCCGCCAGGTCATATAACAAACGCGGCCGGTCCTCAGCGACGATTTCTACCAGCGTAGCGGTCTCGCAGGCATCGGAATCGAAATGTACGCTGGGCCGCACGGCGCGTAGCTTCTGGTGTGGGGGCGCGGGGCGTCCGTCCAGCAGCTTGCTCGCGTCCAACTTGCCGAGCGCGACTTGTTCCAGCGTGGATTGCAGCCGTTCGTTCTCCGGCGCGTTTAGCTCCAGCGTGCGTCTTGGATCGGCGAACACGAAAGTGTCCAGGATCTGCCCCTTGGTATTCGCGAATGCTTCGGCCTTGACGATGTCCATGCCGAAGCTGGAGATGGCGCCGGCCAGCGATGCGAACAAACCCGGCATGTCCCGCGCGACTACCGTGACTCGGTAAACGCCGCCCCAGCGATCCAACTGCACCGCCACGCCGCTGGGCCGGCTGAACTCATATAGTTCGATGTGCGTCTGGATCTCGGCAGGCGAGTGCGTCCTCAGATAACGGACCGGGAAGCCGCGGACGAATCCGGATGGGTCGGGCAAGTCGGCCGGGATATTCTGAATACGTTCGGTTTCGAGTTCCCGCACCAGTTCCTGATGCGCCACCCGATAGGCCTGCCAAAGCTGCTCCAGGCGCCAGGGAGTCATGGCCGCGGGATTGACGGCGGAGATGTCGGCGTAAGTGAGCACGACCAGGAGCTTGAGGCGTTCGAGGGTGCCGATGCGGTCGGCTAGCATGCGCGCGGTGGCGGGATCGTGCAGGTCGCGCGAGTTCATTACCGTGGAGAGATCCAGGTGATGTTCGATCAGGAACTCGACCGCGTGCTGGTCGTCGGCCGGCATCTGGATGCGCTGCATCGCGGTTCGCGCCAGTTCCACCGAGCGGCGCGAGTGGTCACCCTGGTTGTCCCCTTTGCCCGCGTCGTGAAACAAGAGCGCGAACCGCAGCAACGCGGGGTCGGCAATTTCCGAGAGAACTTCGGCCAGACGCTTTTGGGACGGCTCCGCGGCGCCGGCCAGCTCTCCGAGTTTCTCGATGGCGACCAGGGTGTGCTCGTCCACGGTGTAGCGATGATAATAGTCGGGGATCACCAGGCAAGTGATGGTGTTCCACTCGGGGAATAGGGTTTGCAGCAGACCAGTGTCGTGCATGGCGCGCAGAGCGAGAGCGGCGTGCGCGAGCGACAGGATTTTTCGAAGTGCCGGCCACAGCGGCTGGCCTGAAACGCAAAACCGGGCGAACGCTTCGCGCGCGGTTTCCAGACGCAGCTCCGTTTCAGCGGACAGTGGGATGCCGTGGCGTGCTACGAATTCGAACAATCGCAAGCATAGTTCAGGATCGCTCTCGAGTTGCGCGGGGTTCCGCAGAAAGAGGCGTTCGCTCGAAACCGTGAAGTCGGCGTTGGAGAGCCGCGAGCGCCAATCGCGAAAATTGCTCAGCAGCGAGCTGGCGCCTTTTTCACTGAGGTCGAGCGCCCGGCGCGCTTCGTTGTAAACTACGCGAGCATTCCGAAAATATTCGCGCATCAAGGCGGTCGGCTCGCGCGTGTTCAGGAAGCCCTGCTGGGCGAGGTCGTACTGCGCTTCGAAACTCAGCAGGTTCTGATCGCGTCCGGCCTGGTAATGCAGAAAACAGCGCAGGGATCGGAGGAAGCGCGCGGGCGCGGAGAGTCGGTCGTCCGGGACCGCAATGGAGTTTTTCAGCTTCGCAAGCCAGGCGATCAGATGCAGATCGCGCAGCCCGCCCACCGTTTCCTTGATGTCGGGCTCCAAATGGTAAAAAGTGCGCTGGTATTTGGTGTGGCGGATGCGGGTGAGCTGGCACAGATGCCGGGTTAGCGTGCGGGCCTGGCGTTCGAGGAACGCAGGAAACTTGTTTTCCAGCTTTCCATAGACCTCGGCCGATCCAGCGAGCAGCCGGCGGTCCAGCAGGCTGATACTCAACTCGACATTCTGTTCGTGGACTTCGGCGCATTCGGCCACAGTACGGACCGAATGGCTGAGTCGCAGACCGGAATCCCACATCAGGCGGACGAATTCCGAGAGCGCGTCTTTGAGGCTGGCGGTTTGCGATTCCTTCTCGACTAGGATCAGGATGTCGACGTCGGAATATGGAAAAAGTTCGCGCCGCCCGAACCCGCCGACCGCGAGCATGGCGAGATCGCCCGCTGGTGCCAGGGTCTGGCGGAAAGCCTCAATGGCTGTTTGCTCGACGAGCGAGGACAAGCCGGCGAGCACCGGCGCGGCTTCGCCGTTGGTGAAAAACGCGCTTCGGACTTGTTCCCAGGCAGTGCTGGTAGAGAGCTTATACACGTTGATTAGGGCAGTTTTGTCCCCATTGTAGACACTCTTGATGTTCCCGATAACATTCTTAACCGAGCTTCTCCCAATCGTCCGGTTCGATATGAGCTTGGCTGAGGATGCTCCGCAATGTTCCAACTGGGATCTCGTGCTTCTTAGGAACGATGGCAGTATCGATCACGTCGCCGGACCGTCGCACAAACTTAACGTGACTACCCTTTTGACTGGCTTCAATGAACCCAACGGCCTCAAGCCGGCGCTTGATTTCCCGGAAGGGCAGCGGCTTAAGCCGCCCCAACCTCAACCTCGATGGTGCGAAGTTTCGGGGGACGAGTGGCGTGCGGTGGCTCGAACTGAAGCTCCAATGCTTCCTTTAGATTGGCGAGCGCCTCTTCTTCGGTCTTACCCTGGCTTGCGACGTCGATTTCGAGGCATTGTGAGACATACCAATCCCCTTCGCGCCAGACGGTCGCGGCGAATGGTCGCTTCATAACCACATTCTTTCATACTTCAACTCAAGATATCGTCCCTTCCGGCGCTAGGATGGACACATGCACAATGAATTCACGGCGATTGTTGAGCAAGATGGCCCGTGGTACGTTTCCTATTGCGCCGAAGTCCCCGGCGCCAACGGCCAGGGTAAATCCCGTGAAGAATGCCTCGCGAACTTGCGCGAAGCGATCGCGTTAATTCTGGAGCACAGGCGCGAAGAGTCGCTACGCGCCCTGCCTCCCGATGCTCAGAAGGAGCTTGTCGTGATCGGATGAAGCGAGCAGAACTCCTCAGGCATCTCCGCCGCCACGGTTGCTACTGGCGAGGAGAATTTGTCGCCAGCTCTTGATCCCCGACCCGCTTCAGTAAGCGTCCAAGCTAAAACGCGTCGCCACCACTAAGGGAACCCCAAATGCCAGAATGGGATACAGCCCTCCGTCTTTTTCGCCCTGGGGCGCGTCTCTGGAAAGGAGCCGAAATTTGATATTTCGGGAGGTTGAGGACCGCGACCTGATCGCCAAAGCGCGGCGAGGCAACGTGGACGCCTACAACGTTCTCGTGTCGCGCTGGGAGCGGCGTGTCTTTAATTATCTGCTGCGGCTGGTCGCCAATCGCGAGGACGCACTCGATCTGAGCCAGGACGTGTTCTTGAAAGCCTATCAAAACCTGAGAAAGCTGGACGATCCGGCTAAGTTTCCGGCCTGGCTGTTTCGGATCGCGCACAACGAGGCCTATTCGCTGCTGCGCAAGAACCGGCCGGATGGGGAACTCGCCTCCGAGCCCAGGTCGGGCGAAGCAAGTGCGCGCATGTATCCGATCGAGCTTAGCCTGGCGGTTCAGGGAGCGCTGGCGCGTTTGTCCGAAGATCAGCGTGAGGCCGTGGTGCTCAAGATTTATCAGGGATTCAAGTTCGAAGAGATGGCCGAGATCCTGGAATGCCCGGTCTCGACCATCAAGTCGCGGCTGTACACGGCGCTCGACCTTTTGAAACAAAGTTTGGCTCCAGTCAAAATGGGAGGGGCGGAATGAGCTGCTCATCTGTGGATTTGAAAGCGTACTTTCTCGGGGAGTTGTCGCCCGCGGAACGAGGGCTGGTGGAAAAACATGTGGGCGCGTGCGCAACCTGCCGCGAAGAGCTGGAACATTTGGATTCCACTCGCGCCGCGCTGGCATTGCTGGCCGACGAAGAGCCGCCCCAGAGAATCGCCTTTGTTTCCGACAAGGTTTTCGAGCCGCGCTGGTGGCGGACCATTTGGCGATCGGGTCCGGCCATGGGTTTCGCGTCGGCGGCGTTGCTGGCGGCGGCGATCCTGGTGCACGCTTATGCGCGCCCCGCCGCTGCGCCCGTGGATACGGCGCGGATGGAACAGCGCATTGAGCAGCAAGTGGATGTCAGAGTGGGCGCGGCCGTGACCAAGGCCGTTGCGGCCGCCGAAGAACGTCAGGACCGGCGCATCACCCAGGCCGTCGCCACAGCCCAACAACGCTTCGACGCACAATACCAGCGCGCACTGGTTGACGCGCGCCAGATGGCCGATTACTACCGCGATCAGACCGCGAAATTCGAAGTCGCCAGCAACAACGCAGCCAGGAGTAGCCGATGAGAACGCCAGTGGTGGCTGGTTTGCTCTTATGCGCTCTATCCACCAGCTCGCTGGCCGACAAGCCGCGCGTGTCGCGCGCCATGCTGGAGCAGGTGGAGAGCATCCTGGATGCGAAATTTACCGCGATTTGGCCGCTGGATCCGGTGGAAGTGATGGGTGTCCCGCAGAGCGCCTACCTGAACGGTTATGGCGTGGTGTTCATGAGCAAGGTGAATCTGGCGCCGGCCGCCGGCATCACACCTTTTCATCCCTCCATCAAGCCCGACGAGATCAAGCGCACGCACGACAAGAAGGTGCAGCGCATGGATCAGTTCCGGGCCACCATGCGATCCATGCTGGTGGACGCGGCCGCGTCGCTGGACTCGGTTCCCGCCGACGATCAGGTCGCGCTGGGCGTCTCGCTGTTCTACTGGAATTGGGAGAATCGCGACGGCCTTCCCAACCAGATCGTGATGCACGCACCCAAGAAAGTGCTGCTGGCCGCTAAGACCGGTGGGGGTCCACCCGCCATCACCGCCGACGAGTACTGATTCATGCGTCTCGGCGAGATTCTCATCGAGCGCAAGCTCATCACTGCCGAAGATCTGGACCGCGCGCTCGAGCTGCAAAAAGAGCGCGGCGACAAGATCGGAAAAACACTCGTCGACATGGGCTTCATCGCCATGCGCGATGTGCTGTCGGCCTTGGCCGAGCAGTGGGATGTGCCGCTGGTTTCGATTGAAGGTCCGCCGGCCGTGTCTCCTGAAACCGAGGCGCTCTCGCCGCGATTCCTGCGCCAGTTCCGCTGCCTGCCGCTGAGCCGCGAAGACCACACCGTCACGCTGGCGATGGCCGATCCGCTGGATGTCGAGACCATCGCGCAGGTGAAGCTGTGCACCGGTCTCAAGGTGAACAGCGTGCTCGCGGCCGAGCAGGAAATTCTGGACGCCATCGACCGCTACTACGGCGATTCGGCGCGCGCCGAGCATGACATGGAAGGCGATGCGGCCGAGATGTCGGAGGATCTCGAGCACCTGCGCGACATGGCCAGCGAGGCGCCCGTGATTCGCCTGGTCAACGCGATCATCGCCCAGGCGGTCGAAAAGCGCGCCAGCGATATTCACTTCGAGCCGTTCGAAAAAGAGTTTCGCGTGCGCTACCGCATCGACGGAGTGCTGTACGCTCAGGAAGCGCCGCCGCGCGAGATGAAGGCGGCTATGATTTCGCGCGTGAAGCTGATGGCTAAGCTGAACATCGCCGAGCGCCGGCTGCCGCAGGACGGACGCATCAAGATCAAGACCCTTGGCCGCGAAGTGGACCTCCGCGTTTCGACGCTGCCCACGCTGTACGGCGAGAGCGTGGTGATGCGCTTGCTCGACCGCTCGGCCGGCGATTTCTACGATCTCGGACGGCTCGGCTTCGATCGCCACATGCTCAGCCGCATGGAGCATTACACGGCGCTGCCGCATGGGATCTTCTTGGTCACCGGTCCGACCGGAAGCGGAAAATCCACCACGCTGTACTCGGCGCTGAAGCGGATCAATCATAGCGACAAGAAGATCATCACCATCGAAGATCCGGTGGAATACCAGATGGACGGGATCAATCAGATCCACGTGAATCCGCAGATCGGGCTGACGTTCGCCGCGGGCCTGCGGCATATCGTGCGCCAGGATCCGGACGTGATCATGGTGGGCGAGATTCGCGACCGCGAAACCGCCGACACCGCCATTCGCGCTTCGCTGACCGGCCATTTCGTCTATTCGACGCTGCATACCAACGACGCGCCCAGCGCGATTACGCGGCTGGTCGACATGGGCGTGGAGAATTATCTGATCACGTCGTCGGTGGTGGGGGTGATGGCGCAGCGTCTGGTGCGCATGATCTGCCCGCAGTGCAAGGTGGAGAACGGCACGCGCATCGCCCCGGACGGCGAAACGGTGCGATGCTATCGCGGCGCCGGCTGCGAGAACTGCTTCGGCTCCGGTTACATCGGCCGCGTGGGAATTTTCGAGCTGATGGAGCTGAACGACGATATCCGCAAGCTGATCCTGCGTGGCGACGACGCGGTGGCCATTACCATGGCGGCGCGGCGCAATGGCATGCGAAATTTGAGAGAGGACGGCTGGCTGAAGGTGGCCGATGGACAAACCACGCCGGACGAGGTGATGCGTGTCACGCAAGAATTCTAAAATCCCCGGATTTTATGAATAGCTTTTATTTCAGGGCGGTGGCTTCCGACGGGCAGGTTCGCACCGGCAGCATCCATGCCGAGACCGAACGCTTTGTCGCCAACGAGCTGCGCCGGCAGGGACTGACGCCGGTCTATGTCGGAGCCGAACCCAAGAAATCGTTCGAGTTGAAGCTGCCGTCGCTCTCCGGCGCCAAGCGCAAGGACGTCCTGTTTTTCACGCAAGAAATCTCGACCCTGCTCACCGCCGGCGTGCCGCTTGACCGCGCTCTTTCGATCACCTTGGAATTGACCGACCGGTCGTCATTCCGCATTCTGGTGCAAGACGTATTGCGCGTTCTCAAGGGCGGCAAATCGCTGGCCGACAGCCTGGCGACGCACCCCGATCATTTCTCGGAGTTGTACATCAACATGGTGCGCGCGGGCGAAGCCGGTGGATCGCTCGCGGTGGTCTTCGAGCGCCTGGCCGAATTCGAGCGCACGCGCGACGACCTGCGCAGCTACATCCTCTCTTCGATGGCCTACCCGATGCTGCTGGTCGCGGTGGGCACGGGCTCGATCCTGGTGCTGATGAACTTCGTGGTGCCGCGCTTCGCCTCGGTCTTCGAACAGTCCCGCATTGAGATGCCGCTGCCCACTAAGTTTCTGCTGGAAGGCAGCAAATTCCTGCAAAATTACGGCGCGATCGGGCTCACGGTGCTGGTTCTATCGGTCATCGGTCTGTATTCCTGGGTCCGCACCACGCGCGGCCGGCTGTGGTGGGACACGCTCAGGCTGCGCGTTCCGGTTTTGGGCGACGCGCTCCGCAAAGCCGAGACCGCACGGTTCGCGCGCGCCATGGGGACGCTGGTTTCTAACACCGTGCCGCTGGTGCAGTCCATTGCCATCGCCGGCGCCACGCTGAACAATCGCAAAATCTCGAACTCGTTGGAAGCGGTCTCGATGGGCGTGAAGCGCGGCGAAGGAATCGCCACACCGCTGCGGCGCGCCGGCCAGTTTCCGCCGCTCGCCGCGCACTTGTTGGCGGTGGGCGAAGAAACCGGACGCCTGGACACGATGTTCAACAAGATGGCCGATGTGTACGACGCGGAAACGCGCACCGCCATCCGCCGTTTTACTTCGCTGTTTGAACCGCTGGTCATCCTCGTGATGGGGCTGATCGTCGGCACATTGATTCTGAGTATGCTGCTCGCGATTGTCGGCATGAACGACGTCGCGATGTAATGAGCATGAGGTGATGCCATGAGACGACTAAGCCGCCGCCAAGCCGGTGTGACGCTGATTGAAATGATGGTAGTGGTTACCATCATCGCCTTGTTCGCGGCGCTGGTGCTTCCGAAAATGATCGGCCAAGCCGACCGCGCCCGCCGCACCGCCGCGCGCGCGCAGATCAACGCCTACATGACCGCGCTCGGTTCCTATAAGCTCGACACCGGCGTGTATCCCACCACCGAGCAAGGCCTGCAGGCGTTGCGCGTCAAACCGGAGGATATCAACAACTGGCAAGGCCCTTATCTGCAAAAGGACATCGAGAACGATCCCTGGGGACGTCCCTACCTGTACAAATACCCCGGCGAGCACGGCGATGATCCCGACATCTTGAGCTACGGCTTGGACGGCCAGCCCGGCGGAGACGGGAACAATGCCGACATCGCCAGTTGGAAGAACTAATCGCGGCCTACGGGACCGCGCCGGCGTCACGCTCATCGAGCTGCTGGTGGTGGTGGCGCTCATTTCGCTCATGGTGGGCATCAGCTTTCCAGCCATAACTTCCGGTATCGATTCGCTGCGTCTGACCGCCGCCACCAACAACATTGTCAGCTTTCTAAACTCCGGGCTCGATCGCGCCCAGCGCCGCCAGCAGATGATCGAGATCACGGTCTCGAAGCCGGAGAACGCGCTCGAAATGCGCTCCACCGAGGCCAAATTCTACCGCAAGCTCGCCCTGCCGGACGGCGTCTCGATCACCCACGTTCTTCCGGAATTGCCGGACGATCCGGATGGGCCGCGCACTTTTGATTTGTACCCGGGCGGCACGGTGCCGGGCTTCGGCATCCAGCTCATCAACCGCAAAAACGTCGAGCGGATCGTGCGGGTGGACCCCATCACCGGAGTCCCGCGCGTGGAGCGGCCGGAGCAATGAAGATTCCAGCCGCGGCCCGGCGCGGTTTCACGCTGCTCGAAGTTTTGGTGGCGACGCTCATCATGGCGGTGGCGATCACCGGCCTGATGTCGGCGATTTCCACTTCACTGCGCAGCGCCGCGCGCCTCACCGATTACGACCGCGCGGTGTTGTTCGGCCGTCAGAAGATGGACGAGCTGCTCATCGCCGCCAAGCTGCCCAAGCTCGCGCCTTTCGAAGGCACTTGGGACGACACCGTCACCGGCGGGCTTCCCATTTATTGGCGCGCGCGCCTCTCGCCATATGAAATGACGCCCCATGCCGGCCCCGGCGCGCCGTTTCTCGAACACATCCAGCTTGAAATCTGGTGGATGAATCAGGATCGGCGCCGCAGCTTCACCCTCGAAGGTTTCCGGCGCTCCGTCCTCAAGCCGGAAGACATGGTAGCGGTGCAAGGAGCGGGCCCATGATCAGGCAGCGCGCTTCTCGAAAACGCGGTCCGCAATCCGGCGTCACGCTGATGGAGTTGCTCATCGCGATCACGCTGCTGAGTCTCCTGTCGGTAGGAATTTTGATCTCGCTGCGCGTGGCCTTGAGCGCCATGAATAAGACCGATACGCGCCTGACGAGCGACCGCCGCGTCAACAGTGTGCAGCGAATTATCGAGGAGCAGATCGAAGGGCTCATCCCGGTTACCGCCGATTGCCAGCCTGCCGCACAAGGCCCGCGCCAAACCATCAGCTTCTTCCAGGGCGAAACGCAATCCATGCGCTTTGTTTCCACGTATTCACTACAGCAGGGCGCGCGCGGCTTGCCCATGATCCTGGAGTTTCAGGTTATCCCCGGCGAAGATTCCGAAGGCGTGCGCCTGGTGGTGAACGAACGCCTATATACCGGCCCGCGCGGCGCCGGACAGTTCTGCGCCGGATTCGGGCCCGACCCGGCCACCGGAATACAAGGTCCGCTATTCGTTCCCATTCAGATCGGCGCCGGATCTTTCGTCCTGGCCGACAAACTGGCTTTTTGCACCTTCAGCTTCCGCGACACAGCGCCGCCCCCGGACTTATTCAAATGGATCGTCCGCTGGGTCAAGCCGGTGCTGCCCAGCGCCATCCGTATCGACATGGCGCCCTTGCATCCGGATGCCGGCCAGCTGGTGCCAGTCACGCTGACCGTCCCGGTGCGCGTGAACCGGCGCCCGCTGGAGAATTATGATTTCTAGCCGCCGGCGCCGAACGGAACGGGGGATGGCGCTGCTCGCGGTGCTGTGGCTCTCGGCCGCTTTATCCGCCATCGCGTTCATGATCGCAAGCAGCGTGCGTGCCGAGACCGAACGCACCAGCACCGATGTCGATGCCCTGCGAGCCGGCTATCTGGCCGACGGCGCCATCGATCGCGCCTTGCTCTACATCCAGTGGGGCCCCAGTTACAGGAATCCGGACGGCACCGCCAAGTACTTCGAGAATCCCACGCCCGTGCTGCACTTCCAGTTCCCCACCGGCGTGGCCGACGTGGAGATTATTCCGGAGTCGGCCAAGCTGAACGTCAACCAGGCGCGGCCGGAAGAAATAAGAAATCTTCTGCTGTTGGTGGGAGTGGTTCCTCCGCAGGCCGACGCCATCACGGCCGCCATCCTGGACTGGCGCTCTCCCACGCCCGGCGGCGCCTTCAGCCAGTTCGATCAACATTACTTATCGCTGGTTCCGTCTTTTCAAGCGCGGCATGCGTCTTTCCATGAGATTGAAGAATTGTTGCTGGTCCAGGGAGTGACACCGGATTTGTTCTACGGAAGCTACACGCGCGACGAACAAGGAAACTTGCTGCGGCACCCGGCCTTGCGGGATTGCCTGTCGGTATTCGGAACCAAAACGGTGCTGGATATAAATACCGCCGAGCCGGCTGTCATGGGCGCGGTCGGAGTTACGCCGGACGCGGTGACGGCCATCGTCAATCGCCGCCGTCAAGGTGTCATCAAGCAGGCCGATCTAGGGGGCTTGGTGAGTGGCGCGGGTCCCGGCGCCGCGCGTCTTGGAATCGTACCCAGCGTCATCGTAACGCTGCGCGCCACCGCCGCCCTGCGCCTTCCCAGTGGCCAGCTCTCCGATCTGCGGCGATCCGTGTCCGCCATGGTGAAGATGCTCGGCCCCGGTTTTAACGAACCGTATCATGTCCTGCGCTGGTACGACAACGTGGTGGCGCCGCAATGAAGCTGCCTGATTTCGGAAGATGGCTGGCCATCGGAACCGCCGCCGGTATCGAGATCGGCCGCGAGAACCTGACCGCCACCGTGGTTCGGCTCCGGCCCACCGGGGCGCGCATTCTGGACGAACTGATCGTCCGCGGATATCGCGGCCAAGCCGCCAGCGACTGGGGCGCCGCGTATTCCAATTTTCTCGCCAAGCTGGGCGCGGCGCATCTGCCCGCCACCGTCCTGCTGCCGCGAGAAGAGGTGATGGTTCGCCAGATTGCGTTCCCCGGCGTCTCGGATAAAGATCTCGCCTCCGCCATCCGGTTCGAGATTGATTCGCTCAATCCCTACTCCGAAGAAGAAGCGGTTTTCGACTGGGCGCGCATCGGCAAGACGCCCTCGGTGTTGGTGGGTTTCACGCGGCGCTCGGTGCTGGATCGCTACCGCAGCTTGTTCGCCGAAGCAGGCATCAAGGTGGCGTCGTTCACGTTTTCGGCGCCCGCCATCTACTCCGCCATCCGCCTGCTCTCGCGTCCTTCACCGGATGGATTGCTGCTGCTGGAATCGCAAGCCGGCGAAGTTGAAGTTTATGGCGAGAGCCCCTCGCGGCCGGTTTTTTCGGCGCGCCTGGATGGCTCCGAGACGCGCGCCCGCACGCTGGCTATCGCCGAGCTGAGGCTGCCGCCGGAAACCGAGCCGGTCGCCTTGCACGACGCCCTCCCGAAGCCCCAAGCCGCGCCGCCCGATTTCGACCTGGCCGCCTCCGCGCTGCCCTACGCCACCGCGCTGGCCGGTGCCTCGCTCGCGCCCGCCCTGAGGGTGAATCTTCTCCCCAGCGAGCTGCGCGAGTCCACTTCGCGCTTGCGCCTGGTGCCTACCTTCGCGCTTTCCGCGCTGGTGGTTATCTTGGCGGTGACCGCTCTGGCTTATCCGAAGTATGCCGACCGGCGTTATATGGGGCTGCTGCACGATGAGATCCGCCGCATCGAGCCGCGCGCGCGAAAAGCCGTCGAGCTGGACCGCGAGATCGCCGTCACTCGCAACCGTACCCAAACTCTCGACAATTTTCGCCTGCACACCAAGGAAGACTTGGATGCGATCAACGATCTGACCACTGTGCTGGCGACGCCCACGTGGCTGAGCTCGTTCCAACTCACGCGCGATTCCCTGAATATTCTGGGCTCCACCGATCAGGCCGCCAAATTAGTCAAAATGCTCGACGGCACACCTCAGTTTCGCGGCTCCAGCTTTACTTCCGGGCCCGTGCAGGCGGGCGGTGGGGAATCCTTCGGGATACGCGCGCAACGTCAGGCGGTGGCGCCGTGAACTTGACGGAACGCGACAAGCGTGCACTCGGTCTGCTGGCGGCCGCTCTCGCGATCGCTTTCATCTATTGGATCGCCACGCGTACGCCCAGCACCGCTACCAGCGTGGCCGCGCCCGTCGATAGCGTCGAGCGCTCCGAGAAACGGCTTACAACGCTGCGCACCGCGCTCGCCACCGTGGACGGCAAAGAGGCCGTCATGAAACGCGCTGCCGCCGAATTGGCCGACCGCGAAAAAGGCTTGCTGCCGGGCGACACCGCCAACCAGGCCCAGGCGCAACTGCTGCAAATTATCAACCGCGTGGCCAAGCAGCAGACCCCGCCCATTGAGATCCGGCAGACCGAGTTCGCGCAGCCCCGCTCTTTCGGCGATGCCTACGGCGTGGTCACGGTTATGGTCAGCCTGGATTGCCGCACCGACGAATTACTCAACCTGGTGGCGGGTTTGAGCCAGCAGCCCGAGCTCATCGCTACCGAAGAATTGCGCACCGGCGCCGCTAATCCGAAAACCAAAAGCATGGCTACACGGCTCGCCGTTTCCGGAATCGTGCCGCGCAAGCTGGTGCCCGAAAAGAAGGGGCTTTCGTTTTGACACGCAAGCTCATGCTGCTCAATCTGCTGCTGGTGGCCGTGCTGGCCCTGCTGGCCGTTCAGATCCGCGCGGAATGGCAGTCCGCCCAGGCGCGCGAACGGGCCTTTCTGCACAAAACTCTGAACCCCACTCCAGCCCGGCCGTTGACGCCCTTCGTCAAACCGTCGCCGCTGATGGCCAGCAACTACGCCGGGGTGGCCCAGAAAAATCTTTTCTCGCAGGATCGAAACTCGAACGTGATTGTCGACCCGCCTCCGCCGGTGCAGGAAAAGCCGCTGCCTCCCTTTCCCGTGGCGCGCGGAGTGATGTTGTGGGAGGGCGTTCCTCCTACCGTGGTGCTGAGCGAGAAGTCCGGTGGCGAGCAACGCGGATATCATCCCGGCGACACCATCGGCCCCTGGACCATCGTTTCCATCGACAACCAGTTCGTGACTTTCGAGTGGGATGGCAAGCAATTTCAAAAGCGCCTGGATGAGCTGCTCGACAAGACCCTGGTAGCCAGCGAAGCTCCTCCCGCGCCGCCCATCGGCGGCGCCTACCAATTTGACGCCTGCGCCGGCCGGTACAGTCTCTCTCGAACAAAGCAGCCGGTCCGGGCGTCGACATCGGCGGCAACATGAAGGGCTGCGTCGCAGGCGACAGCTCGCCGGCCGGAACCATTATAGACGGCATGAAAAAGGTCGTTAGCTCCACACCGTTCGGATCCGTGTGCCGCTGGGAATCAGCGCAGTGAAGGAGACAACAAAAAGTATGAAAACGATCGCGATGATACTGCTGGCCGCCGCAACGGCCGCCGCTCAAGACAGCTCTGTCCCAGCCCGGCCGTTGCCACCAAAGCCGGCCGCTCAAGGCCGCTCCGTCCCAACCCGGCCGTCAACGCCGGCCGCGAAAGGTCGCTCGGTCCCAGCCCGACAGGTGCCACCAACGCCCGCCGCTCAAAGCCGCCCCGTCCGGGCACGGCAGGTGTCGCCAAAGTCCGCCGCTACCAGCCCAGATACCACGTCGGCGATTCCCAAAGGGGCTATCGAAGTAGAGCCGGACCTTTATCGTTATACCGACGCGCACGGCAAAACCTGGCTCGCGCGCCGCACGCCTTTCGGTTATTCCAGATGGGAAGATAAACCCGAGCCGGCGCAGCCCGTCCAAGTGGACACAGCGCCGCCAGTCAAAGCCACCGATCTCGGCGATTCCGTTCGATTCGAGCGCCAGACGCCGTTCGGCAAGAACATCTGGGTGCGGAAGAAAACCGACCTGACCGATGAAGAAAAAGGCTGGCTGAGCGCCGCCCAACCGCGGAAAACCGCAGCCAAGCCCGTTGAAGCGCCTGCCAACACTGCGGAGAAGCGCTAGTGGCCGCTCCCTGCCGGAGCCTGGGCGTAAGTCTGCTGCTGCTGCTGCCGGTGGTGGCCGGCGCGCAGATCCGCCAATTCCCGCCCATAGCGCCGCCCCTTTCTCCCAATGCGCCGCGAGCGCCGCAGCAACAATCGGCGCCGGCCCGGCAACCGGGACAGCCGGCGCCCGGCCAGTCAGCGGCTCCACCGAACCAAGCAGCACCGGCCAGCCAGCCGCCCGCCCGGGCCCTCCCTCTACCCAGCTCCCCGACCGTCTTTGGAGGACTGTCGCTGAACAACGTCTCCCTCATCGAAGTAATCGACCTGCTGGCGCGCCAGCTCAAGATCACTTACATTCTCGATCCGCGCGTGAAGGGCAGCGTGATCCTGAATACTTACGGTGAAATAAAGGACGTCGATACGCGTTCGCTGCTGGACATCATTCTGCGGCTGAACGGCGCCGCTTTGGTGCAACAGGGCAGTATTTATCGCATCGTGCCGCTGGCTGACGTTTCACATCTGCCCATTCCCCCCGAAACCAAGACCGACTCCCAAGACATCACCGAGGACGATCAGACCATGTTCAATCTGATCTTTCTCAAGTACGTCACGGCCGAGGAGCTGTCCAACGTGCTCAAGCCGTTCGTAGGCGAAGGGGCGTCGCTGGCCACTTACACGCCCGCCAATCTCCTGCTGATTCTGGACAGCCGCCGCAGCATGCGCCGCACCATGGATCTAATCGCCATGTTCGATAGCGACCAATTGGCCAACCAGCGCGTGCGCGTCTTCCAAGTAAAGAACGGCCGTCCCACCGACATTGCCAAGGAACTGGAGAATATCGAAAAGGCGATATCGATGTCGGAGAAGAACAGCCCGATCAAGTTTCTGCCCATCGACCGCATTAACACCATCATCGGCGTGGCGCCCAATCCGGGCGCATTTGTCGAAGTGGAAAAATGGCTCGCCAAGCTCGACACGCCTGTTAAGGCCACGGCCGGCGAGGTGGCCAATTATGTTTATCGCGTCCGTTTTGGCGACGCCACTTCCATTGCTTGCTCGGTGCAAGCGCTCTACGGACAGCTCGCCGGCGTGACCGGTGCGCAGAACAGCATCATGATGTGCATGGCCATGACCACTGGCATGGGCATGGGCGGCGGGGGCATTCCGGGCATGGGCGGCATTGGGAGTTCTCTGCCGGGCATGGGCGGCGGCGGGATGTATGGTGGCGCCGGATACGGAGGCGGTTACGGAGGTGGCTATGGCGGCGGCTACGGCGGCGGTTATGGCGGGGGCTACGGCGGCGGTTATGGCGGTGGCTACGGCGGCGGCGCCGGCCCCTATGGCCAAGAGCAGCAAACTTCAGCCGGCGGCGTGAGTACCAGCCCCTTGGGCGTGGCCGGCAGACCAGGCACGGACTTGACCGGACAATATCTCGGCAACGCGCCCCCCGGCACTTTTCCCCGGGTCCACGTCCCGCGCGTCGTTGCCAATCCTTTCAATAACACCTTGCTCATTCAGGCCACGCCGCAAGAGTACGAAAGCATTCAGGGCCTCCTGCGGGATTTGGATGTACCGCCCCGCCAGGTGCTGATCGAAGCGAAAATCTATTCAATTGATGTCTCGCACGCTTTCTCCAGCGACGTGCAAGCCGCGCTGCAAAAAATAACCGGCAGCACTGCTCACACCGTGCTCGGCAATTTCGGAAGCGGAACCACTAACTTGACCATGGGTGCCTTAGTCGGCCAAAGCCGCGAAGTGGCGGCCGCCGTTCAACTGATGGAGAACGAGAGCCGCGCCAAACAGCTTTCGGCGCCGGCCGTGATTGCCACCGATAGCATTCCAGCCACCGTCAACGTGGGCGAGTCAGTGCCCACTTTATCCGCCGAGGCCGTCACCGGTGTCCAGTCGAGCGGAACCTCCCTGTTCGCGAATTCGGTTTCCAATGTCGCAACCGGGACCACGCTAGCCATCACCGCGCGCGTCACCCCCAGCGGGATCGTGACCATGATGGTGAATCAACAAGTCAGTAAGCCGCAGACGAACACCAGCAGCAGCATTCAATCGCCTTCCTTCTCCACCCAGTCCGTACAGACCCAAATCACCGTTCAGGATGGCGACACCGTGGCGATTGGAGGCGCGATTAGCGAGACGAATACCGTCAGTTTGAGCGGAATCCCTGTCCTGCATCGAATTCCGATTCTCGGAGCACTGTTCGGCAGCCGCAGTTACTCCCAGGACCGCTCGGAATTAGTAATCTTCCTTACCCCCCACGTTATCTACGACAGCACTCAGATGACCGACGCCACCGAAGAGGTCAAAGCCCGGCTCAAGGATCTAAAAAAAGATATCCGCGAGTAAATCCCGCCGGTATCTCTAGCTCGTTTAAATCAGCGACTTAACCACTGAGTACTAACCCTTCCTGGATCAGGTGCAAATGCCATTTATCCCGCCTCAGTCGCCATTCAGTTCCAGTCTTTCGCCGTTGACTGTAAACTGTTGACCCAATGCACGTACTATGCTTTAATTACCTGCTAGGCTGCATGCGGTTAATCAGGGGAGTAGGGTTTTCTTCTAGTACTTTACGCTTGACTTACTCTCGCGTTGAATGCTATGTATGATTGACTGCGTCCCAACGGTTTGGCGGCATTCATCTTTGGCGCATGAATCCCGCGAGCACTGAGATAGAGAAGTCTAAGAAGAATTTGAGCTAGATGGAGACAAAGAATACAGTTCGAGCCACTAAGCCAGGCAGTGCGGCAAACGTGCTGTCGCTTCTCGGACAAAATTCGCAATCTTCATGACGAGCAAATACTCGAGGCTCAGGTTGAAAAAGAGAACTTCCATCAATTCAATTTCAGTTTTTCACAAGGAGAAGGAAATGGCAGATTTTCGCAAATGGTTCTTTGCGTTTGCGGTTCTCGCGCTGATGTTGGGCGCATCCACCGCCTACGCACAAATCCCAGGCGGTTCGAGTTCGGTTGTTTGTAATCTCAACCCCGCTAACCCGACCATCGTATCGGTTGAGAATATCTCAGCGCTGGTCGGCGATTACGTATTGGTATGCCAGGGAGGCACTCCCACGGCAATCGGCAACAATATCCCTCAGGACAACATCACGCTGACGCTCAACCAGAACATCACCAGCCGGCTGTTGTCGGGCGGCTATATCGATGCTCTTCTGACCATCGATGAGCCTTATCCGTCCACTTCCGCAGGCGACCCGGCGGGGCCGAATCCCCCCTCAGCGGCGCAGGTAGTTGGATCGCCCACCGGACAGAGGGTGTGCTACTCGGTGACCGGTGGTCCTTCCAGTTCGCCGGCGAATTGCAACGTAATTCCCGGCCTATGGAATCCGGGGACGTTCCTGTTTGGCGGCAACCCCTATGATCCAAGCGGGCCCAATGGCGAGCTCGCGTACAACGTATTCGTTGCTCACGCGACCGCCAACTTAGGTCAGGTCACTTGGCTCGGCGTTCCGATCGACGCGCCTGGCACCGCCGGCAACCGCATTATCCGTATGACCAACATCCGGGCCAATGCTTGCAACGCGGGTCTATCGGGCGGCTTGGTCCCAACCCAGATTAATGGCTTCGTTTCGTTCAACGGTGGTCAAAACGTCGTTGTCAATCAGAGCCAACAGGTTTTGGCTTATGTCCAACAGGGTCTGATCGTCAGCAGCACCCACGCCAGCTTGATCCAGTGCGTTGACTCCAACACCTTTGGTGCAGGAACCAACTTCACCGGCCAGGGCGATGTAGGTGCGGCTACATTCCAAGTCACATTGACGGAGGGTTACGCGGCAGCCTTCAAGCGAAAAGTCGGCGCGACCACGACTGTTACTGACGTCAATGACACCAACAATACTGCCCCGACTCCGCAGGACATCGTGGGTATGAACTATAACTCGGAGAGTGGCTTCGAACCGACCGGTGCAACGGCCGGCGCGCTCGGAACCGCTAGTCAGGGCGATCGCTTCCTGTTGGTGTTTAACAACGTCAACACGGGTGCCTCGCTATGGGTACCGCAATACGTCGCCCTCACTGTGAACGGGGATGGCGTCACGCCGGGCTCTCCCAATCCAGGCAGTAGCGTCGGCGATTGGACCGGCGGCTTCCTGGAACTCGTTGGTAGCAGCTCCGATCTGGCCGGCAACCCCACGGCTCTGCCACCCAGCTCTACCGCGACCTTCTACAACGGAGCAGGGACGTCCTTTGTTGGCTTCAGCGACGCGCCGTTCAACAATGCAGTCCTTTTGAGCGGCACCGGCAACACATTGACGGCTGTCTATGAAGTGGCCAACGCCGATCCGTTCGCTCCAGAAGGCGCGATCGTCAATGTCGGCGTCGCCTTCGTTTCCAACACGGCTCAGAACCTTCCGGCCCCTGGCCAGTCCACCGTGACGGCATCGTTTGCTCCGCTCAGCACGGTTGGTACCTGGTCCGCTACGGATCCGATTCCACGTTGGTGCAACAAGTCCAGCGCAGGTAATTCGTTCCTGATCAACGTCTGTACTTGCAACTTGCTGTTCCCATTCGTAACCAATATCGGTGGCTTTGATACCGGTATCGCTATCGCCAATACAACCATGGACCCCTACGGCACCACGCCGCAGAATGGCACCATTACGTTGTACTACTACGGCAGCTTGCCCGGAACTCCGGCTCCAGCG
Source organism: Terriglobia bacterium (assembly GCA_963761935.1). GTDB lineage: Bacteria > Acidobacteriota > Terriglobia > Bryobacterales > Bryobacteraceae > Palsa-89. The sequence continues at coordinate 78,603 of CAVXJU010000093.1, read as the reverse complement.
CCGATCACGAACCAGACCACAACCGCCGTTGTCAGCGCGGGAACCGAGTTGCTCTTCACGCTATCCAGCGGTGGAGACCACGGTATCCAGGCTGAAACTGGATTCGAAGGCTACATCATCGCGATAGCCAACTTCCAGCTCTGCCACGGCTTCGCCTTCATCAGCGATCTGGGAGCCCAGAAACTGGCTGAAGGTTACCTGGCCATCCAGCTTGATACTCCGCAGTGGAGCGCTGCCTCCGTGTTGTTCGGATATGGCGCTACCCGCACGGGTATCATCAACGAGAGCCAGGGCAACTAGCTCTTCGCTTCAACTGTATCTGCTTGGGGGAGGCTTCGGCCTCCCCCATTTTCTTTTTGAGCCACCGCTCGCTTCCACCCGCTGAAAATTTGACAAGCTGTTTCCACTCCGGTGTGGTATTCTAGAGAGCTTAAGTTCCCCCGCGTCCCTCGAAATTCACAATTTGTGGTGAGGTCTAATGCGAAAACTACATCTGCTGATTGCCATTGTTTTGGGACTGTTCACGCTGAATTTGAACGCTCAGACGGCGTTCCTGCTGCCAGGCCAGAACGGGGTAAACTCCAACGTCACGGGATTCTCGGTCACTCCGTTTTCTCAAATCACAACGTTTGAGGCGACCACCTCCGCCTACGAGGCTTTGTCGAGATCGGATGGAGGCGAGTACTACATAATCTCCAACTCTGCCGCCAATACCGTCATCACTACCAATTCGATTCTGGGAAATGTTCAACCGTTGATTGGGTTCGGCGCTGGCGCGAGCGCTGCCATCCGGACGCCGGACGGTCAGAAGATATTGGTTGCGGCGGGAAATTTACAGGTTATCAACGTCGCCAACGATTCACTGGCTAATCCATCCGGCATCAACGTGGGCGGGACCGCCGTCGACCTCGCGGCCAGCGTCGATTCCACCCGAGCCTTCGTGCTGGTCAACACCGGCGCCGGATATCAGATCAACGCCGTTGATCTCAGACTTTTCACATCCGTAGGTACACTGTCCATCGCAGGCACGCCTTCGGGCGTCACAGTCGGCCCCAACGGCCTGGTCTATGTGGGCACCACCAACGCACTGCTCGAGATCGATCCAACCAGCCTGGCGGTGCGCAATACGATTTCCGTGACCGGCACACCCGGCAAACTCTCCGTCACTCCGAATGGAGCGCTCGGCGTGGCTGTCAACCAAAATCCGGTTACCTCCTTCGCGTTGTTCATTTTCGACTTGAAGGCCAAGACCATCTCCTCGCTAAGCTCATTTTTCACTACCACCGCAATACCCAACCAACTGAGCCAGATATTCCCAATCAGTGACAATCGGGCCTATGCTTACTCGTCTTCAACCCAATCCCTGTATACCATCCAGTTCAGTCCTCAAATCGTTAACACGTTCCAGCCGGCTGCCCTTGGATCGGTATCGCTGGTAGCCACTACCAACGATTTGGCTAATACTGACGCGATGCCGCCAGGCGGCACGCATGCCACCACCAGGTACTTGATGTACGTAAGCGGCGGCACTCTCTATGAGTACGACATCGAGAATAACCAAACCGCGGGCCAGCTTTCAGTCGCCAACTCGCCTGGTGCGCTGTCGATTGCAACACCCGCTAACACTGCGGGTTCTCCGGCGGCCCTTTTCGCCTATGGCGATCAGCAGACCGTAGCCTCAGGCGCCACCAGCGCTCCCTTGGTAGTTCGTGTGATCGATTCGCAAGGCAACCCGGTGGCCGGCGTGGGCTTTACCTTTACCACTCCCAACACGGCCGCTACTCTCCAATATCGTAATGTGATCTCCAACGACGACGGCTTGGCCGGCATCACGGTCACGGCCCCGTCCACCGCCGGGCCGGTCCAGATTACCGCTGGCGCCGGTACTTCGCTTAGCTACACATTTACACTAAACGTCGGATCGACTTCGACGGGCGGAGGTGGTGGCACCACGGGTGGTACGCCAGCGGGTCTGACCATAACTGGCGGCCAGGGCGCTCTGATTGAATCGGGCGCCACGCTATCGTCGCAGACCAACGCGAACACCGGCGCGCCCGAATTCCTGGCTGTCCAGTATTTGGATTCCAACGGGAATCCCATAGTCGGCTCTACGATTACTTTTGCCGAGACCGCCGGAGCCGGATACTTACAATGCCCGTCCTCTTCCACTGAAGTTTTCACCTGCATTCAGGCTTCCTCTGGCACGCTCACGATTAAGACCGATTCCAAAGGCATCGCGGAGTGCGATTACTCCTCCGGTGAGGTCCCGCCTGCCAACGTCAGCCAGTTTAGCCAAGCCACTATAACGGCCACCCCAGCGAGCGGCACCGCCGTCACCTTCTACGAAACAACCTTCCCCGTCGGGGAACCGCCCACTGTCGAGCGCCGGGCGCCGACCTTCGGCACGACCTTGGAAGGATCAGCCGGCCAGACCATAAACAACGCCATTCAAGTCGCCGTAACGAGCATCAATGGATCGCCGATTCCCAATGCCAGTATTCGAATTGCGAACCCGCCGGACCCCACCAAGGGACCTTCCGCCCAGTGCGCTGGTATTTTCGGCCTTTCCGACTCTACCGGGTTGGCCTCTTGCAACTTGGTGTTGGAAGGCCTCCCGGGCAGCACGAACCTAACAGCGGAGGCTGGCTATCTCTTCGACTTCAGTCCCATTAACATCAGCGTGACCGCTGGAGTTGTCTCGAAGATCAATATCCTCCAAGGCAATAACCAATCTGGAAATCTAGGTCAATCTTTACCCACGTCGTTCTTGGTACAGGTGACGGATGCTTCCGGCAACCCGCTGCCTCAGATTGCAGTGAGTTGGAAAGTCCTGAGCGGCGCCATAACCCTGAGCCAGGAGTCCACCACTACGGACACCAATGGGAAAGCCTCCGCTCAAGGGACACTGGGCAATACACCTGGTCAGGCGCAAGTACAGGTGACGGCGGGGTCTGGAAGCAATCAGATCACCGCAACCTTCACGGCCACCATAAACACGCCTCCCGCCTCCACCGCCAATATCACCGTCGTCTCGGGAAATAACCAATCTGAGGTGTTGGATACCGCCTTCCCCAATCCGCTAGTCGTCAATGTGACCGATTCCAGCGGCAACCCCGTACAGAATGCGTCCGTGACATTCTCGGTCACCAGCGGCAGCGCCACCGTCGCCACCGCCAGTGCCTCTACCGATGCCACTGGCAACGCCTCCACAACGGTAACAGCGGGCGGCACCGCGGGCCCGGTCGTCATCACCGCCAGCACCAGCGGCTTCTCGGCGACTTTCAATCTCACAGTCAGTCCTCCTGGACCGGCCAATGTTGTCTTCCTGAACGGGGCCAGCTTGCAGCCGGGAGCGGCGGCAGGCGACATCGTCACCATTCAAGGCGACGGTATAGCTCCTAGTGTCAACGGCGTCGTAGCTGCTAACGCTATCCTGGGGCCGCTACCCCTAACGCTGGCGGGCGTTTCGGTCACTTTCAATGGCACTGCGGCTCCGATCTTCTCGGTCTCCAACGTGAACGGCGTGCAACAGGTAACCGTCCAAGTGCCTTGGGAAGTCGCCGGCCTCGGTACCGCTTCCGTCGTGATCACCGTCAACGGCGGCGGATCGGGAACGTTCACCGTCACGCTGCAGCCTTACTCACCCGGCATCTTCATCACCAACGTGTTCGGCCTGGCCAACCAGGCGGTCGCGATTCGGCCGGATGGAAGCTATGTGTCTCCCACCAATCCGGCGCTCCGCGGCGAGGACATAATCCTCTTCGTGACGGGCGCGGGTCAAACCAGCCCGGCGCTCGGAACCGATGACGCCGGCATACCTGACCAAAACGTGACAGCTCACTTCGCGGTCGGATTTAATAATGCCGGTACTTCGTATGTTTCGGCCCAAACCGTGGTTGGACTGGTGGGAGTTTATGCCATCACGCTCCAGGTACCGTCCGATACCACGGCCGGCCCGAGCCAACCAGTCGGATTCATCGTATATGACGCGGCGGGGAATCCTTATTTCGCACTCGCTGCCGTCATTCCGATCCAGTAGCTTCGGCGTGACTGGTGGAAGGCGGAGCTCGACTCCGCCTTCCACGCCGCCCTCGCGCGACCACTCCGCGGCCCCGCGCTCTCGCATCCCAACCTGGCTGCCCATTTTGTCCGTTCTTCTTACGGGCCTGTTTCTGGTCGGTCTTTTCAGCACCGAAATCGCCGACAGCGATTTCTGGTGGCATCTGAAAACCGGTCAATACATCGTGCAGCGTCACTCGCTCCCCGTTCCCGATCCGTTCTCGTTCAGTACGGCCCTGAATCCGCCGGCCGGCGCCGGTGAAGCGCGCGTCCGCCATTTCAACCTCACGCACGAGTGGCTGGCGCAAGCGCTGCTTTATTGCGTTTATTGGGCTGCCGGTTTCCCTGGTATCGTACTGGTCCGCGCCGCGCTGCTGGCCGCCTTCTGTGGGTTGACCGGCCTCCTGGCTGCGCGCCGGTCGGGCAATTTCTATCTCGGCATCGGCGCCGCTTTCGCCGCTGCCTCTCTAGCCACGAACTTCGCAGCGGACCGGCCGGCTCTTCTCTCGTTTTTCATGACCGCCCTTTTCGTGTGGCTGCTCGATTCCGGCCGCTGGTTGTGGCTGCTCCCTCCCCTCGCATTGCTATGGGCGAATTGTCATGGCGGATTCTTTCTCGGCTGGGTGGTGCTGCTGGCCTACAGCATGGCCGCGCTTCTGCCCGGCGCTCGAACGGCGAATCGGCGCCGGCTTTGGATCGTGGCGGCGTGCTCCATCGCAGTGTCCGGTTTAAACCCTAACGGTTTCGGTGTTCTGGCAACACTGGTCAGCTACCGCCAAAGCGCGATGACGGCCAACTTGGTGGAGTGGCACCCTCCTTATCTGTGGGGGCCTCCCTACGCCTTCGATGTCCTGCTGTACGCAGCCGCCGCCGTCTTGATCTATTCCTGGCGCCGGGTGTGCTGGTCCGATTGGGCGCTCTTCGCGGCGTTCGCCGCCGCGTCCTTGATGGCTTTTCGTAACACGCCGCTGATGGCGTTTCTTGCGCCGGTGCTGATCGCGAGCTATTTCCCGTTCCAGCTTCGCCTGCCTCCATTCACGGCCTGGCTGGTCCCGGCGGCGCTGGCGGTCGCCCTGGTCTTTGGCCTGCGCTCCGGCTCCTTCTTCCAATTGCGCGCGGCAACCTGGAAATTCCCGGCCGGGGCAGCGGACTTTCTGATTCAGAACCACGTCGCCGGACCGCTCTTCAATACCTGGGAAGACGGCGGCTATCTGATTTGGCGGCTGTGGCCCGAGCGGCGTGTCTTCATCGACGGCCGCGCGCTGAGCGAATCCGCCAATCGCGACTTCAAGGAGATCCTCTACAATTTCGGATCCGACGTGGGACACGTCACCGGGCCGCGGGCGGCGCTGCTCGCCCGCTATGGGATTCAGTCCGTGCTGACCAACACGTTTGAGTACGTCACCGGCGCCATCTATCCGCTGGCGCTGGCGCTGGCCGCGAGTCCGGATTGGCAGCTGGTCTATGGCGACTCACGCAGCCTGGTGTTCGTACGCGCCGCCCGGCCCGATCCATCCGCCGTACCCCGGAAGGTCCAGCAGGTGCTCGATCACATGGATACGGAATGCGCCGACTACATCGACCACGATCCCCGCTTACCGTCCTGCGCGCGAAGGATGGCCCAATACTGGCTGGAGGGCAACAACCGCGATCGCGCGTACCGGATGCTGTCGCTCTATCTGGCGCACGCCCGCGGCGACACCGAAGCGCAACGCGCCTTCCAACTGCTGCTGGGCGGCGGGCGCTGATGCAGACGATCGATCTCTAGGAATTGGTCCCGCTGGAGTTGTTTGCATTCTGAACCTGATCCGCCGTCGCGGGCCCGGTGGGGTTATACAGAGTTCCCACTTGCGTAGTGCCCGTCGCCCCGTAATAGCCGTTACCGTAGTCAGGCCCGTTGATCAGGAACATGCTGTTGTCGGGTGGCTGGAAGTTCCCGGCGGCCATGTTCTGCTGGTACTCACTCCACCACTGGTCAAAGCCGTTTTGAGAGACCGTTTCATAAACCGGCGGTTGCGGCGGCTGGCCCTGGCTGCCGTTCGTTTGCCAATTGCTAAACTCGTTCAGATAATTCGCATAGCGGAGCGCATTCTCGTTATTGGCCTGAACCTCATTCGCCGATAGGTTCATTTGCTCGGAGTAATCCGCGGTCCCGTAGACGCTAGGATCGGTGCTATTGGCTTGGGTGGGAGCATAGGGCGCCGGCGCGGCGACCGGCTGGGCGGTGGACGTGGTCGTTTGGCTGGCCGCGCCGCCGATAGTCGTCGCGGCGCCCGTGCTGTTGCTCACCACATCGGCGGTCGCAACACCATTACCGAATATTGCGGCCAGCCCGGAGGCATTCTCCTCCGTGGAAGCACTCTCCACTTCGGCGCGAGAATTTGACAGTGTGGCGACGAGATTTTGACGCGCCGCCGCGCTTAACCCCGCGGCCTGACTTCCATTCTGAGACTCCTCCAATTCCTGCAGGGTCGTTCCAAAAGAAGTAGGGACCCTGGAATTGAACAAGTTAGCGACACTTTGAGACGCCGAGCGCAACGACGATAAAGTTGCATTCAGAGCCGTTTGGCCGCTTGCTACGTTTAGAAGATTCACTGCTCACTAGCCTCCGCCAGGTTTATCGCACGGCGAAGGCCATTCGCTGTGGGCAGGCCTACTTTGCGAGTTCTGGCTGCGTGAACGTGATTTTGATTGGAAAACGCTGCTGGGTCGGACGAACCGTCAAATTGACAGTCATCGCAGGCCGAACCCCCGGATGCATCAGACATTCCCGGCAAGTGACCGAGGGATCGTCCGGATTGAACTCGATCACGATCGCGACCTGCTCGCCCGAGTCAACTTCCGACTTGACCGGCCGGACTGTCAAGCCCGGCGCCCCGGTAGGATCCGCCAGCACCGTGATTTGGCCGAGCATCCCATTTTTCAAATGGATTTCCTGCTTGGTATGTTTGGTCTGGTCGACGTTGACCGCGCTGCGATCCAGCACCACTTTCGAGAGGATGTTGCGGGCGGCCGCCAGCGGATCCGACGGGATCCTGGCCGCCACGGCGCTCTCGCTATCCGGGCCCGGCTTCATGGTGCCCCAAGGGCTAGCCATCTCAGTCGGCTGTACGTAATACCAGAACCACTCGCCATTATCGATTTTCCAGTGCGTCACGGCCGGCATGGTAACTGGCATTTTCCGGCCGTGGAAAAACATCTCCGTCTTGCAGGCGGTGATTACGGTGGCTTTGGTGAAGTTGTCCGAATAGTTGATCTTGGAAATCTGGAAACCCAGAAAATGCGGCTTGTCGGCAGCGAAGAAAACGTCCTTGGAATCTTCGTCGACGTACTGATCGGCCTGGCGGAACTTGGCGTCCACGTGCGCTTGATAGAACGCCGACACGCGCTCTCGCAGCGCATCGTCAATGGCCGGCGGCGCTTTATCGAACACATCCGATGGAGCTTGTGGGCTGGAACTCTGTGCCGTTGGGTTCTGCGCTGGAGTTTGCGGTGCTGGAGCCTGGGCGGATGCCGAAGCACACACCAGGGTCAAGCCGCTAAACAGGGAAAAGGCACACAGACTCAGGGTCCGCATCAGTCGTTTTGCTCCTTAGCTACAACTTTATCATTCTGAGATCTTAGACGTCAGGCCCGCACGGAGGATAGCGGGGGAGCGTCATGGGGCCGCGGCCGAGAGTTTTTTAGGGGTTTGGCTGGGAGGCAGGGACTCGAACCCCGATACGCAGATCCAGAGTCTGCAGTCTTACCATTAGACGACCTCCCAGTACGCAACTATTTTAGCATCCGGCCATTTCGGCCAGAACCAGAAGTCACGAGCTGGCTGCAACTTTGCGTTTTCGCGCTGGAGCGGCGCGCAGCCCGCGACCGAGATAGGTTTTCCATTGTTTGAGCTGGCCGCCGGAATCGAAAGCCTTCCACCGCTTGGGAAATTCCTTCGATTTGCGCTTCAGCGAACGCCTGACTTTCGCGACCATCTCTTGGTCGGCCGCCAGCATATTCAGAATGGTCTGGTAATCGCTGATCTTGCCCAACACATCTTGTAACTGATGCACCGCTTTCAGACGCCGGTCCAGGCTGGGACCGTACAACGGCCGGAATAGCTCCAGGGCGTATCGAAATCGCTTGGTGGCGAGCCGAAAACGGTGCAGAGCCTTAGGCGATCCCTTCCCGTCCGCTGCCTTCCGGCCGGCTTCAAAATAAACGTGCGCCAGCTTAGGCAGCACGCGGCGCGCATTTTGAGCGGCATTCTCTGAGTTCTTCCACTTCATACGGTACGCAGCGACAGGCGGTTGCGCCACTTGGCCGAGAAATCGCGCGAGCTCCAGCGGCGCACCATTTCCTCGAAACGGCGCTGGTATTGCATCCTTTCTCTCTCCAGGCGCCGCTGGTGCGCAGGTGCGTTCAGGCCGGCCAGATACTCGAGCGCGATGTCTCGATTACGGATCTCGGAAGTAAGTTGCATCATGCGCTTTAACATACGCTTGATCTTTTTGATTTCCCACTTCGGGAAAAATTCAGCGAACAGTAACAACCCTTGAGTGAAGCGGCGGATGCTGACTCGCAAATCGTGGATTTCATCGGAGCCGGGTTTCTTGGCCGCGCGATGAATCTGAAATGCCAAGGTAGTTAGCAGGCGATTCATCTGCTCCACTACGTAGTCGTTCATCGTCGCGCTGGCTTTCACGATTTCACCGGGTCAGGGAAAGCGAAGTCTGATAGGTTTCGCGAAAGGCGTCCGCGACACGTTCCACGGCCCACATCTCCAGGTCGGTATCGGCCTGCGATTCGAGCGCCAGGGTGACCGAACCGTTGCGAATCTGCACTTGCATGTCCGACACCCGCTGCTCGTGGCTGCGATCCAGACTGTCGGCAATGCGCAGCAAGGGCGTCAGCATTGTAATGGCGCGCCGGGAATCGGGATCCACGGATTGAAACGGGGAATGCCGGGGGAGGGGCATAGACTTCCTATGATACCGACATAGCAACGCGATCATTTGCCGCTCCTGGTCGGTGAATCCAGGCAGATCGGAGTGCGCCACCAGATAGTAGGAATGCTTGTGATGGCTGCTGGCGCTGACGTAATGCCCGATGTCGTGCAGGTAGCCGGCCGCTTCCAGCAGCTTGCCATCGCCGGGTGGGAGCCGGTGCAGCGGCTGCAGCGCTTCAAACAACCGATGGGCGAGCGCCGCCACTTTGCGGGCGTGCAATATGGGGGAGCCGTAGCGGCGCACCATTTGTTCCACCACGCGGCGCTGATCGCGATTCAACATGGTTCGCTCGCGGCCCGCCCCCTGCGCCGCCAAGTCCGCGATGATGCCGTCGCGCACGCCCGCGGCCGAGTAATGCAGCGAGGGGCGCTGGAACAATTCCATGGCACGGCGAAACACGGCCGCTCCCGCTACGATGATTTCCGCGCGCCGCGGACCCAGGCCCTGGATCTTTTCCCGATGCGCCAGATCGACCGAACTTACCTCCCTGGAAAACTTGCGTACCTGTTGGACGGAGACCTTCAACCGGTCGGCATCCTCCCGGCGCGGCCGGCTGACTCGATTCACCGCGCACACGATGGCCGCGGCCGTAGCGGAAGTCGCGATCATGCGGTCGAACGGACCAGTGCCGATACGGCGCAGCGGCGTCGCCAATTTCTCCTCGATGTATTCGTACATGCGATGCATCTCCAGCGCCGCGGGCGGGTCGCTCTTGAGAAAAGCTTCCGTCAATCGCACGGCGCCCAGGGGTTTAGAAAAAGCTTCCACCAGCTCGCCACGATCGCTCAGGATCAATTCCGCGCTGCCCCCGCCTACATCCATAATCAGGACGCGCTTGTCGGGTTGCGGCCAGCGGCTCTGAACACCCAGGTGAATCAGCCGCGCTTCTTCTTGTCCGGAAATTATTTCTACCGGAACGCCCAGCACCGCTGCAGCGCGCTCGATAAATTCGTGCTGATTGCCGGCGTCGCGCACCGCGCTGGTGGCCACCGCTCGTACCGCGATCACGTCTTGCTTGCGGTACACCTGCGCCATCCGGGCCAGGACCTGGGTAACGGACTCCATGGCTTCGCGGCGAAATCCGCCCGTTTTGAAAAACGCTCGCGCCCAGCCGGGTAACCTGACGGTCCGCAACCAAAATCTTGGTGGAAGCCCCGGGATTGGTCTCCGCTGCCAGCATCCGGACTGAGTTGCTGCCGATGTCCACGGCGGCATATCGCGGCATATCATCCAATACTACCCAACCGGTCTCGCTCGCCGAAAGCTATAATGGGCATTCGTTCCTCTATGCAGCTCCTGCCGCCGAACCGCTACCGCGGAAAACTGATTGTGGTCGAGGGAATTGATGGCTCCGGTAAATCCACGCAGCTTTCGCTGTTGAGCCAATGGCTCCGCTCGCAGCGCCTGGCCGTCGCATTCAGTGAGTGGAACTCCTCGCCGCTGGTGCGCGAGACCACGCGGCGCGGCAAAAAGAAGAACATGTTTACGCCGGTGACGTTCAGCCTGATTCACGCCACCGATTTCGCCGACCGCCTGGAGCGCTACATCATCCCGCTGCTCAAGGCCGGCGCCGTGGTCTGCGCGGACCGCTACGCTTACACCGCCTTTGCGCGCGACGTGGTGCGCGGCGTCAGCCGCAGATGGGTCCGCAATCTCTACAAATTCGCCGTGCGGCCCAATCTGGCGTTCTATTTTCGCGTTCCGCTGGAAGTGGCGATCGGCCGGATTCTGGGCGGACGAAACGCGATCAAGTACTACGAAGCGGGCATGGACCTGGAGCTGAGCCGCAACATCGAAGAAAGTTTCCGGCTCTTTCAGGGCCGCATTCTGGACGAGTACGAAGCCATGATCCAGGAGGTCGGCTTCCACGTCATCGACGCCACCGGCTCCATCGAAGAGCAGCAGCGCCAGATGCGCCAGATCGTGATGGACGAGCTGGGGACGAACCTACGCAACGGAGTTCTGCGAGCCTCGCAAGGAGACATCGATGCTGCACAAGCCGCCGCTAGCGTTCTATAGCGAAACGCTGGCGGGCGTCGACCGGGAGGAGCTGCTTGGCAAGCTGATCGTCATCGAAGGCCCCGATTCGGTGGGGCGTTCCACCCAGGTGGCGCGTTTGCGGGCCTGGCTGGAGCATGAAGGACACGCTGTGCTCGACACCGGTTTGGCGCGGGGAGCGCTAGCGGGCAAAGGCATCTCGCAGGCCAAGGAAGGCAATCTTCTGGGGCCGGTGACCATGACGCTGTTCTACGCCACCGACTTCGCCGACCGGTTGGAGAACGAGATCGTCCCTGCGTTGCGCGCCGGCTTTGTGGTGCTGACGGACCGCTATATTTATTCGCTCATGGCCCGCGCCATCGCCCGCGGCGAGGATCGCGGCTGGATCGAGCGCGTGGCGTCGTTCGCCCTGGTGCCGCATGCCATTTATTATCTGCGCGCCGAGGTGCGCGATCTGGTAACTCGCGTAGTGCTGGGCCGCGGCTCTTTCGATCATTGGGAAAGCGGCATGGACATGCGCTTTGGTTCCGACATGCACGACAGTTTCGTTCGCTATCAGACGCGCGTCATTCGCGCTCTGGACCGCATGGCCAAGCGCTACAACTTCGTGGTGATCGACGCCGCCAAGAGCCCGGACCAGATCTTCAAAGAGCTGCAGCGCTCCATCGCGAAATTGTTTTAAGCCCCCGCGCGGGCAGACAGGCCGAAACTATTCCAAGCCCGTCCGCGTGGTGTATCAGGTTGAATTTTCATGAGCTGCGATCATGGCCACAATGTTGCTAATCTCCCACAGCCGGTTGTCCACGCCAGCCCCCATCGCTGGAGAGCAACGGAGCGTCTTGTGAACGCGGGCGAAGTTCTAGTACATGAAGTACAATGCGACTGCGGCGGCGTGGTTCTCGATTTTCTCTGGGAACGGATTTGTCAGGCGCGTAAACCGGCGCATCCCCATCCGCATTGAAAGGTTGGCCCGCTCAACGTAGCTCGTGCTAACAAGCGCCGGATCGGGACTGCCTGTGATATCGACAGCACTCAGCAGGGCTATAGCGCTTCTCCGCTTCAGGATCGCTGCCGTATAGTTTTACCAATTGCGCGAAGTCAACATCGCCATGAAAGGCGCCTTCGACAGCAAGTACATCGCATGTCCGTCACTGGTGAATTGAATCCGGTTGGCTAGTCTTGCAGCCAAGTCGTTAACGAAGAGGCGCGCCGTTACGCCATCACGAGGCCCTATGAGCCAGCACGGAATCAGCTTTGTGTCCGTGCAAATACCGGTGAGAGTCCAGGCGTCACCAGCGTGTGGATTCGTAGCGGCAATCTCTGGTGACATTCTTGACCTTGGCATAAAAAAACCATATCTCATCCACCTGTAGACGCTGGCATGTTAGATTCCGCATGACTCGATCCTGATAGTCAGCGCAGGCTGCCCCGGCATCTACGGCCAACTTCACCACGGTGTTAATAGCGACGCCAGTCATTCGGCTCGTGGGTCGCAGGGAGTTGCTTTCAACCAGGGCCGAGATGACCTGGGCTCTCTTGCTGGAATCTAGCCGGTTCATACTGACTGTCATGCTTAACCGTTTACAAATAGTCAAGTTCTTTGGTGTATTGAAGTGTTTGTGTCCTGTAGCTGTGATTTTGTAGGATGTTTTGATCGACTTCGACTGTACAATTGAAGGCGAGGATTCCCCCGATGCCCAAAGCTGCCACATCTGTATTGAAGTTGAGGGTGCGCGGTCCTGGAATTGGAAACGGAAGGATTCCTGTCCCGGATCTTATCAAGATCTGCCAAGAGGCGCAGGCGGCTGTTAAAAAGCAGGCGGAGGCTATGGAGGGTCGAAAGACAATCCACCCGGGACCTGTAGCGGCTGCCATTTTGGAAGAATGCACGCTAGAACTGATCAAGGTCGGAAAGGGTAGTACGACACTGGAGTTTGCCTTCGCTAGACCTCAGATGAGGATTGCCGAGATGGAAGCGGAAGCCTTGGGAGCGCAGGCGATTTCCGAAGTAGTCGCGTCGATCAAATCTTTGGCAAACGGAAACCGTAAGGCAATCGATCCGGGCGTATTGCAGAGCGTGTATAGCCTCAGTGGGATAGTCGCAGAAGGCAAGCGGGTTAATAAGATCGAATGGAGCGCCCCTGGTCGTGGCCGACGCCGTTTGGTCGCCTCGGTAAACACCACTGTTCGGGAGCGCGCGGCATTGAGGCTGAGTTCTCCCAGGTACATGCCAGGGCATGTAGACGGAGTTCTCGACATGGCAGACTTCAAGACAGAAGATTACAGGTGTCGTATCGATCCGGCCATCGGAAGCCCCGTCCTGTGCACCTTTGGGCCTGATCTGGCGGATCGGATTCAGCAACTGCTTAGAACGACCGTGCGGGCTAGTGGGAACGCCAAATATCCAGCTCATGCAGAAAAAATAGAGCTTTTGGACCTACAAGCCATCGATCCGCTGCCATCCTTATCGTCTGGGGGAGAAAACTTTTTACAAGATTCCACGTTGGGACGACTGGCAGAGATGCAGCGTGTCAAACCCCTTGATCCAGCTAAGTTAGCGGGAGCAATTCCAGCGGATGCCGACGTTGACGCATTCCTGGAAGAAATATACAGCGCCAGAAAGTAGGGTCTTACGGCATCCGGGCATCAAGCTGTTCTTCTCGATACAAATGTCTTTTCCTACTTAGGGAAAGCTGGGGACAGCCGCGCCGCACTGTATCGCCCGCACGTTGATAATAAACTTGCCGCCCTCTCGTTCGTCACGGTCGGAGAACTTCTTTACGGAGCGGCGAAGGATAGCTGGACGAAAACCAAACTGGAAAGGTTGAAGGCGCGGCTAAGATCCATGGTAATTGTGCCGTACGATTACGAAGTGTGCGAAACCTATGGCCGAATCAAGGCAGCGCTTCCGAAGGGTCGCACAATCGCTGACAACGATCTGTGGATAGCCGCATGCGCGATGCGGCATTCAGTCCCGCTGGTTACGCACAACAGAAAGCATTTTGATGACATCAAGGGTTTGATTGTAATTTCAGAGCAGAGGGTGGATGCCGAGATCAGATCCCAGGTAGAACTGGACCTCAAGGCCGCCGCCGCTTCCAACGAGCCTCTGCCGCTTTCCGGGCAATCGTCTTCCGTTTCCGAGGAGAAAGAGCCACAGCCCTAGCTGCGCCACCCTTAGCTCCGGCCAGCTTGCCCAAAGCTACTGCGGCGGGATTCTTCCCCGCGTTCGGATCGTCCAGCGGTTCACCACGGAGCTCACCGATGGCCTCCTCTACCACGCGTCGGGCGACCGGTGGTGAAGTCGTGATCCCTTGGCTTGCTTGAACGGCTAGGCATGATAGGGTTATGACACATATGTCATCTGCCATTGACGTCCAGGTGCTAAAAAATGGTGATCCGTATGTCCACAAATTCGTACGGATCTCAATTGGCGAAATATTCTTTCCAGGAGGCAGCCAGGGCGTTTATGGAGATGAGGCCTGGACTGATGACGACGGGCACGCGCGATTTGATGTCCCCGGGTACGACGACTACCACGACAAGTACGTATGGATAGTAGTGAGCGGCGAACGCTATGGACCATGGGACCTTGTAGACGATGGCGGCTATACAGTAGACGTCGGCACGGGCAGTTCAAGCGATGACGATGAATAAAAGTTCAAACTGATACACTGCCTCCGTCCGCGATATACTCAACCAACATGACCCTTCGGATGGCCAGCCTCACCACATTTTTCATTCTCTCCGCCGTCACTCTCATGGCTCAAAAGCCTCGGGCGCGCGACCTGGGCGTCCCATTTCAAGGAACTCCCGGCGCACTCAACGCCATCACCGACGTGGCCGGGGTCGAGGTAGGTCATGCCACGCTCATTTCCGGCCAGGGAAAACTGGTGCGTGGCACTGGGCCCGTTCGTACCGGCGTCACGGTGGTCTCTCCTCAGAAGATCGGCCAGCCGAATCGTTTCTACGGCGCCTTTTACGCTCAGAACGGCAACGGCGAGATGACCGGGACGACGTGGCTGGAGGAATCCGGCATGTTGGAAGGCGCGGTATTCATCACGAACACTCACGCCGTGGGAACCGTTCGCGACGCATACATCGCCTGGCAGGTGCAACACTCCCCGCCACCCAATCCGGCGCGATTCGGCGAGACCGTATTTTCGCTTCCGGTTGTCGCCGAGACCTGGGATGGGTATCTGAACGACATCTACGGATTTCACGTTAAGCCCGAGCACGTTTCACAAGCCATCGAGGCTGCGAAGCCTGGAGTTCTGCCGGCGGAGGGCAACGTCGGCGGTGGCACCGGCATGGTCTGTTACGGCTTCAAGGGCGGCATCGGCACATCGTCCCGAAAGGTGCAAACTCCCTCTGGAGCATTCACAGTCGGCGTGCTGGTGCAGTGTAATTGTGGACGCCGCCCGCAGCTTTTGATCGCGGGTACGCCGGTGGGCGAGGAGATCACCGAGGATGTTCCTTACGCCGCGAATCCAAAACTGGAGCAGACTGAAACCGGTTCGATCATTATTGCGGTGGCCACCGACGCTCCGCTATTACCGCACCAGTTGCGGCGCATCGCCCACCGGGCCACCATGGGCCTGGCGCGTACCGGCTCCATTTCCGGGAACGGCTCGGGCGACATCTTCATTGCGTTTTCCACCGCGAATGCCAGGTCCGGAATCGAACCAAAACTTAGAACCGTATCCGAGTTGCCCAACGAAGAAATGGATGCATTGTTCGCAGGCACGGTTCAGGCAACCGAGGAAGCCATCGTCAATGCGATGGTGGGAGCCGAGACCATGATCGGTGTGGATGGCCACAAGGTAATCGCTCTTCCGCACGACCGCCTGCGCGCGGTCTTAAGAAAGTACAATCGTCTGGCAAAATAGCCAGCTTGGCCGGCGCCTAATGCGGCCCCACCAGGCCGTAGAGCAAGATCGCCAGCACGATGGTGGTCAGCACGACGAAGGTCCGGTCCCGCTCCACGATAAAGCCGATCATGCACAAGGCCACTCGTGCGATGGGTGTACAGATCAGCAGAATCAGCCCCAATTGAATGACACCGCGGCAATCGGATGGGCGCGCGGATCCCAGCACGCCTCGAATGCTGCGGAATTGTTGCTCGGCGCCTTGGAAGACGCGATAATTCGGGTGGTCGTGGCCGTTGCTCCATAAGAAGCAGGCGCCGCCCAACAAGACCACCAGCGCCGCCAGGGACACGCCCGCGATCAGCAATATGCTGACGACTTTCTCCAGCCGTTCGTCGTTCCACTGAGGCATTAGATCTTCCGCACTCCAGTCACGATCATCTCGATGGCCATGGTTCCCACCGCTATCGCGAAAATCCAGCGCAGGACGCGCACGCGAGCTCCTATCAATTGCCTGGCCCCGATGAGCGACCCGGTCAAAACTCCCAGCATCACCGGCATCGCCAGCACCGGCTCGATATAGCCGCGGCTCAAGTAAATGCCGGCGCTCGCGGCCGCCGTTACGCCGATCATGAAATTGCTGGTGGTGGTGGACACTTTGAAGGGAATGCGCATGATCTGATCCATCGCGATTACCTTGAGCGCGCCGGAGCCGATGCCCAGCAGTCCCGACAGCGTGCCGGCTCCGAACATCATCGCAAAGCCGGCCTTTACGTGCGTCACTTTATAGGTCTTTTTTCCTTGGTCGCCGGGAAAGCTGCCGTTCAGCTTGAAGCGCCGGGCGAGCGGATCCTCTTGGCCCGAAGTATCCCGGGGACGGCCGCGCGTGGACATCCAGGCCGAGTAGAGCAGCACTACGCCGAAGATGATGCCGAGTACCGCGGTGGGCATGCGGGTAGCCAGGTAAGCGCCCACCACCGCTCCAATGGTGGTGGCAATCTCCAGGAACATGCCGATGCGAATGTTCGAATAGCCTTCGCGCACGTAGGCCGCGGCCGCGCCTGAAGAAGTCGCGATCACCGAGACCAGCGACGCGCCGATGGCGTAGCGGATGTCGACGCCCAGCAGCAGCGTCAGAGCGGGTGTTACCACCACGCCGCCGCCCAGGCCGGTGAGTGCACCCAGTAATCCGGCCACGGCCGAAATCGCAAACACCAGCGGCGCGAACTCGAGGAAGGTCATCCGATTCTTAAGAATAACGGTTGCGGGCCGAGAATCGCAGTGGCGCGCTGTGAAGCCAGCGTGTCCCGTAATAAGAGGTCTAGCGGACGAGGCTACTTTCCCGGAGTAACCGTGAGAGCATGGTTGTCGGTGGCCGCGCTATACGCAAATTGCATAATGAAACGCATGGTGCCGATCCTGGTGGCGGGGTATCCGAGGAAGGCATGAAAAAAATGGTCTCGAAGAGAACATCCAAACCGAAGGCGAAGAAGGTGTCGCGCTCACCGGAAGAGTCAGACCGTGGGCGAGAGCATCGTCGAAGGATTGCGGCAGGCGATCGCATGGACGCGCGGCGAGACTGACAGCGCCCGCGTGACACTGGTGCACGTGCCTGAGGTCGATGCGCGTAAGGTTCGGATCAAGATGGGACTGAGCCAGTCGCAGTTCGCCACCAAATTCGGTTTCCCGCCGGCTACGCTTCGGAACTGGGAACAAGGGCGGTCCAGGCCGGATGCTTCGACGCGGGTGCTGCTGGCGGTGATCGCCAAGCACCCGGAAGCGGTAGAGGATGTGCTCCGCAAGGCCAGTTGAGGAACAATCTGTTACCTATGTGTCCGGTCCGGACAAAGTGACCGATGGTGGGCCCTGAAGGATTTGAACCTTCGACCAACGGATTATGAGTCCGCTGCTCTAACCGCTGAGCTAAGGGCCCAGACTTGTATTTTACAGCTACCTCTCCCGTACGTTGCATCAACATACTAGAGGGACCACTCATGAACGGGCATCGATCTAATCCCGAGACTAAGCCACGTGCCCGCGCCAGGGCCAAAACAAAGATTACCGTTCGGAGCTCTGAAGCCGAACCTTACGACCAAACTGCGAGCCCGGCTTTAATAGAGATACGCCGGAGCGAAACGTTCGCCGGAGATATCGACGGCGAATCGCCGGTTCGGGCTTTTGAAGTCCTGCGCGACGATAAATCCGCCTGCCTGGTGAGCCTGCAACGATTCAGCGGAAGACTGGACGGACGCGAGGGCACCTTCGTGCTTCAGGGGTCGGAAACCGTCGAAAACGGCAAGAGCAAGGCGACCTGGTTTGTCGTTCCCGGATCGGGGACAGGCGATCTCTCCGGGCTGCGCGGCGAGGGCGGTTTCGAAGGTGAGTTTGGAAAAGGTTCCGACGGAACCCTGGATTATTGGTTCGAATGATACAGCATCGCTGTTCTGATTTCAGAACAGAAAGCGACCAATCTCTCTAAGATCCTGCGACAATCTTCTACTCAAAATCAATAATTTAACCCTTCTCTGTTCGGGAAACCGAACAAGTGGAACTTCTGGACATTTAGAAAATCGGCAAGTAGCCTGAGACGTTACAGAGTTGTGATAAACACGCTCTTGACAATTTTCTGAATTCGGTTACGATTACAAACTTGGGCCGCGCCGTGACGAGCCGACAAATCAATCTTCCGTTCGGAAGACTTAGAGCCTTGGCGATGAACTTTCTCGCCCTATGCGTGCTCTTATGGGTTGCTCCTTCGCTCTTTGCCCAGCCCTATACCATCAGCACCGTAGCCGGAACCAATCGCCTACTGGACGGCCATCCCGCCACTACGGCTCCGCTGCGTTCTCCGGTCGGCGTGCTGCTAGACAATTCTGGGAACCTCTACATCGCGGATGAGTACGACAACCGCGTCAGAAAAGTATCGCCTTCCGGAATCATCACGACGTTAGCCGGCACTGGTATCGCCGGATATAGCGGTGACCGCGGCCAGGCGGCTCAGGCGCAGTTGAGTTCGCCTGCCGGCCTGGCGCTGGATTCCAAAGGCAATCTCTATATTGCGGACTACGGCAACTCCGCCGTGCGGCGCGTCTCGCCGGACGGTACTATCAACACCGTCGCGGGCAATGGAACGTTCGGCTTTTCCGGCGACAAGGCCGCCGCGACCTCGGCGCAAGTATCGCCCTGGGCTGTGGCGGTTGACGCCCAAGGCAATCTCTATATCGCCGACGGGTACAACTATCGCGTGCGCAAAGTGGATACGAATGGCATCATCACCACCATCGCCGGCAACGGGCAGGGCACCTATTCGGGCGATAGCAGCTCCGCCATCAATACTTCCATCGATTTTCCCACCGGTATCGCCGTGGATTCCGCCGGGAACGTTTATATCGGCGACTACGAGTACGTGCTCCAAATCGATCCAACCGGAGCGATCAGCACGGTGGCCGGAAGTGGAGGTTACGGCTACATCGCAGATGGAGTGGACGCGCGGCAATCCGTCCTAATCCCGCAGGGCATTGTCCTGGACGGCAATGGCAACCTGTACTTGACGGACTGGGAGTCGAGTCGAGTTCGGAAGGTGGATCTACAGACCCATTTCATTTTTAGCGTTGCGGGGAACGGAAACCCGGGCTATTCCGGCGATCAGGGCTCGCCGCTAGCGGCAGAGTTGAGTTTTCCTACCGGCGTGGCGTTCGATGCGGCGCACGACCTGTTCGTCGCCGACTTCGGAAATAGCCGTGTTCGCGAAGTAACCAGCACACTCATCACGACCGTGGCCGGAACCTCGATCGGCGATGGCGCAGCGGCAACGTCGGCGTTTTTCAATCTACCCACTGGGCTGGCGGTAGACGGCTCGCGCAACATCGTAGTAGCGGATACCGACAATTACGAAGCGCGCCGTTTCTCCCTGGGCGGAGCCATCGCGCCGTTCGGCCAGCTACAGACGTTCAGCACGCCGTACGGGGTGGCCGTGGATCATCTGGGCAATTTCTACGTTTCCGACAGCGAACCCCGCGTGCTGGAGATCACGCCGGCCAATGTCACGACGGTGGTGGCCGGCAACGGCATCGACGGCTACACCGGAGACACAGCCCAGGCATCCATGGCATCCATCAGCCAGCCGAGCGGCGTGGCTGTCGACCTGGCCGGGAACGTTTATCTTACCGACTACACACATAGCCGCATTCGCATGGTGAATCCGGCAGGCATCATCAATACCATCGCGGGAAACGGTAAATCCATATTCTCCGGCGACAATGGTCCTGCTAAAAACGCCGGAATGGATCCTTACGATATTGCGGTCGACAGCCAGGGCAATCTCTACGTCGCCGACGAGATCAACAACCGCATCCGCGAGATCATGCCCAACGGCAACATCACCACGGTGGCCGGGATTGGAACGCCCGGCTACAGCGGGGATGGCGGTCTGGCGACAGCGGCCCAACTCAATGGGCCAACTGGTGTGGCCGTGGACGCAAATGGGAATCTCTATATCGCCGACTTCGGCAATTTTGTGGTTCGCCGCGTTACCGCCAGCGGATTAATCACAACCATCGCGGGCAACGGAGGCTTCTACCCCGGCAGCGGAGACGGCGGCCCGGCTATTTCCGCCCAGCTGAATCCGCTGCGCGTGGCGGTAGATCCGCAGGGCAACCTTTATGTCGCCGACTACATCAACGATCGAATCCGCAAATTGGTCCCCGCGCCCGTCGCGCCGGCCACGCTCAGCATCGTCAGCGGAAATGGACAACAAGGCGGCGCTGGGACAGCCTTGAAAGCGCCGCTCGTGGTGCAGGTAACCGATCAAGCGGGCGCCGGCGTCGCGGGTGTAATCGTCACTTTCTCGGCCACGCCCGGCTCGGCCGCGACGCCGACTCTTTCGTCCGCGATCACGTTGAACGACGGCACCGCCAGCACCAACGTCAACTTGTCGGCCACCGCCGCCGGGGCGGTCACCATCACCGCGGCGGTGAACGGAATTCCCAGCGTGAGCTTTTCGCTGACCGCCACGTCGCCTAACGCGCCCACCATCTCGAGCGGAGGCGTCGAGAGCGCCGGATTGAGCACGCCCGCGGTTACTGCTGTGGCGGTGAATTCCATTGCCAGTATTTTCGGCACCCAGTTCGCGCCCGCCGGAACCGCTCTCGAGATTAGTCCCTCCGATTTGGTGGACGGCAAAGTGCCCACCGTTTTCGGAGGCGTTTGCGTTCTCTTCGGCACCCAGCGCGCGCCGATCTTTGAGGTTTATTCGAATCAGATCAACCTGCAAGTGCCGCAAGTGGCGGCCGGCCAGGTAAACGTGCAGGTGATCACGCAATGCGATACCGAGCAAGCCCAGAACAGCGGCACTGTTACGGTGCAGGTGCAGCCCGCGGCGCCAGAGTTCTTCTACTTCACTCACACCTCCACTGGCCAGAACGCGATTGCCGCTATCAACGCGCTGACGGGCGCGTACATCGGAGCGCCGGGGCTGATTAGTGGAGCAAACTTCACGCCCGCGAATCCGGGCGACTATCTTACAATTTTTGCCACCGGATTTGGAGATACTAACCCGTCGTTCGGCCCAGGAGTGCTTCCGAACATGAGCGCTCAGATTACGTCGCCGTTCACGATTTCCTTCGGCGGTGTCACTCTGGATCCGTCCGACATTTTATATGCCGGCGTCACGCAAAACGCGGGCGTGTACCAGGTGAATATTCAAGTGCCGGCCAATGTTCCGGCGGGCGACCAGCCGTTCATAATCACGATCGGCGGCGTGGCCTCGCCATCCGGAGGGTACATCACGGTGGGGCCTTCGCAGTAGGCGTCAAACGCAGGCTAGCACCACGCGCGCAGCGTGCCGTTTTTATCCAGCGCGAATCGCCAGCCGGGGGGAATCAAGGTCGTCGAGCCATAGTCGATCACCAATGCCGGACCGCGCTGTGGCTTATTGGACAAATTGGCGCGCGTGAAGACCGGTGTCTCGCGTTTGGCGCCCGCCGTGTAGATGCGGCGCAGCAATGGCTTGGCCGCAGCGGTCTTTTCCCGGCGGCGCGCCAGCTTGGGTTTTGCAACGCGCGATCGGGCGCGCACTCGGATGGTCACGATCTCGATGGGCCGGTCGGGATTCGCGTAGCCATACACGCGCTGGTGCTCGCGATGGAACGGCTGGGCGGGATTGGCCGGCTGCCATGGAACCGTCAGTTCGTAACTCTGGCCCGCGTAGCGAATGTCGGCCGACCGCACCAGCTCGGCTCCATGCAGTTCCTTGCGCGCGACGCGCTCCAGGCGCTCGAATTCGCGTCCGATATCCGGCCGGTTCAAAACGCCGGCCGCGTAGTCGCGCACGCGATCCGCGATCAACATCCCCAACGCCGAGAGTGCACCCGCATGTTCGGGGACGAGCACCGTGCGAATGCCTAACTCTGCAGCCATTTCGCAGGCATGCAGCCCGCCGCAGCCTCCGAAGGCGATCAGCGCGAAATCGCGTGGATCGTGGCCGCGCTCGACCGAAACCACTCGAATCGCCCGCTCCATGTTGGCGTTGGCCACGCGCACAATTCCCGCCGCTGCCGCGATGCGAGTGATCTTCAATTCGCGCGCGACAGAATCGATGGCCGCCGCGGCGCGCCGGACATCCAGATGCATCTCGCCGCCCACCAGTTGGTCCGACGCGATCCGGCCCAGCACCACGTGCGCATCCGTGACCGTCGGCCGGTCGCCGATTCCGTAGCACGCCGGACCTGGATCCGCGCCCGCGCTCTCCGGCCCAACGCGCAGCAATCCGCCTTCATCCACGCGCGCGATCGATCCGCCGCCCGCGCCCACGGTATGAATATCCAGCATCGGCACACGCACCGGAAAGCCGTCGATGGACGCCTCCATGGTTTCGCGCGGGACGCCGTCGCACAGGCTCACATCCGTCGACGTGCCACCCATGTCGAATCCGAGAATGTGCGTGAATCCGGCCAGGCGGCCGGCTTCCAATGCGCCGATGACGCCGCCCGCGGGTCCGGATAGCACGGTGCGAATGGCATGCCGCCTGGCCTCTCGCGTGGACATGAAGCCGCCGTTCGATTGCATGATCGAGATGGATTGCCGGCTCGCGGATTCCAACTCGCCCAGGTAGCGATCCATCAGCGGCCCGACGTAGGCGTTGATCAATGTGGTCGAAGAGCGCTCGTACTCGCGAAATTCGGGACACACATCGTGCGAGCAGCATAAGTAGCCCAGCCCTTCCAGCGCTTCGGCCGCGGCTTTCTCGTTGGCCGGCGCCCGGTAGGCGTGTAAAAAACAAATGGCGACCGACTCGACACGCGCGCGCCGTAACCGCGTCTTCAATCGCGCCAATTCGCTTCGATGCGGTTTCTCCGCGATGGTGCCGTCGAACCAGGCGCGCTCCCGCACTCCGAAACACATCGCGCGCGGGATGATGGGAACCTTGGGGCGCGGCGTCAGGTTGTACAGTTCCGGACGATTCTGCCGGCCGATCTGGATCACGTCTTCGAAACCCGCGGTCGTTACCAGCGCCGTGCGGACGCCTTTGCGCTCCAGCAGCGCATTGGTCGCGACGGTCGAGCCGTGAATCACTTCGGCCTTACGCGAGCCGGCCGCCTGCGCGAGTCCCGCCAAAATCACGCTGGCCGGCGAACGCGGATTCGAGCGCAGCTTGAACGTCTCCAGGCGTCCGTCGTCGTGATACACAATGAAATCGGTGAACGTACCCCCGGCGTCGATTCCTATGCGCATGTGCAGAGTTGGGCCGCGATAAGACATGATAGCTAATAGGTGATTCGACTCGCTCAAGTCAGCAAAATCTTTCAGGGGAAAAATCAGGTCACGGCGCTCGATGCGGTGGATCTCGAGATTGCGCGCGGCGAAATGGTCGCCATTATCGGACCTTCCGGCTCCGGCAAATCGACACTGCTGAATCTGATTGGCGGCCTGGATACGGCGACTTCTGGCGAAATCGAAGTGGATGGCCGGCGGCTGAGTGGCCTCTCCGACGACGAGCTGACACGCCTGCGCCGCGACAAGATTGGATTCATTTTCCAATTCTTCAACCTGCTGCCGACGCTCAGTTGCTTCGAGAACGTCGCCATTCCGCTGCACCTGCGCGGTTGGCCGAAAAAGCAGATCGACGAGCGCGCCCGCGAGTTGCTGGAACTCGTCGGGCTGTCGCATCGCATCGGCCACTTGCCCGATGAGCTTTCAGGCGGCGAACGCCAGCGCTGTGCCATCGCCCGGGCGCTTTCCGTCTATCCTCCGGTGCTGCTAGCCGACGAGCCTACCGGCAATCTCGACACCCACACCGGGGCCGACATTTTGAAATTGATTCGCGGCCTGCATGAGCGCCTGGGCGCTACGGTCCTGATCGTCACGCACGACGCGCATGTGGCCGAAAGCTGCGCTCGAGTGGTGGCGCTGTGCGACGGCCGCATTGAAGAAGACCGCGCCGGCAAATTCGGTACGCCCCTGCATGATTCTGCTCAAGCTCATTAGCTGGCCCTACGCGCGCAGGCATCGTCTGCGCTGGCTGCTGACCATCGCCGGCATCGTGCTGGGCGTCGCAGTGTTCGTCGGGATGCACACCGCCAATCAATCCGTGCTGTACGCGTTCCGGCAGACGGTGGACCGAATTGCGGGCGCCACGCAGTTGCAGATTTCGGCGGGCGAAACGGGATTCGACGAAAATGTTCTGGAGCGCGTGCAATCGATCCCTCAGATTCGCGTCGCGGTCCCGGTGATCCAAGCGGTGGTGAGCACCGGACTCGCGGGTCAGGGCAACCTGCTTATTCTGGGCGTCGACATGACTGGCGACCGCGCCCTGCGCGACTACGATCTCCAAAGCGGCGACCAAGCCATCATCGACGATCCGTTGGTTTTCCTAGCCCAGCCCGATTCCTTGATGATCACCGAAACGTTCGCGCGCGAGAACCATCTCGCCCTCGACTCGACCGTGCCCATGAAGACCATGGAAGGCGAGAAGCGCTTCACCGTTCGCGGCATCATGAAATCCAGCGGATTGACCAGCGCGTTTGGCGGCAACCTGGCCATCATGGATGTCTACGCCGCGCAGAAAGTTTTCGGGCGCGGCCGCAAATTCGACCGCATCGATATGGCCGTCAAGCCCGGCGCCGGCGTGGACGACGTCCGCCGGAAGATCCAGGCGCTGCTCGGCTCCGGATTCCAGGTGGAAGAGCCCTCGGCGCGCGCCGAACAGTTCGAATCCATCTCGCACGTTTACTCGCTGACCGCCGACATCACCAGCGCCTTTGCGTTGTTCATCGGAATGTTCATCATCTACAACACATTCCAAATCGCGGTCGCGCAGCGCCGCTCGGAGATCGGCATTCTGCGCGCGTTGGGTGCAACGCGCGGCCAGATTCGCACCATTTTTCTGTCGGAGAGCGTGGTCGCGGGATTGTTCGGTTCGTGTCTCGGATTGCTGCTCGGCATCGCGATCGCGCGCGTCATGACTGGATACATCGGCGCGCTGCTGGGCGAAGTGTACGGAATCGCGCAGCGGGCTGAGGAGATCTCGACCGATCCGAAGCTGATGCTGTTCGCGGTGCTGCTGGGTGTCATCACCAGCGTGGTGGCGGCGTTCGTTCCGGCTCGCGGCGCGGCGCGAGTGGATCCGGTGCAAGCTTTGCAGAAGGGCAAATATCAGCAATTGAGTGCGGGTGAAAATCGCGCGCGCCGTATCGCGGCTCTGGTTCTAGCGATCCCCGCGCTGGCCTGCGTATTGAGCAAGAATCATCTGCTCGCGTACTTGGGCGATGCGTTGGCGGTTCTCGCCATGCTGCTGCTGACGCCATCGCTGGCTCAGTGGGTGACGCGAATCCTGCGGCCCTTACTTAAATTCCTGCGCCCGGTGGAAGGGACGCTGGCAGCCGACAGTTTGCTGCAAGCCCCGCGCCGGACTTCGGGGGCCGTGGCCGCGCTGATGTTCTCGCTGGCTCTGGTAGTGGCGCTCGGCGGCCTGACGCGCGCCAGTTACGATTCCATTTTCAAATGGCTGAACGTCGCGCTGAATCCGGATCTTTTCGTGACGCCGTCTGAAAGCCTCACGTCGCGCGACTTCCGCTTCCCGGCTTCGATGGAGCGCGATCTACAGGCGATTCCCGGCATCGCCGAGGTCGAAGGCGTACGCGATGCGCGTATTGAAGTGCGCGGTATGCCCATTTTGTTCGTGGCGGCCGACGTGAAGTCGGTGATGCATCGCGCCGCGCTTCCGCCGGTGGCCGGAGATCCGAAGCGAATGTTTGAAGAGGCTGCGCAAGGCCGGGCTCTTCTCGCTTCCGAGAATTTCGCACTGCTGCGCGGCTACAAGCTGGGCGATGTGATCGATATTCCGAGCCCGCGCGGGGTGCTGCATCTGCCCATTGCCGGCATCGTGACCGACTATTCGGATCAAGAAGGCAGCATCCTGATGGATCGCAGCCTGTACCGGCGCTATTGGAACGACGACACGCTGAACGTCTTTCGCATTTATCTTGCGCCGGGCGCGACGGAAGCGGACGTGAAGCGGCGGATTCTGGAAAAATTCGGCGCTGATCGCCGCCTGTTCGTGCTCACCAACCGCGAGGTGAGGAGCTACATCCTGCGTCTCACCGATCAGTGGTTCGGCATCACCTACGTTCAAATCGCGGTCGCGGTTTTGGTCGCCATTTTGGGCATCGTCAACACGCTGACGGTTTCAATCACCGACCGGCGGCGCGAGCTGGGCGTGCTGCAAGCCGTGGGCGGGCTGCGCCAACAGATCCGGCATACCATCTGGCTGGAGGCGCTTTCGATTGGCGCGGTGGGGCTGATCCTCGGTCTGGCTTTCGGAGCGCTGCAGCTTTATTTCAGCCTGAAAATCGTGGCCGAAGATATCGCGGGACTGCGCCTGGGGTACGAGTATCCGTATCAAATCGCGCTGGCGCTGCTGCCGGTGATCCTGGCGGTCGCGTTTCTATCGGCGATCGGGCCGGGCGAGACCGCGGTGCGCGGATCGCTGGTGGAAGCGCTCGAATATGAATAGACTGCTGGCCTGTTGTCTGATTCTCGCTGCGGCTGCGGCTGGACAGGACGCGCGGCAGATCGTCACCGAATCGCAGAACCGTGCTCGCTCCAAATCGCTCGAATACGAGGGCACGCTCGAAGTGATCGGTCCGTCCAATAAGACCAGCGTGAAACACTGGATCTTCCAGCGCCTCGGATCGGCGGGCGAGAGCAAAGCCATCCTGCGCTTCACCGCGCCCGCGGAAGTGAAAGGCGTGGCGCTGTTGATCGTGAATCATCCAGACCGTGCTTCCGATCAATGGATGTGGACTCCGGCCATCGAGCGCGACCGGCCCATTGCCCTGCAGGACCGCGCCACGCGCTTTTTCGGCACCGGCTACAGCTTCGAAGACATGGAAGAGCGCGACGTGAATCAGTTCGACTACAAGCTTGCGGGAGAAGACACCGTGGACGGCGCGCTCTGCTGGAAGATCGAATCGCGGCCGAAGGAATCGAAGTCCTCGCAATACAGTTTGTCGATTCTTTCAATCCGGAAAGACAACTACGCTGTCGCGCGGATTGAAAATTACAGCGATCAAAAACTGGTACGGCGGATTCACAACGCCGGCATCGAAAAAGTGGATGGAATCTGGACGCCGCGCACGCTGGAAATCGAGGACGTCGAGCGCCAAATCCGCACCGTATTGAAGCTCGACAAAATTCGGTACAACCTGCCGTTCAAGGCCGAGGACTTCACGCTAGAAGGGCTGAGATCATCTTCCAAATAATCCGTGCTTCTTGGGCTGTGGCTGAGGAACAGGCGTGCCGATGCGGTTGACGGCTTCGAGCACCAGCGGCGCCATCAGACGATAGCCGGCGCTGTTGGGATGCAGGCCGTCGTCGGCCAGATCGGTTTTAAGGAATCCGGAAGAATCCACCAGCTTCGAGTAGTAATCGAGATAGGTCAAGTTGCGCTTGGCGCAGAAACTTTTAATCCAATCGTTCAAAGCTTGAATGGTGGCGAGGGGGCGCGTGCGAGTGCGCTCGTAATTCGGATCTGCGTCCTTATGATAATCGCTCACCGGCAGCAATGAACAGAGGATGACTTTGATCTTGTAATAATCGGCCAGGTCGGCGATCATGGCCAGGTTGTCTTCGATGACGGGAACCGGAGTGCCGCGCGCGATGTCGTTGATCCCGCCCAAAACGATGAGGGCCGCGGGCCGAAGCCGGATCACGTCCGATTCCATGCGCCCGAGTATCTGGCGGGTGATCTGGCCGCTGATTCCGCGATTCAAGAAATCGCGATCGGGGAAATATTCGTTCAGGCGCCAGCGGTCGGTGATGGAATCGCCCAGAAAAATCACGCGAGGCTTGCCGGGCTTGGGCGGCCCGAGACGCGAATCCTGGTCCGCGAAGCGGGCGACGTTATCCGGATCCGGATTCCTTAGCTGGCGGTCTTTTTCGGAGATCAACGCGCGAAAATGGGCTTCCGCTCGCACCGACTGGTCGCGCAGCTCGTGCAGCTGTTTCTGCGCTTCTTCGGAAAATGGATAAGGCTTGGGAATGGCGTCGGAAAGCGCGATATAGGCGCGCAGATTGGCCAGGAAGGCGTAGTTGGAATCGGCGCTGGATGGGTTAGCGCGGATGTTTTCCAAAAGCTGTCGCGCGCTTTCCACCAATGGCGCGCCCGCCCGCGCGAGATCCGGAAGAGCCACGCCGGTGGATTCCATGAGCTGGATCACGCGGCCATAGGATTCGATGAGCTGGTTATTGGCAAGGAGCGCGGAGGGACCTTCGGGCGGCTGAGCGTGCAAAGCGACGGCCAGACACGCCAGCCACAGCACTCTCACGAATGGCCCTCTTTGTCCAATTCGAGCGTGATGGAGCCGATCGGAAAACTCATGCGCGCACGAATCTGCACCGGCAGATGGCGCGCATCGTCGGTCAGCCAAACCAGGAATTCTCCTTTTCGGTTATAGAGAACTCCATTAAAGATGTTGGCTTCGCAGCGGACGGTCTCGAAAGTTCCGGATTTCAGCTTCAGGGTTTCGCGCGCTTGCGGCTCGATGCGCGTCGAAACGGTTTTCTTGCCATCGCTGATGGCGATCTGCTGGCGCGTGGCCGGGTTCCAGCGGGAGCGTTCGAAGTTTATAAAGAGCGGCGATAATGTCGCTGACGCAGGGAGGAATGTCGGTTTCGGCGGTCTTGATGACGCTGTTTTTGAGCAGATCGCGTTCGATGTAGCTCGCTTTTCCGCGCGTTCGATCGAACTGCACACTGGTTTCGTGATGGCGGCTTCTTTCCACCGCGTCCAAATTGGTGCTCGAGGCGCAGAAGTGACTGTCCATTTTCACGTCGTACTTGTCGTCCAGATGATAGAGTTTCGACACCAAGCCAGCCGATTCAAGATGCAGCTTGACCTGCCACGGCGCGCCGTCCGCCGAGCCCGTGGGATCCACTTTCAACACCGCGTTGCCGGCGTAGATGAGCCGCCATTCCACGCTGTAGGAAAGCTCTTCCTTGGAAGGAAAAACCGGAGTTGAGTTGCCGTCGATGCGGGATTGAGGAAGCGAGGGGGAGACTACGAAGAGGGCCAAACAGGCTCCGGCGAATTTGGCCCAAACACGAAAAACCATGAACTTTGAGTGTGACAGAAGTGTGAATCAGGCTGCAATGCGGGTCAGGCGGACGGACGACTCCAGCGAAACGAGATCCGGTCTAGCGCAGCGAAGCGGCCATCGGTTTTTCGGACGCGGCGTAGGATAGTGCGCTGGTGGCCCAGGCCGTGGCCGCGGCGGAGATCCACTGATCGTGGTTGTACGGGAAGCCGCTCTGAAAATAGGGCTGGAACTTGGGAGCGCGGCTGGAGACGTGCCACGAGCCGTCGGCCAATTGGGTGCGAAGCAGGTAGTCCACGCCGCGGTGATACACGGGGCCGGAGGACGGAGTGCCTAACTCGTGCAGAGTGAACAGGGTGGTGGCGGTGGCGTAGGCGTCACTCGAGAGATCAGGCGTTTGCGACCATCCACCATCGGGACGCTGGAGTGCGGTCAGGGCCTCGAGGCGATTGTCCCAGGAACCGCGATCCGCCTTGGCCCATTTCAGGCCGAGCAACTGCATGTCGCGATCCTCGGTGGTGCGAGGCGTGGCGGAACGAAGCCAAGCGGCGGCGCGTGCGATGCGCTGTTCGAATTCGGCCTTGCGTCCGGGAGGCGCGTAGGCGGCGAGGGCGCGGATGCAGATGGCGGTGCGCGAGAAATCGCCGTCTTCCATGGGCGGGCGCTGAAGGCCGCCGAAATGCCAATTGCCTTCTTTGCGTTGGAGCCAGGCGAGATTGTGGATCATGGCATCAATCCCACGGTCTGGCGGCGCGCCGGTAGTGGTGAATTGCAGGATAGAGTACATCATCGTATCCATTTCGCCAGGCACGGTGATGCCTTGAATCAGGATCTGGTCGGCCGATGCCCACTGCAACTTGATGGCTTTCAACTGTTCGGCCTGTTGCGGCTTCGTCCACGCGAAGGCCGTTGGCTCGCGCGATGAAGGCGGCCGTGCCAGCCAGGTTCTGTGCGTGGCAGGAAACGCAGCCTCCTTCGGCGAAGAAGCTGCCAGCGGTCTTTTGCAACAATGCAAGGCTCTTCTCGGCGGCCTGTTTGGGAGTTGGGAGCTTGGAGTCGTCGGCTTGTTGAAGGCGGTGGCGGAGGCCTGCACGGGTGGAAGGCCCAGGGCTTTGAGGACTTCGGGATTGTTAAATTTCCGGGCCCAGCTGGCCGGGTTTCACCGGCCTTGGACTGGATACGAGGATCGGCGCCTTTGTCGAGCAGCAGCTTGACCACGCGGGGATCGGCGCGATCGGTAGCTACGGCGATCATGAGCGGTGTCATGCCGCGCACGTCGAGTGCATTCACCTTGGCGCCGGCGTCCAAGAGGAGCTTGACAGCCTCGGGTCCGCCGCCGCTACCGGCTGCCAGGTGGAGTGGTGTTAGGAGGCCGAGCGCGAGCGGTCCATTCTTTACTTCGAAGCCCTTGGCCGCGCCGATCGCGTTCACGTCGGCCCCTTTGGCGAGCAACATCCGGATGGATTCGACGTTGGCTTCGCCGGCGGCATTCATTAATGGTGTATTGCCGTTGGCGCCCGAGCCGTTCCCAACTTGTTCGGCGACGTTCACGCCGGCGCCCTGGTCGAGCAGGATCTTCACGGTTGCCGAGTCGCCTGCAGCCGTAGCGGCCAACAGTGGAGTGGTACCGGAGCCATCGCGCACGTTCACCTTGGCGCCTTTGTCAATCAAGAGCTTGACGACCTCAGCGCCGCCGCTGTACCCCGCGGCAGTGATCAAGGCGGTGCGGCCCGGTTTGGACTGGGCATTGACGTCGGCGCCTTTCGCAATCAGGAAGCGAACTTTGGCGAGATCGGTGGTGCAGGCGAGAAGCGCGGTGGAATCGAAAGCGTTCTTGGCGTTGACGTCCGCGCCAGCGGCGGTGAGTGCCTGCATGGCGTCCAGGCTGCCGAAGGCCGCCGCGTACATCAGAGGAGTGCTGCCGCGCTCGTCCCTGGTGTTGACGCCGGAGTTCTTAATTAAGCCAGCCAGGCCGAGTGCGTCGTTGTTACGGATGGCTTGATAGAAGCGTTCGCTGGGGGTTTGAGCGATCGCGAGACCTAAGCACGCGGACAGAAGTGTGATGTAAGCGCCAAGTCTCTGCATTCCTGTTACATTCCTCCGAGGACTTTTTACATTGATACCGTATCGGCTGCTCGGAGGCAAGGGGGTAGAGGCCGCGGGTAGAGGCCGTGGGTCGGCGAGCAGGTGCGATTTTCTTGACGCAGTCCGCGGTTTTGCGCGCAGCGGCGGTATTTCTAAGAATCGGTAATGCGAGTACTACGGTGCGGATGAACAGCTGCGCTTGGAAGCGTGCAAGGCGGCGAAATATTCATGGCATAACGGTAGCAGCAGAGTTGCTGGCGTGTCAGGGTGGGCCGTGTGAACTATTGACTGGCAGTGAAATCCACTTCAACCAGTGCGGGCAATGCCATTGGCGTTCCATTCAGGAGAAAGGGCTGGAAGTGCCAGGTGCGGACGGCTTCGATGGCTTGCGAGTCGTATACGGGCGTGAGGCTTCGCACCACACCTGGATTTGAAGGTACGCCATCTTCTCCAATGATCACGCTGACTACGACTGAGTAGGGTGAGTGGGGCGTACGGTCTTCAATTAGGTAGGGAGGAATTGCCGGTCGCATTGGCGCGGGCGTACCCATCTTTTCGCGCATTTCGGCCAGTGTTGCGGCCGTCCAGATCTTCTGGCCCCAGACCAGACCCAGGGTGCAGGGGACTGGCACGGGCTTTCCATCTTTGGCGCCCGGTGTGAAGCGCCAGTCGCGCACGACTGCGATGGCTTCGTTTTCCCAGACGGACGCGGAGGCGGCGAGGACCTGGAAGTTTGCGGGACTGCCGTGCTCGTCGACGTCGAATTCGAGCGTCATGAAGGCTGAGCGCGGAATGGCCGAGATCACCGCGCCTTCGTCGATGGCCTTGTCAGAGACGCCTGCGCCGAGAGGATAGGTCTCGGTCAAGAACCTTGGGCGCGAGGCAGCTTCGGGCGGTTCAAACGAAGCGCCCACCAGGTGCCAGCGCGAGAGTTTGGAAGGCAGCAGGAAGTTGACGGCGACCGTGGCGGCCGGCACTTGCGCCGGAGCGGGCGGCGAAAAGCGCCATTGCCTGACGGCGTCGATGGCTTTCTCATCCAGGCCGAGTCCGAGCGGCGAGATCACCTCCAGATCGAAGGGTGTGCCATCCGCACCGATGGCGGTCTCAACGAAAACCGTTCCTTCGAGTCCGGCGGCGCGGGCTTCGTCGGAATATTCCGGTTCGCTTTGCTGGATCGGCTCGGGACCGATCGGCATTCGATATACTCGAAATGCGGCTGGCGCGGTTCGCGGAGGCTGGCCGGATAGGATTGGTTCACGCTTCAGGTAATCGTTAGCGACCTGTTGAGCGCCGCCGGTGTCGTCGCCAGTCTTGATGGCCAGCCGGCATTCATTCCCGGCGCGATCATGCTGGCCGCTGCGATCGAATATATCGGCCAGACGCAGGTGTGACCACACTTCAGTCCAGCGCGGCTGGAGATCTCCGTTGAGCGCCTCGCGAAATTCGTTCGCGGCGGACTGGTAGTTCTTCTGTCGACAGAAGATCTCGGCGAGCTGGTAATGCGCCAGCGAGTCGCGCGGATTGGCTTTGAGCTGGTTCTGGTAGTTATGAATCGCAACGCTGCTATCGCTTTGGCCGGAGGCGACGGCCGTGCATAGACAGCACGCGGCGACGAGCGTCAGAGCCTGCATAAGCGGCCTGGATCAGTCGCTCTTAGTATACGCTTAGCGCGCGCGGACCGGAAACCTTTACTTTCTCTTACGTTTCCGAGCCAATGTTAATCCTGTGGCTCGGTGACATTTCTATTGACAACCGATTACAGTTAGGCCACAATAAGGCCATTTTAGGTAGTCTTACTTAGTCTCGTAAGCTTTCGAAATCACTTCCAGGAGGAAGATATGTCCAAGCTGACATCCGTGGTGATGTTGCTCGTATTGGGGCTGGCAGGTGTTTTAACCCTGTTCGCGCAGTCGCCCACAGGGACCATCTCCGGCACGGTAACTGACGCATCAGGAGCAGTTGTACCGACCGCAACCGTTACGGTTACCAACAAGGCGACGGGCATCGCGCGCGTCCTAGCAGCCAACGCAAATGGACTGTATAGCGCGCCGTCCCTGCAACCCGGCGACTACGAGGTCAAGGCGGAAATGCAGGGTTTCCGTACGACCGTGCGCGAAGCCCAGGTTTTGGCCGGCAGCCCGACCACGGTGGATATGCAGCTGCAGCTGGGCGCGACCCGCGAGATCGTCAACGTGGAAGCGGCTTCGGCGCAGCTCAATCTTGAGAACAACACCATTTCGGGTGTCATCGAGCGATCCACTATTGAGGATATTCCCTTGAACGGCCGCAGTTCACTGCAGTTGGCGCAGCTGGAGCCGGGGGTCACGGTGGCGCCCGGATCTCCCTCGCAGTTCAACGCTCTGTTTAACGTCTCTATCTTGGGCGGAACTGGGGCTTACGGCATCGGTCCTCTGATCACCATGGACGGCGGCGTCATCAATGACGAGATGGAAGGCGGCACTTCCATGAACTTCTCCCAGGAAGTGGTGCAGGAGTTCCAGCTTTCCTCGCTGAATTACGATGTCGGGACGGGGATCACGAGTTCGGGTGCCGTTAACATCGTGACGCGCTCGGGCAGCAACGATTTTCACGGCGCAGGGTACTTTTATTTCCGCGATCACAACATGGCCGCCTATCCGGCTCTGCAGCGCGATCCACTGGACGAGAATCCGTTCTTTGCGCGCCGCAATCCCGGCGTCAACGTCGGCGGTCCGATCAAGAAGGACAAGCTATTTTTCTTTTTCAGTTATGAACACATGAATCAGACCTCGGTACTGGCGGTCCCAGGGACATTGCCGTCAACGGTGGGATTAAGCGGTGTGTTCGCGAGTCCGTTGCACTACAATTGGTTTACCCAACGCTTCGACTACCGGATCAACGACAAGAATACGCTGTTTGTGCGCTATTCGCACGACGGAAACGATGCGTTCGCGCCCTACGTCGGCCAGTCTTATCCCTCTAACTGGAACTACAACATCAACTGGTCGGACCAGAGCATCATGGGATTGACCACTACCCTCACGCCCAGCCTGGTGAGCGATTTCCGGTTCCAGTATCACTACTGGGAAAATAACGTCGTGAACGCAACTGGAGCGAACTGCACGTTTCCCTGCGTTGGAGGGCCGCTTCCGGGCCTAGGAGCGGGGCCATCCGGCAACATACCGGCGATCCTGGCACTGATTGGCTCGCCCAGTCCGTTTGCGGCCGGGGAAGGAATCAACTCGCCTCAGTTCCGCCAGGCGCGCTCGTTACAGCCGCGCGAAGATCTGAGCTGGCAAAAGGGTGCGCATCAGCTGCGGTTTGGCGTCAATTATGAGTACATGAAGACCAAGACGGTACCGTGGGATTTCTGCGATCCCGGCTGCATGGAAGTCTTTGCGCCGGAGTTCATTCAAGGACTGGGCCTGGGGCCGCTGCAAAATGCTCTGTTTCCGACGCTACCCACGACAATAAGTTCCACGGCGGATTTGTTGAATCTGCCAGTCTACAATGGCACCTCTTCCATCTACCAGGGGTTTGGCATTGGAAACGGAACCTTCCCGGGTGGCTATGAACACGACCAGGGCGGCAGAAACCAGCGCATCGGAGCCTACGGAATGGACACTTGGAAGGCACGCGACAACCTGACCGTGAACTTCGGACTGGGTTGGGAGGTTGAGACGGGACTGTTCTATTCTAATATCCCGTTGCCGCAATACTTGGCGCCGATTCTAGCGGGACAGACCGGCGGCGTGGCCTCTGGTCTGGGTGCAACGCCGCCGAACAAGACAGACTTTTCGCCGTCGCTGGGGTTCGCATGGTCGCTTGGAAAATCCAAGAAGACGGTGATTCGCGGCGGAGCCGGAATGTATTGGGATACGCAGCCCATTTGGGAGCACTTCCGGGAAGGCTCCTCCATCGGACCGGTAGGCGATGGAAGAACGACGCTGGCGGCCAGCGCGTTTACCAACACGATTCCTGGGATTTTCAATTTGTCGGCCGGCGGAACGCCAGTGCCGATTGGCGCCTCTTTGCCAATCAACGCCCTGACGAATATGACGCTGGGTCAGTTCCTGCAGATTTACAATCAGGAGTATCCGGCGCTCGAAGCCTCGCTGGCGCCCGCCCCGCAGACCAGCGGCCCGTTCTCGGTGGCCGGAATCGATGTGGCCAAGCAGGGCATCGAGATTTATCCTTCGCACTACCCACTAACGCGAAGCTATCAAACCTCCATCGGCCTTCAGCAGGACCTTGGTCACAATATGGTTCTCACGGTAGACTGGGCGCGGCGGCAGTTTGAAAATGTGCTAACCGGCGAAGTCGATCTGAATTTCTACGGCCGAACCCTTCCCGGAACATCCACGCCCAATCCGGTGATCCCGGCCTGCACCCCCGCGCAGGCGGCCAACGTGAGCGCGGAGTGCTCAACCGGCTCCATTACCGTCTGGGATCCGGAGGGCCGCAGTGTTTACGACGGGCTGCTAGTGAAACTGAATAAGCGCTTCTCCAACCACTACCAATTCATCGCTTCGTATGCGTTGCAGAAACAGGTAACGATCAATGCGGACTCGGGCGGGGTCCCGTGGAATACCGCGAGCTTCTTCCAAAGCTACGGACCAGATCTTCCGACGCATCAGCTGAATATCGCGGGTGTAGCGCAACTGCCGTGGGGATTCAGCCTGAGCCTCAACAACTTCATCCAGTCGGCGACGCCCGAAGAGCCCTACATCGCCAACATCGATATGAGCAACACCGGTCAAACCAATACGGCGCTCTCGATGATGGATCCGAATGTTAGTTTCAACCAAAATCTCAGCGCGTCGCAAATCACCGCGGCGGTTAATTACATGAACGCGAACTGGGCCGGTAAAACAGATCCGCACGGCAATGTCATTCCAACTTTGACCGTTCCTACCAGTTTCACCATGTCCAGGCCGATCATTACGCAGGATTTCAGCCTCAAGAAACAGTTCACCTACAAGGAGCGATATCATCTCACGCTTCAGTACGATGTCTTCAACGCGTTCAATATCTCGAACCTCTACAATTACGGTCTGGCGTTGAACGAGCCGGGCTTCGGCGTGGCGACCGGCCGGCTCGGGGACAGCTCCCCATTTGGGTCCGGCGGAACGCGAGCCATGCAGGTGGGCGGGCGGTTTACGTTCTAAACTCCGCAGCTTTGCATTACCGTGGTAATGTGAAGGCATGGCGGTCGCACAATCTAAGCTAACGGCGCAGGGGCAGATTTCTGTCCCTGCCGTCATCCGTAAGAAGCTCGGCCTCGAGCCTGGCTCGGTGCTGGAGTGGGATGAACAGGACGGTCGAATCGTAGTGCGCAAGGCGGGCCGCTTTACTTTTGAGGACATGCGCCGCGTGCTGTTTCCGAACGGCCCTCCCAAAGCGCGAACTCTTAAGGAAATGAAAGAGGGTATTGAGCGGGAGATGCGGCGGCGGTATGGCCGCCGTTGACACCAACGTCCTGATTCGATTGATTGTCGCCGATAATGCAGAACAGACCGCGTCTGCAGAAGCGTTCGTGGAGCGCGGCGCCTGGGTACCGCTGATCGCGCTCGCTGAAACGATTTGGGTGCTGAAAGCAAGTTACGGATTCAGCAGCGCTCAGCTCAATGGGGCGATCGACATGCTGTTGAATCACGCAACATTGACACTCGAAGACTCCGACGTCGTGGCAGCCGCTCTGGAACAGTATCGGCTGCGTCCCGCACTCGGGTTTTCGGACTGCCTCATCCTCGAGCAGGCACGCAAGGCCGGGAAGTTGCCCCTGGGCACCTTTGACCGCGCACTCGGCCGCGTCACTGGCGCACAAAAACTGTAGCGTCCGGCTCGCACGGAAAGCTGTGGCATACTCATAACATTGTGCGTTGGATTTTTGGTTTTCTCTGTTTTGCTTGTGCGGCCGCGCAGACCGCGCCGATCGCTCCTGAGCCCGCGGGCGACCCGGTATTGGGGCAGAAGCGTTTTGAATCGCAGTGCGCATTATGCCATGGGCAGGACGGCAGCGGCGGGCGCGGGCCCAATCTGCGGCGGCCGAAGCTGGATCATGCTCCCGACAATGCGGCGCTGCGCAAGGTGATCGCGGAAGGCATCCAGCCGGAGATGCCGGGAGCGTGGCAATTATCGCCGCATGAAGTGGCCAGCGTCGCCGCTTACGTGCGCAAGATCGGCGCGGTCCCCCCAGAGCCCGTTCCAGGCGATCCGGCCCACGGCGAGCAAGTCTACAAATCCAAAGGCTGCGCGAACTGCCACATGATTCGCGGCGTTGGCTCGGGTTTTGGGCCGGAGCTGAGCGACATCGGATCCAGACGCAGCGTCGCGTTTTTGCGCGAATCCATTGTTGCGCCGGAAGCGTCGGTGCCGGATGGCTTTCTCATGATTGAAGCGGTTACCACGGACGGCGCAACCGTGCGCGGCCTGCGCGCGAATGAAGACACGTTCTCCATTCAGATCAGAACCACCAAAGGCGAATATGTAAGCTTTCGCAAGGCCGGCCTGAAAGAACTGCGGAAGCTGCGCGGGAAGAGTCCGATGCCGTCGTATCAAGGATCGCTGACGCCCAACGAGCTGACCGATTTGATCGCCTATCTGGCGGGGCTGAGGGGGAAATCATGAGAGCCGCTTGGCTGTTGCTGTTCGCGCCGGTGCTGGCGGCGCAGGTGCCTTACGAACGCATCGTGAATGCGGATCGGGAGCCGGGGAGCTGGCTGACTTACTCGCGAAACTATCTGGGCCAGCGCTTCTCGCCTCTCAATCAGATCACGCCCGCCAATGTGGCGCAGCTCAAAGTGAAATGGGCGTATCAGTTCGATGTTCCGGAGAACGAAGTCTCGCCCATCGTGGCCGACGGCGTGATGTACGTCACCGGGCCGAATCGCGCGGCGGCGCTGGATTTGAAAACCGGGCGCGAACTGTGGCATTGGCGCCGGCCGATTCCGGCGGATTACCAGAACATTGGATTCGGGCGCGTGAATCGCGGGCCGGCCATTCTGGACGACCGGCTGTTCGTGGCGACGCTGGATTGCTACCTGGTGGCGTTGGATATCAAGAGCGGGCAAGAGCGCTGGTCGACGCAAGTGGCCGATTACAAGCCCGGCTACAGCATGACGCTGGCGCCGCTGGCGTATCGCGGCAAAGTTGCGGTGGGGATCAGCGGCGGCGAGGCGGGCATTCGCGGTTTCGTGGATGCCTACGATGCGAAGACCGGTAAACGTGCGTGGCGATTTTATACCATTCCGGGACCGGGCGAGCCGGGGCACGATTCCTGGAAAACTGAAGCGTGGAAAACCGGTGGCGGGTCCACTTGGGTCACAGGCTCATACGATCCGGAGGCGAATCTGCTGTATTGGGGCGTCGGGAATCCGGGGCCGGACTGGAACGGCGATCCGCGGCCGGGCGACAATCTGTACACCTGCTCGCTGGTGGCGCTGGATGGCGACACTGGAAAACTGAAATGGCATTTCCAGTTCACGCCGCATGACACGCACGATTGGGATTCCGCGCATGTGCCGGTTCTGTTCGAAGCGGAGATTCGCGGCCAGAAGCGCAAGGTGGTGGCGAACGCGAATCGCAACGCGTTCTACTATGTGCTGGATCGAGAGAACGGACAGTTCCTGGCCGGCCAGGCGTATTCCAAACAGACTTGGGCCAAGGGCTTGGACGATAGTGGGCGGCCGATGGAGATTCCGGGCACGCAGCCGAGCGACGAAGGCACGCTGGTGTGGCCCAACTTGAACGGCGCGACGGTGTGGTTCAGCCCGTCCTACGATCCGGCGCTGGGATTGTTTTATGTCGCTGTGCGGGAGACTGGCGCGACGTATTTCAAGCGCGAGGCGGATTACAAGCCAGGCACGTTTTTCGCCGGCGGCGGACAGCGCGAATTGCCGCCTGACGATGTATGGGGCGCGATTCGGGCGTTGGATGCGGCCTCTGGCAAGATGGTTTGGGAGTTCAAACTGAATTCGCCGCCCTGGTCCGGCGTGCTTTCGACAGCCGGCGGGCTGGTGTTCAGCGGGGCGACTGAGGGGAATTTCTTCGCCCTGGATGCCAAGACCGGGAAGCCGGTATGGGATTTTCAAGCGGGCGGAGGAATCGGAGCGAATCCGATTTCGTTTTTGATCGGCAATCAGCAGCACGTCGCGATTGCAGCCGATCGCGTGCTGTACGTGTTCGGACTGTAAGCGGCGATTTGGAGCATGAGCGCTAGGCCGGCTCCTTGGGCACACGCACGCCGCACAATTCGGCCAGGCGTTCCTCGGTAGCTTTGACCCGTTCGGCCGCCAGATTGAGGGCGCGGCGGTATACTTCCGCGGCCAGCAACGGATCGACCCGGAGAGCCGCGTTGAGATCGTCGCCGTCTATACGCAGAGCGCGGCAGTCTTCGCGAGCGCGGACCTGGAACAACGTATCGTGGTGGTCCAAAAGAGCCGACCAGCCGAACGCTTCGCCGGGGCCAAGCGCTTGTATACACACCGCATAGGACCTAGCGCTGACCTCGATACAAACCGTCCCTTCCAGCAGCAAATAGAAGTATCGGGACTGCTCGCGCGCCGTTAGAATTAAATCGTTCTCGCGGAAGTGGACCTCATGAGCCAGGGCGATCAGCTTTTCGGCCTGGGAATCCGGGAGGCTCGCCAGGAAACTGTGTTCTTTCACTACGTCGGTCAGTGTCATATCACCCAACCTTAGTTAAGAGCTTTCAAAATAAAAGGTCGATGCCGAATGGAGCATCGCCGCCTAGTCAGTTTGCAACTGGCGGGCCGAAGGAGGACTGCCGCTATGCGACAGGCGATAATACAGGTATGCGCCGGCTTGCTTTTTTCGCCTTTTTCGTGGCCAGTTTGCCCGCCGCCACGCCGTTGTACCAAAGCTCGTTTGACGGTTCGGCCGGCGGCTGGAGTGCGTCCCGAGGCGTCAGTGCCGTAGATTCCTCAGTCACCTACCAGGGCCGCAACTCCTTGCGAGTGGAGGCGGGGGCGAGCCAGGATGCCTGCGTGCACTCGGCGCCCATCGCGCTCACGATCGGCCAGCGCTACGAGCTGACTGGCTGGATTCGCACCGAGCAGCTTACGGTTCACGATCTGGATCGAACGCCGATCGCGATCGGTGCGGCGCTCAGCATGGCCTCCATGCCGTTCGATGTCCATTCGGAATCCCTGGGAGGGACGCGCGATTGGACTCGGGTGCAGCTCGATTTCACCGCCACGCGCGCGCAGGATGAAATTCTGCTGATCGCTGGAACCGGCGGTGCGTTCAATGGCAAGGCTTGGTTTGCAGGCGTCAGCATCGACGAAGCTTCGTCGCAAGAACGGTGGCCTGCGCCCGCGGCGGTCGCTAGCTACGGACCGGCCTATCGCTATCCCACCGGCGGTTGGATTTATTTGCATATCGAAGGCCAGCCCTACGAGCGCGGCTATCAGCACGGGCGGCTGATGTCGAAAGAAATCGTGCAGTATATGGCGCGCTGCGCGGCCGAGCTGGATCACAGCGGCAAAAGCCAGAGTTGGGATCTGGCGCGATCCGCGGCGGGTGCGCTGTTTCTGCACGGATTCGATCAGGAGATTCTTCTGGAGATGCAAGGCATCGCCGACGGCGCATCGGACGCGGGCGCGCGCTGGGAAGGCCGGCGCTTGGATCTGACCGACATGGTGACGGTGAACACCACCGTCGAGTTGGGCGCCTTAAGCGATGCGTTGCGAGTCACGCCGAATGGGCTGGAGGGTTTGCATCTCGCGCCGCCCGGATATTTCACGACCAAGCCGGGGCTCGTAGTGGGAACACCGGATCATTGCAGCGCGTTCGCCGCCACCGGTAAAGCCACGCGAGACGGACGCATGCTGATGGGACACGTCACCTGGTGGCCGCTGACGCTGGCCGAGCAGACCAACGTGCTGCTGGATTTAAAGCCGGCCACGGGGCATCGCGTGCTGATGCAAAGCTACCCGGGAGGCATCGAGAGCGGCACGGATTGGTATCAGAACGACGCGGGCGTGGTGCTGACGGAGACCACCATCGATCAGAGCCCGTTCAATCCGCAGGGCACGCCGGTGGCGTATCGCGCGCGCAGAGCGATCCAGTACGGCGACAACATCGATAAAATGGTCGAGCTTCTGGAGACCAAGAACAACGGCCTTTACACCAACGAATGGCTGATGGGCGACGCGCGCACCAACGAGATCGCGATGCTGGAGCTGGGCACCTACAAAACGCGCCTGTATCGCAGCTCGAAAAACGATTGGTTCGGCGGCACCGAGGGTTTTTATTGGGGCGATAACAACGCGAAAGATCTGAGCGTGCGGCTGGAGGAGCAGGCCGATCCGAAGGGAGCGCCGGATTATGTCCCGTATGTTGCGGGGCCGCGCGATCTGAAGTGGCAGGATTTGTATCGCGAGTACCGCGGCAAGATCGACGAGCAGTTCGCGTTCCTGGCGTTTCGCACGGCGCCGCTGGTGAGCCCGACCA
Source organism: Terriglobia bacterium (assembly GCA_963761935.1). Classification (GTDB taxonomy): domain Bacteria; phylum Acidobacteriota; class Terriglobia; order Bryobacterales; family Bryobacteraceae; genus Palsa-89. The sequence continues at coordinate 36,555 of CAVXJU010000093.1, read as the reverse complement.
CCATGGACGCTAAGGTAGTGACGGCCGAGATGGCGTCGCACATGCTGGTATGGGCGGCGTTTGGGAGACCCAATCAGCGCGAGTGGGCGCCGTCGCGTGCCGAGCAAGACGAGTACGCGAAAAACGAAGGGATCTATCCGTCCGGCTACCGGATGATCGCGGCGCGGGCGACGGCTCCCGAGGCGGCGGGTGGGAACATAACCTCTATCCTGTCCGGCGCGCGAGAGTCGTTTTCGGCTGATCGTTTGTGGAAAGGCTGGGTTCTCCCGGCTTCCGATGGGGACGTTTGGTTCGCTTCGGGCTCAACGGCATATTATCGGGATTTGCAGTCGCACGATGTGGGGCGAGCGATGGATGTGCGCTGGGCGGAGTTCCGGTCGGCCAGTTCCGCGCCGGCCGATCCCATCCAACATTTCCGGATCGAGACCGCTAAGGGTGCGCTGTTTTTGGACGCAGTGCGCCGGGAGTTGGGCGATGACCGGTTCTTCGCGCTGATGAAAAATTTCTTCGCGGCCCATACCACCCAGACCGTGACCGCGCAATCTTTCCTGAGTGCGGCGGGCGTCGAGTTCAAGATGCCGGCCGACCCGGGCGGCGCGACGTATCTGGCGTCCGACATCCGGCGACGGCTTTCGACCGCTCTGCTGGTGTACGGAACTCAGATGGATGCGGGCACGAATCGCTACGCCGCCGAGCAGCTTCGGAAGGAGTTTCTGGATTCCTACGAGGGCGCGGTGCCGATCCAAAAAGATTTTGAAGTGACGGATGCCGAGCTGCGAACGCACGATGTGATTTTCGTTGGCCGGCCGGAAACTAATTCGGCCCTGGCTGCATGGAAAGACAAGCTCGGCCTGGACGCGGAAGGCGCGATGTTCCGGATTCACGGCTCGGCCTACGCCTCCGAAACTGAAGGGCTCGTGTACGCGGCTGTGAATCCGCTGGATCGCAGCCACATGGTGCTGGTGCTGGCGGGTAACGACGCACTCGCCCTGGTGCGCATGCTCCAGGCCGGCTTCCCGCATGCCGAGTACGCGATTGTCGATTCAGGAGAGCAGATCGGTTCTGGATTCCTGAAATAACTGTGCTACACTCACCGATGTTGCCTCCGGGCAACGTGTTCTTTCACAGCTAGACGGCGAGGGATGCATCGGGAAGGCGGTGAAAATCCGCCACTGCCCCGCAACTGTAAGCGGCAAATCCGAGGCCGAGGCGATCACTGCGCAAGTGGGAAGATCGCTCTCCGAATTTTCAAGGCCAGCCGCAAGTCAGGAGACCGGTTCCTCGCTTGGAAAACAAATCACGTTTTCGAGGGAGAAACGTCCGATGCGAACCATCTTTCTACTGTCTCTGTCGCTCGCGCTTTGCGCGGGCGAAACCAATAACATTCACGGAACCATTCTCGATCCTTCCGGGCGTCCGGTAGAGGGCGCGCGGGTGGAGTGCGCGAACCAGGCGGTCTATAGCAGTGCCGAGGGCAGATTCAGCGTGCCCGGTCAGGATCGCTGCGATGCGCGCGTCGAAAAAACCGGCTTCGTTACGCAAACTCCGGCGCTCGCCTCCGATCGCGACAACAAGATCACCCTGGCTGTAGCCGGCCCGGTGGAGAAAGTAGTCGTCTCGGCCACGCGAACCGAAACTACCGCGGAGCAGGCCGCGGTGTCCGCCACCGTCATCACCGCACAGCGGCTCGAGGCGCTGGATTATCCGATGCTGTTCGACGTCTTCCGCGACGTTCCCGGCCTTCAGGTTTCCGCCTATGGACCGCCCGGCGCCCTGGCCGACGTATTTACGCGCGGCGCCGACTATACCGGCACGCTGGTCTTGGTGGACGGCGTGCCGTTGAACGATCCCGGCGGCGAGATCCATCTGGAGCACTTGAGCTCGGAGGGTATCGACCGCGTGGAAGTGGTTCGCGGGCCCGAAAGCGCTCTGTTCGGCGCGGAGGCCGCTGCGGGCGTGATCCAGATTTTCACCAAACATGGCGATCCGGAGGACACCGTTCCGCATGGCTCGGTCTCCTACGAGCGTGGCAGTTTCCAGACTGACCATTGGATCGCGAGCCTGAATGGCGGCTTCCTGAACCGGCTGGACTACGCCTTGAGCGCGTCAGAATTCCACACCGTGGGCGAGTTTCAGAACACCTTCGATCGCGACAACACCGGCACGGCGAATCTGGGTTACAAAATTTCGAACCGCACGCAAGTTCGCGGCGTCTTTCGCATCTACGATGACCACGTGGGGACGCCCGGCCAGGTGGCTTACGGAATCGACGATCCGATCCCCAATGAGGAAACGCGCAATGAGACGGTCTCGGTTCGCGTGGATGACAGCCGGGGTTCGAACTATCTGCAGCAATTCACGTTCGGCTACAACCATCTGAGCGATCGATACAACGACGATGAGCCTGACGGCGAGCAGCCGCTGGCGGCCTTGGTGCGCAACGTCGCGGGCCCGGTGCCGGAAACGTATTTCGTCGCATTGCTGAATCCGAATGTCATTCCCAGCCAGATTCCGGCGGGCTTGACTCTGGTCCAGACCGACGCCTTCTTCGGGCCTTCGAGCTCGCTGAATCTGACCGAGCGCAAAATCGCCGGCTACCAAGGTACGCTCTCGCATCGCACCGGCGCGCTAGTGTTCGGCTACAACTACCAGAAGCAGAGCGGCGTTCTGTCCGGTGTAGCGGCCTCGCGCGATAACAATGGGTTCTTCGCCAATCTGCAGGAGCGACTAGGCTCGCGACTTTACCTGAGCGGTGGAGCGCGGCTGGAACATAGCAGCGCGTTCGGGACCATCTGGTCGGGCCGCGGCGGCGCGAGCTTTCTGGTGGCCGGCGAGCATGGCGCGCTATCGTCTACTTCGCTGCGCCTGAGCGCCGGACGTGGCGTCACCGAACCGAGCCTGCTCGAGAACTACGCGGTGTCGGCTTACTATTTCGGCAATCCATTGCTGCGGCCGGAAACCACGACATCCTACGAAGCCGGAATCGTCGCCGATTGGTTCCATAAGCGTGTTCGCACGGAAGCGGCGGCGTTTCGCAGTTCATTCCAGGATCTGATCGCATTCGTCGGCGATACCTGGCAGAACATCGAGGCCAGTTGGGCGCGCGGCGTGGAGACATCGGCCGAAGCGCGCCTGCCGCACAGCCTCACCGTCAACGGAACCTACATGCGTCTGTACACGCGCGTGACCGCATCGACGTCGCCAGAGGACTCCACCACCGGAATCGGCGAGGAGCTGGTCCGCAGGCCGCGCAATTCCGGTTCGCTGTCCATCGCGGCCACGCCCAAACGCTGGACCTTCATCGCCGGCGGGCGATTCGTCGGAGAACGGCAGGATGCCGATTTTACTTTCGGCGTCACGCGCAATCCGGCGTTCCAGGACATTTACGCCAGTGGATCGTACCGCCTGACCCGTCACGTGATTCCGTTCCTGCGCGTCGACAATCTGCTGAACGAACGCTACGAAGAAGTGCTCGGCTATCAGGCTTTGTCACGCAGCGTGTTGGGCGGAATGCGCCTGGCGTGGTAAAGCAAGGCGACGAGTTATCATGGTTAGGCCATGTCTACAGCACCTCAAAATCTTGCAGCCCCGTCGCTCGAACTGATTTTCGACACCCTGAACGGCTATCAGCGCACCGCCGCGTTGCGCGGAGCAATCGAACTAGACTTATTCACCGCAATCGCGGAAGGCAGCACCACTGCCAAATCGATTGCCACGCGCATCCAGGCATCGGAAAAGGGTACGCGCGTCCTGTGCGACTTCCTGACCGTCATGGGAATCCTGACCAAGCAGGAAAACGTGTACGGGCTAACGCCGGAAGCAGCCGTATTCTTGAACCGGCATTCCCCGGCCTACCTCGGCTCCATTGGTAAATTCCTGGGAAACCCGGAGCTGACGGCCGCCTTTAGCGACATGGCCACGCTGGTTCGCAAAGGCGGGACGCTCATGGAAGGCGAAGGCTCGGTGGAACCCAACAATCCGCTGTGGGTTGACTTCGCGCGTTCCATGGCGCCCTTGATGAGCCTGCCGGCGCAGTTGATTGCCGGATTGCTCGAGGCGAAATCGGGCGCATCGTGGAAGGTTCTCGATATTGCCGCCGGGCATGGTCTGTTCGGAATCGAGCTGGCCAAGCAAAATCCGAACGCCCACATCACTGCGGTGGACTGGGAAGCCGTGCTCGCGGTGGCGCGCGAGAATGCCGAAAAAGCCGGCGTTTCATCGCGCTATTCGATCAAGCCAGGCAGCGCTTTCGAGGCGGATTTCGGAACCGGCTACGATCTGGTGCTGATCACGAATTTCCTGCATCACTTCGACCCCGCGACCAACCAGACGCTGCTCAAAAAAGTGCATGCCGCGCTGGCGCCGGGAGGGCGGGCCGTTACGCTCGAATTCGTGCCGAACGATGACCGCATCTCTCCCGCGACCCCAGCCATGTTTAGCATGATGATGCTCGGATCCACCGCCCACGGTGACGCCTACACGTTCCGCGAGCTGGACAGCATGTTCCGCAACGCAGGATTCTTGTCGAGCGAGCTGCATGAGATTGCGCCGTCGCCACAGCGTGTAGTCGTATCCTACAAGTAGGTTGATCAACAAGCTGGTTATAGAAAATCTGAAGCACCGGCCTGTCCGGACGCTACTGAGCATCGTTGCCATCAGCATTCAGGTGACGCTGGTGCTGGCGCTGGTGGGATTGAGCAGAGGCATGCTCAATGATCAGGCGCGGCGCGCTAAAGGCGTTGGCGCCGACATCCTGGTCCGGCCTCCTGGGAGCGCTCTATTATTCTCCGGCGGCCAGATGCTGGACCGCATCGTTCCGGCCGTGGTCGACAAGGTGCCGCACGTCAAGGTTGCCACTGGAGTGCTCACCTATGGGACCGACCTGTTCAATTACGTCACCGGCATTGACCTCGCGGCATTCGACGCCATGAGCGGCGGGTTCCAATTTGTTCACGGAGGCCCGTTCAAACATCCCGACGACGTAATGGTGGATGAATACTACGCCGCGCAACATAAGGTACACGTCGGTGACACGATCACAATTATCAACCGGCCCTGGCATGTTTCCGGAATCTACGAACCCGGAATGCTGGCGCGCGTAGTGGTGCCGATCGGCACTTTGCAGGACCTGACGGCCAACACCGGCAAAGTCACAGTGGTTTATATAAAGGTGGATCGTCCCGCCAACATCAGCCAGACCATGGCGGAGCTGTCCGCGCGGCTCAAGGAATACAAGATCAACTCCATGGAAGATTACGTGAGCCTGTTCTCACCGGGCAACATCCCGTTGCTCACGCAGTTCATCGGCGTGGTGATCGGACTGGGAGTGCTGGTGGGATTCTTGGTGGTGTTTCTCTCCATGTACACGGCCGTGCTGGAGCGCACGCGCGAGATCGGCGTGTTGAAAGCTTTGGGAGCCTCGCCGGGTTTGATTCTGAATATCGTTCTGCGAGAGACCGCGCTGCTGGCCGTGGCGGGTTCCATTCTCGGAATTGCGCTGGCGTACGGGACACGGGCCTTGATCGCGAGTCTAATGCCGGGCACTCTGATCCAAGCGGTTGTGTACGACTGGTGGGCCATCGCGGCCGCTATCGCGCTGGTAGGCGCGCTGCTGGGCGCGGTGTATCCGGGGCTCAAGGCCGCGCGGCAGGACGCTATCGAAGCCCTGGCGTATGAGTGAAGCGCCGATCATCGCCATCCGCGGCCTGACTAAGATTTATCGCGTGGGCGAGGTGGAGGTGGCGGCACTGCGCGGCGTCGATCTGGACGTCGCGCGCGGTGAATTTGTCTCCATCGTTGGTCCATCGGGCTCCGGGAAATCGACCCTGTTCTACATCATCGGCGGCCTGGCGCCGCCGACGTCGGGAAGCATCCATATCGCCGGCCGGGATCTGCTCGGGATGACGGACGCCGAGCGCACCGAACTGCGCAAGACGAGCGTTGGGTTCGTTTTTCAGAAATACAATTTACTGCCGACGTTGACGGCGCGCGACAACATCGAGATCGCACGCTACATCGCGCAAAAAGACGGTCCGTTGGATGCGGAATTTGAAGAGATACTGAAGTTGCTAGGGATCGCGGGGCGCTTGGATCACAAGCCGCGAGCGCTTTCGGGCGGCGAGCAGCAGCGCGTGGCCATCGCGCGGGCCATCGTGAATCGTCCGGCGATATTGCTGGCCGACGAACCCACCGGGAATCTGGATACGGAAAATTCCGCCGCCGTGCTGGCGCTGCTGCGCGATCTCAACCAGCGGCTCGGCCAAACCATCCTAATGATCACTCACAATCCCGAGGCCGCCGCTTATGGACACCGCATCGTGCACATGCGCGACGGGCGCATCGAGTAGTTCAACCGAAAGCTACTTGTTGCCCGATGCGGAGCCGAGCGCTTTCGAAGCGGTTGCCAGCGGAAGAAACAGCGTTACAGGCTGACTGGCAAACGGCAGGAAACCATGATGCCGGTAGAACGCCGCTGCCCGATCGTTCTTGGCGTCAACTACGAAAGCGAAGGCCGCTGGCGCGGCAAGCAGCGTACGTTGAGTGGCGTCGATGAGAAGGGCGGAGCCGAGTCCGCGGCCGCGAAACTGACGGTCGACGGCCAGACGGCCGATGCGCACGGCTGGAATGAGCGGATATCGAGGCAGCCGCTTGATCACGGCGGGCGGAAGCTCGGGAGCCGGAATGCTGCTCGCAGCGAGAGTGTAATACGCAGCGATGCGACCGGTGATGTGCTCGATAGCAACGAAGCAGTTAGTGACTCTGCGGCGGATGTCCTGGGTCACCTGGGTCTGGAAATACCGGTCGAGAGCCGGCTCATCGCAATTGAATACGGTGCGATCGTGCGCGTCGGCAAGCGCTTCCATCCGGAAGGGAGCGATCACGGGCCGAACAATCTACGATGCCGCTTAGCTGCACGGCGCAGAGCAGCATTGGGCGCGGGAGGATGGAGGATGGCTTCGGCGAAGCGGCGCTGATCCTCCGCTGACAAACGCAGAATGGACGCCTTTTCGATGGTGCGCTCGGCCGCTTCGCGTGCCGCCGCGACAACGAAGTCGCTAACGCTGCGGCCCTCGATTTCCGCGGCCCGCTTGAGCATGGTGTACACGTCGGCCGGCAGGCGGGCTTCCAGGCGCGATATCGAGGTGTTTGCCATCTAGCACCCATTATACGGCAGAATGCCGTACTGAACCGACCACGGGATGGGCAGACGCCGGACTGCGGTTGGGGAGCGCCGCGAGTCTACGATACGCCAGGATTGCCAGCACCGTGAAGACGATCGCCTGGGCGACGTGAATCCAGAACCAGGTGTCTGCTCCGCCCTCCCAGATCAGACGGCGCGAGGTGTCGTAGGGCCAGACCAGCGCGAAGAAAGTCAGATCGCCGAGCATGTGGACCGGGATGCCGGGCAGGATGGATTTCGTCAGGTACGCGATCGTGCCGAAAGCCAGGCCCGCCAGGAAGTATACGCTGAGTTTGGGCCACAGCAACCCGTGGTTGTAGTGACCGAACGCGAAGAATACGGACGAAATCACAACCGCAATAGGGCCGCGGAACTCGCGTTCCAGAATGACCTGGCAGTAGCCGCGCAGTCCGGCTTCTTCTGCGAACGGCGATACCAGCGAGCCCATGATCATGAACAGCACCATGGTGAGCAGCGGATAATCGCTGGGATTAGGCAGAACGTTGCCGGGCATCTTCACCAGTTGGAACAGGACGATCCAGTATCCGGCTAGCGCCACGACGGCCAACGCGCCGGCCAGGAACGCCGAGGCAAACGTACGGCTCGCGACGGGCCGGGCTCGCAAAAGGTTCCGCCGCGCGTCGGACGTGCGGCGTGGCCAACCTTTGCCGCTCAAGTATTGCCACATCAGCCAGAGGACCGCGGCCATCGGCACGACGGCCCATGGGATGGAGGGGCCCGTTCTGAGATTGAGCATGTACAGCCCGCCCCAAATTCCGCCGGGTATGAGTGCGATCGCCAAGCCGAGCAGCCCTGCCCCCCATCCCCTTGGTCATTTTCCTCAGGAAATTGCGCATCATCTGACTGACCTCCGCGATCAGTATAGAGTGGGCTCGCGGAAAATCAGGTCAGACGAACCGTCGGTTATTGGTTGGGAAAAGGTTGGGGAAAACCAAGCTGGACGAGGAGGCGCGCGTAACGGGGATCGGCTCGCAGGTTGTCGAAGACTGGCATCACCGGCAGCCAGAACAGAAGCGGGTGCTCGTGCTGGCGGAGGCCTTCGAGCAGCTCGAAGCAGCGGTCGCGGTCGCCCAGCAAGGAATGAAGAACGATCAGATCGAACTGGTTTTTCTCGCCGAGCGCCGCGTTGCGCTCCAGCAATTCCACCCACTGGCGCAGGATTGCGGGCATGCCGCCTTGCCGGAATGTTTCGCGCGCCTGGTCGAGTAAAGGAGCCGCGACGCCCAGGCCTTTCAGTCCGGCGAGAAAAGCCTCGAAGGCCGGCTGTTCCTGGCCCTGCAGCAGGTAGATCCAAACGATTCCCAGATGCACATCCGGAAAGGCTGGATTGATGTCGAGCAACCGGCGTGCTTCGGCGATGGTCTCGTCGTAGCGGCGCGCGGCGAACAACAGGTTCAGAAGCTCGCGGCGCACGGTGAGCGAGAGCGGATCGGCTTCGAGCGCCCGGCGGCCTTCAGCGAGCGCTTCCGTGGTGCGGTTTTGTGAAGCCAGAAATCGCGCATACCAGATGTGGCTGACCGGGTCTTCCGGTTTGCGCTCAAGAGCGATGCGGAAATGGCGCTCGGCTGCCGCGTGGTCGTGATGGTGGAGCAGATGGACCACGGCCAAGGCCAGATGCGGCCCGGCCAGCGTGGAGTCCAATTCGAGCGCGCGCATAGCTGCCACTTGGGCGCGAGGCAGGAACTCGGCTGCGCTTCCTAATCCCAGGCCGGCCATCAGAACATAGGTGCGGGCTAACCCGGATAAAGCTGCGGCATCTTCGGGCTCTGCTTCCACCGCGCGCTCGAAATAGAGCCGCGCCTGTTTGAGCGACGCTTCGGTCGGTTGCTCGGACAGCGAGGCATGTCCTTTTTGCGCAAGTTCCTGCGCTTCGTTCGTGGATGCGCCCGCCAGAGGCTGGGGCTCGATGGATACGCGATAGCCGCGCTTGGGCAGCGTTTCGATGAAGCGCGGTTGCCGGGGATTGCGCCGAGCGCTTTTCGCAACTGGTGAAAGCTTCCCTTGATGGTCTCGTCGCTGACGAATCGGCCGTTCCACACCGCGTCGACGACATCCTGCTTGGGAACCACCTGCTTGGCGCGAGAGCAGAGGAAAACCAGCAACTGCATGAGCAGCGGCTCCAGGCGCGTGCTGCCTTCGGGCGAGGAAATCGAGCCATCTTCCGGACGAACGGTCCACTCGGCCAGGCGGAAGCCGCGCAATAGCCTCTGCCGGTCCATCATGCGCTAGCTTTCGGAACGGCCGAATGCTTTGCGAAGCTCGGATTTAGCTTGCGTCAAGACGCGCTTTTGTTTGGCCGGCAGATCTTTGCCAGCGCGGTTGATATAGAAGTTCAGCATCGACATGGCGGACTGAAATGGCGATGCCTTGCGCCGATGGCTCGCTTCGGCGGATCGCTTGAGCGAGCGCGCGATGCGTTTGGGATCGCCCCAGTTGAACACGCCGCGGTCCAGGTCCAGCGCATTGCTGGTTTCGGTGACCCGTTGCGACCACCGGCGCGGGTTCGATTTCTGGGCGGTTTTGGCGGGCATTCAGACCTCCTAAGCCCATCGTAGCGCGCGCCGCGTAAGCCGGAATCAAAATGAGACGCGCGATCAGGCGAATGCGCGGTGTATGCTGTACATTTCAGTTGAGCAAGGAACTGGAGTGATGGACGCGAGAGACCAGGCGGAACGGCTGTCCGGGATCGTGCACGGTTCGCTCGATCGGCAAGTGGAGGCGAGCGATCTGGCACGGCAGGCTCATTGCAGCCGCAGCAGCTTTTTCCGGCTGTTTCAAGCTTTGATTGCGGAAAGCCCAGCCGAGATGCGTAGGCGGTTTCGGTTGGAGCGCGCGGCGTGGCAATTGGTCCGCACGGCACTCTCAGTCACCGAAATCGCGCTCGACGCGCAGTACGGATCGCTCGAGGCTTTCACGCGCGCGTTCAGCAAAGCTTTCGGCGTCTCGCCGAGCTTCTACCGGCGCATGGGAGCAACTCATTTCCATCTGCCGGCGCCCAACGGGTTTCACTTCTGCGCGCCCGGTTCCGGCTCCAAAGGAGACTCAAACGATATGGACCTCTTCGATTTATTCGCTGGGAACGACTCGTGGCATACCTCCCGGCTGTTGGATCACGCTAAGAACTTAACGGACGAACAACTGGACCGTCCGCTGGACACGGCCAAGATTTTCCCGTGGGAAACAGCCGACCGCAACCTACGAGATCTGCTGGATCGCCTGGTACAGACCAAGGAAATCTGGACGGCGGCGTTGACCGGAGGCAAGGTAGAGCTGAAGAGTCCGCCGGAAAGCTGTACTCCGAAAGCGCTGCGGGCGCGATTCGATAAGGCGGACGCGGAGTTCACCAACATTCTCCGGGATGTGAAGAAGCGCGGGGCTTGGGGAGACACTTTCGTCGACGCCCTGTGCGAGCCGCCCGAGACGTTCACCTTCGGAGGCATGTTCGCGGACGTCATTACGTTCAACGCGCACCGGCGGCTGGTGGCGACCGATGTGCTGCAGCGGTTGGGCGTCAAGGTTGATGGATTCGGCAGCCCGATCGAGTATGAGAGAAGCGTCGGGGCCCGGAAAGTTCCAGAAGCCCTGACGCGCTGATCATTCATCGCGCAGGGCGACGGCTGGGTCGATGCGCAGGGCGCGGCGGGTTGGCACCAAGCAGGCGATTAGGGCGATGATCGCCATCAGCGCTAACGCGAGCGCGTAAGTGGCCGGGTCCTTCGGACTGACGCCGTAGAGAATGGGGGTGAAGAAACGACCCAGCGTCAAGGCCAGAGCCGCACCTACGATGCTGGCGCTCAAGACGATTAGCACGGCGCGCCGCAGTACCAATTGAACAATGTTGCCGCGGCGGGCGCCGATGGCGACGCGAATACCGATTTCGCGCGTGCGCCGCGAGATGGCGTAGGCCAACATTCCGTAAACTCCCGTGGCTGCCAGAACGATGGCCAGCACTCCGAATGCGCCCAGCATTGTCGCGGCAATGCGCGCGGGCATGAGCGGCAGCCGCATGTGGTCTTCCAGGCTGTCAGCTTGGAAGAACGGCAGAGTTGGATCGAGCGTGCTGACGATTCGCTGGATCCGGCGGACCAACTGGTCGGGCGGCTGGGATGAGCGGGCGACGATGGTGATCGTGGAATCGTAGCGCTGGCTGCGTGCGGCGAAGTAAGCCGGATCGGAAACATCATTCAAGGATTGATATTTTCCGTCCTGCGCGATTCCGATGATTTGGGTCCAGTCCGTACTCTCGGGGTTGGTCCGGAAGCGCTTGCCCAACGCGTTTTCGCCGGGAAACAGCCGTTTGGCGAAAGCTTCGTTCACGACAGCGACGCGCGTGGAATTAGTAGTGTCGTGTGTATCGAACTCGCGGCCGCTGATGAGCCGCGTTTGCATGGTGCGGAAATAGCCGGGCCCGGCCACATAGTAGTGTGCCAGGGGCGCGTCGTAGAACTTGGGGATCGGCTTGCCTTCGGCATAGACGGTGTTGTTGGATTGGGCCAGGCTGAGCGGAAGATTGTTGGCCAGTGCAAACGAGTCGACACCTGGAAGATTTGCAAGCTGGTCGTTTAGACGCCGCTCGAAGGCGCGGCCGCGCTCTTCGTTGTAGCCGTTCATGCCGAGGTCGAACGTCACTGCCACGGCGTGTCGCGGATTGAATCCGACATCGATGGTCAGGGCGCGTTGGAGACTGCGAACCACGAGAACGGTGCCGACCAACAGGATCACGGAAAGCATCACTTGAGCGCCCACCAGGAGATCCTTCATTTGCACGCGACGGAATTTTTCGGAAACCTGATTTTTGAGCGCTGGGACCAGATCGATGCGGACCGCCTGGAGTGCCGGGGCTAGCCCGAACAGAAGCGTCGTCAGCACGCAGGTGAAGAGGCTGAACAGAAACACGCTGGAATCGAAGGGGAGTTCGGTTGCACCTGGAAGGTCGAGAGGAAGATGGATGCCGGCCACCGCTTTGAGAATCCATAAGGCCACCAGCACACCGGCGGCGCCACCGGCGAGAGAAAGGAGCAAGCTTTCCGTCAGCAATTGCCGGATCAGCTTTCCGCGCGACGCGCCGATCGCCAGGCAGATCGATACTTCGCGGCGGCGTTCGGCGGCGCGCGCCAGCAACATTCCGGCGATGTTCACGCAGGCGATCAGGAGCACCAGGCCGGCGACGGCCACCAGGACCGAAGCGAATCCCAAGACCGGACCACGCAGGAATGTACCGAACAGGCCGGGCGGCGCGAGTTGAATGCGCATGCCTTCGTCTTCGCGATGCACGCGCGCGAGGTCGGCGGCGATTGCGTTCAAGTCCGCTTCGGCCTGACGCTCGGTGACACCTGGCCTCAAGCGCCCCAGCGTCCAAATGTTGTGAGTGGTCCGCCGATCCAGCCACGGCGTGTTGCCGGGCTCGATCTGCGACTCCATCGACATCGGAACCCAGAACTCGGGCGCCAGCAGAATCTCGGTTCCGAAAAAACCTTTGGGAGCCACGCCGATGATGTTGTAATCCAGGCCGTTCAGCTTGGCGCTCTTGCCCACGATGTTCGGATCGCCTCCAAAACGGTCTTGCCAGGCTGCGTAGCTGAGCACGATCACGGCATGGGGTGAGGAGCGCTGGTCGTCTTCTTGGTAAAAGTGCGTCCCAGGAAAGCATGCACGCCGAGCAAGTCGAAATAATTGCCGGTGGCTTCGTTCCCCCACAAATGGCTGTTCTTTCCTCCCTGGCTCAAAGCGACGGGAGCGATGCGGTAGGCCACCAGGCCGGTGAGCGAGCGGTTGCGGTCGCGAAAGTCGACGTAGTCGGGATAGGATTGCGTGAGACCGGTGGTGCCGACGGTGAATAGTTCCTTAGGCCGGTCAACCGGAAGCGGACGCAGCAGGAAGCGGTTGAGCGCGCTGAACGTGGTGGTGTTGGCGCCGATAGCCAGGGCCAGGGTCAGGATGGTGACGACCGTGAAGCCCGGAGTTTTGGCGAGCCGGCGCAGAGCGAGACGCAGGTCTTGCGGCATGTCCTATATATACGCCGGCTCTTTGGCCCGAGTTCAATATAAAACCGAGGGCATCCAGACCGGCTGGGGTTGCTCGTAAGGACCCATGGCCATCAGGTTCATGATCTTCACCGTCCGGCAGCCGGCTTGGAGAAAAGCGCGGAATGCAGAGCCTTGATCGAGCGGGCAGAAGCAGTAGGCACGTTCCTGGGGAACCAGGCGCGCGGCTTGGCAGGCAATGGCGACGGCATCCGCGTCGGTTTCGGCGACTCCGTGACCGAAGACGCCAGGGATCAGGTAACCGGTGAGCCGGCCGTCGCGCTGGCGGGTGAAGGGCGAAAATCCAGCCTGAATCGCGCCCGCCAGTTCGTTCCGGCGGCTGGACTTGTAGTTGCGGCGGCAGAGCGCATCGAGCGCGTCCAGGTCGCCTAACTCGACTGGGCGGACGGAGGCGTCGGGCTGAGTCGCCGGCGTCAGGCGCAGGTAGGCCACGGCGTGTTTGGTGTCGAAGCCCAGGGATCCGTAGAGCGAAATCGAACGCATGTTGAAGCCGTCCTGCAGCAGGCGGACGCGCTGGATGTTGTGGCCGCGCGCGTAGTCGATGACGGCCTGCATGAGTTTGCGCCCGATCTCGCGGCCCTGAAACGCGCAGTCCACTGTGATGGGGCCGACGCCGGCCACTTCGTCGCTGAGCGATAGGAAATTGGAGCCGGCTGGTTCGCCATCGACCAAGGCGGCCACGGAGTAGAAGTCCGGGCGCCCGACCAACATGCCGATGACGGACCGGGCGAATTGCGCGCTGGGAAAATCCGGGGGAAACCCGTGCTGGTCGGCGATGTCCTTGAAAGCTTCGTAGCATATTCGGCCTAACTCGCTGACATGCTCGGGTTTGGCTTCGATCAGTTGAACGCCGGTACGGGCGGAAGCGGGTTCTGACATTAAAACCTCCTGGCGGACGTCCATATTATAGGCCCGTCGAAAAGGAGTTGTTCGTTGGGCCGCGGGAGGCACTATGAAACCGGTTGATGCAATCGATTCGATATTACGAGTGAAAGGCCGCGGCGCATGGTGGATCGTACCGACTGCGACCGTTTACGAGGCGATCAAGGAAATGTCCGACAAAGGCGTGGGTGCATTGCTGGTGATGTCGAAGGGCCGGCTGGAGGGCATCATTTCCGAACGCGACTATGCCCGCAAGGTGATTCTGAAGGATCGATCCTCGAAGCAAACCGCCGTTCGCGACATCATGACGACCGAGCTGGTCACGGTCTCGCCGAAGAACACGGTCGAGGAGTGCATGCGCTTGATGACCGAGCATCGCATCCGCCACCTTCCGGTGCTAGACGGACACGAGGTGGTGGGGATCATTTCGATGGGCGACTTGGTGAACTGGATCATCACGGCGAACGAGGAGACGATCGACCAGTTGGAAGGTTACATCGCGGGGAAGTATCCGGGGTAGATTTCGCTATTCCTCAAAACCTCTGCTGGTAGCGCGCACTGATTCGGGAAAGAGCGGCCGCATAGTCTAGACGAGTCTCGTTATAGTCGAGCCACTCGAAGGGATAGGGCGGTACATTCGTAGCCTTGAAGCGCAATACCAGGAATTCATCGAAGTCGGAAGCAACCTCCGCCTTCAACCTGCGTTCCGCTTCAGGCGCCTCTTGGAATGGATGAAGGAACCCCTGCCTGCCGGTAGTCGGAAAGGGCCGGTCGCCCTCGTAGCCAACTGTGCTTTCGGCATGGTTAATACCGATTATCGCGATGCAGATGGGATTCCCTCCGCCGCGCTTGAACTGAACAACCTGATTACGAAGATCGTTGATGACGCGGTCAATTTGTTTGATCATGGCCTTGGCTAGGATCTTGACTTCAATGCCGATTTCGACGGTTGCAATCGGACCTCGGGCCACCAGATAGCCGCCATCCGTTAACGGGGACTCGTCAGGAATGATCTCACCGAATGTACCATCTCCCCGACGCGCCGCAACTCCGCGCCGTTTGTTTTGAACGTTGAGGACCCGATCCTTGCGATCAATGACAGCTTCGACGAGCTTAGGCGAGCGGTTAATGTTTATTATGTCTTCGTAGAGATGCATCGCAACAAAATCGCCTTGACTGGAGTTGCGATGCTTGTAGATCTTTCCTTCAAAGAGACGCCGGAATTCCGTTAGCAGCCGGTATTTGAGTTTTGTCGGCCCCTCCGTCAAAGGTAACCTCAGCTTCTATCGCACCAGCGTATCGACTTTGTCTGGCGGCCTTGCAAATCCGTTGTCGAGCGATCTCGACGTAAGCCGGTTCGATCTCGTTGGCGATCGAATTTCTGCCTGCGATGATAGCAGCTTGCGAGGTTGATCCAGTTCCGGCAAACGGGTCCAATACCGTATCGCCGGCGAACGAAAACAGCTTGATTAGTCGTTCGGCTAGCTCGACCGGATATGGGGCTGGATGTCCGTCGCGAGTGGAAGCGCCCCGAAGATCCGTCCAGATTGACCTCTGCCAACTCTTCATTTCTTCCTTTGTTAGCATCGACAGAGCTTTCTGAATGGACGAAGTATTCCGATACTCGCCGCCCTTTCGCAGGAAGAGGATGTATTCGATATCGTTCTTGATGATTCCGCCCGGCTGGTATGGCTTGCCATAGAAGCCTGCACCGTTACCTTCCGCTTCCATCGCGCCGTTCGCGATCTTGTGCCAAAGAATCGGTTGAAGGCAATCCAGGCCGAGTTTACGCGCGCGGACCTGAATGTCGGAATGAAGAGGAACAAGGTAATGACGCCCGCCACGCTTCCTCGGCACGCATATGTCACCTACAACGCAACAAATTCGACCGCCGCCAACCAGAACACGGGCGCACTCGCGCCATACGCGGTCTAACTGGGAGAGAAAGTGTTCGTAATCTTCGAAATGGCCCATTTGATCGGCATTGCCTGGCGTGTATTCTTTCAGCGTCCAATAAGGAGGCGAAGTCACCACGAGGTGGATCGAGGCGTCCGGTATCCAGCTTAGATCGCGAGCGTCGCCCAGATGGAGGTGGTGTTTGGTTCGATGGTAGGGCTCAGGCCAGGCCGTTTCACGGTAGTGGGCGTTAGCTTTTAGGAGCGCCTGAAGACCCTCGGGCGTGTTGTCCTCGGTTGGAAGAAAGGGGGTCGATCGTCTTGTTCTCTTCCGTGTTCCTTCGGCAAACAGAGTTGCCTGTGGCGAATTCGCGTCGATCCTGATTTTTCTCAAGCGTTTTCTGTCCGGTGAGGCCATACCGAAGACGGGCTTAGGGCTGAAATTGATTGTACCGTTCTCTGGATTCTTTTCGCCCATCCTCTTGCTTATCGGCCAGGAAGCCTTATAGTCGAGCGTGACCACCTAGAGGACTTCGTATCGGTCGGAGGGGCCGAAGTGGCCGCTGGTCGGCTACATTGCGAGGACGTACCCGGCTAAGGCTTTCCTATGGGCAGGCGTGCGACCAGCCTTGCCGTCACTGCGTCGAACAGCTTGCGGCAATGCGGAGCGCGCTCCTGGAGCCGATTCGGGTTTAATCGCTCAAGGATGTTAGGAGCGTGTCGAATCTTGTCGTATTCGCCTTTGGAGGTTTTTTGGGTGGCACGGCTCAACCTTCGCAGCACCTCTGACTTATTGATCTGCTCAACGTCCTTTGCCCGGCCGATGGTTTTCAGCGAAAAGCCCTTGCCGTAGTAATCCGCGAGGGCCTCTGGGTCAGCCAGAAACCACGATTCCATCATCACAACCATCCAAAACACGTCGTTCATCCGTGCATCGATTCCAAGCATTTTGCACAGGGCCGCCGGACTCTTTGGCATCGGCTGTTCACTGTCTTTGAGCAAGATGTTCCAGGCTTTGGGGAATGTCTTCAGAGCCTTTCGATAGTCGCTGACTCCGTCTCTAGCCGCGAAGAATTCGATCGTTGATCGAGCTTGGAAAGCTTTTTCCTCAAGATCCGCGAATAGGCTGCGGAATCCACGCCTGAGCGCCACCGTGCCTTCAAAGTAGACCCTGATCTCCACTAACTTTGCGCCCCTCCGATTCCGCCCCGTCGCCAGAGGTCGCCCAGCGTGTATTCCTTGAGCCATCCACTGAGTTCTTTGCTGGAAAGCCGCCGAAAACAAGTACTTTCGTCGAAATCTCTTTCGCATACGACGATTCGATCGGGTTCGTCGGTGAAGCGATCCACGAGAGCGTCAGAGTGCGTCGTGACCACAAGTTGCATTCTCTGCGAGGCTTCGCGGAGAGCGTCCCCCACCAGTGCCAGCGCTTCTGGATGCAATCCGATCTCCGGCTCTTCAATACAGACGAGCGGTGCTGGCTTCGGATCGAACAAAATCGCCATTAGGCATAGGAAGCGCAGTGTACCATCGGACAGTCTTGTGGCCGAGATCTTGCCCAGTCCTCTTTCCTCGAGATACAGTTGCATCCGGGCGCCCTCAGCTGCCAGCTTGATCTCTTTGAAGCGAGAAGAGAGTCGAGATAGGTATCCTTCCACGTTCTTTAACGAATCGTGAAAGCCCAACTGGTGCAGTGCGAGTGCTAGATTCGAGCCGTCCGATTCGAGAGGAAGCTTTGGCCCGGAGGAGGAAACACCCATTCTTGCATCCGCACGCGTCCCAGTATCGAAGCCGCGGTAGATGCGAATGTCGTTGAATTCCCGTTGTGTACGAGCGATAGAAGTTGGGCCAAGGGGATTCCTATAGGCTGCCAATGCAGATTCGGTTGGCGGTATTTCGGCTTGTCGAGTAACGTGATCGAGGACGCGCAGAGTGCCGTTTCTTCGGAGTAAGCACGCTCTTCTTTTAGACCCCTCTATCAAGCGCTCGGTGTCCACAGAAAGCACCCTGGCCGCGGAAGAAAATTCAAGCAAATATTCGAGTTGCTCGTCCTCAACCTCAAAAGAACAGTTAAGTTCCGCAGTTCCGCTACTCTTGGTTCCCCGCCAAATCCAGGAATCAGCCGCTCCTCGATCGTTTATGTACTGGCTGACGTTACCGGGCAAGGCCTGAAGCAGCCCAATGCAGTCGATCAGGTTTGATTTGCCTGAAGCGTTCGGGCCGATCAGTATGTTGAGAGGCCTCAATTCTAGCGGAGGCGGCTCGCGGAACGAGAGAATGTTCCTGAGCTTCAGCGATCGGATGAACATTGAGCTAGCCTCATTCTAGCTATAGATACTTACGCCTTGCCCAGCGCCCACAGCAGGAACGCGTAGTCAAACGCTACTTCCTTGATGCCTTCGTACCGGCCCGACGGGCCGAAGTGGCCGCTGCCCATGTTGGTCTTTAGCAACAATACGTTCTTGTCCTTTTTTTGCGCGCGCAGCTTCGCCACCCATTTGGCCGGCTCCCAGTAAGACACGCGCGGATCGTTCAGCCCCGCGGTCACCAGCAGCGCCGGATATTCGCGCGGCGCGACGTTTTCGTACGGCGAATAAGACTTGATGTAGTTGTAATAATCTTCGCGCTCCGGATTGCCCCATTCTTCGTACTCGGCGATGGTCAGCGGCAAGGTTGGATCGAGACCCGTGTTCAGATTGTCGACGTAGGGAACCTTGGCCACCGCGGCGTGAAACAACTCGGGCCGCATGTTCAAGACCGCCCCTACCAGCAGGCCGCCCGCGCTGCCGCCCATGATCGCCAGGCGCTCCCGCGAAGTATACCGATTCTGGATCAAGTGCTCGGCGCAGGCGATGAAATCGGTAAACGTATTTTTCTTGGTTAGAAGCTTGCCTTGGTCGTGCCATTCCTCGCCCAACTCCGCGCCCCCGCGTGGATGCGCGATGGCGAACGCGAACCCGCGATCCAGCAGGCTGAGCCGGTCCGAAGAGAACCCCGGATCGATGCTGTGACCGTACGACCCGTAAGCGTAGAGCAGCAGCGGACCTTGCCCGTTCTTTTCAAACCCGCGGCGGTACACCAGCGAAATCGGCACTTCGACGCCATCGGGAGCCTTGGCGAAGATGCGCTCGGATTGATATTGCGACGCGTCGTAACCGCCCTTCACCTCGTATTGCTTCTTCAATTCGCGCTGGCGTGTTTCGAGGTTGTAATCGAACACCGAGGCGGGCGTTACCAGCGACGTATAGACGAAGCGCAGCGTCCGGGTACGATACTCCGGGTTGCCGGTGGCGCCGACGGTGTAAACCGGCTCCGGGAATTCGATGTAATGCGAGAAAGCGCCGTTTCCATCGCGCACGCAGATCTTTTCCAGACCGCGTTCGCGTTCGTAGACGATCAGGTAGTCTTCAAACGAGTCGATGCCTTCGATCTTCACGCTCGGACGAGCGGGGATCACTTCCTCCCAATGGTCACGCGATGGATTCGCGGCCGGAGTCCGCATCAGGCGGAAATTCTTAGCGCCTTCGTTGGTCCGGATGTAGAAGAAATCGCCGTGGTGCGAAGCGTCGTACTCGACCTCGTGCCGGCGAGGGAGCATCACGCGAAATTCCCCGAGCGGATCGCCGGCTTCCATGTAGCGCACTTCGGACGTCAACGCGCTGCCCAGGTGAAGAATCAGGAATCGGCGGCTGCGCGTCTTGCCGACGCCGAGCGAGAAGCGCGCGTCCTGCTCTTCATAGACCAGATCATCCAACGCCGCGCCGAGCTGATGGCGCATCACGCGGTAAGGCCGGCGCGCCGCATCGATCACGGTGTAGAAAAATGTCCGATTATCGCTGGCCCACTCGAGCGAATAGTATGTATTCACGATCCGGTCCGGCAGCAGCTCGCCGGTCGCCAGATTCTTGACGAAAATGGTGTGAGCTTCGTCGCCGTCGACGTCGGTGGAATAGGCCAGCAGCCGATGATCGGGACTGACGCTGAAATTGCCGATGCGGAAATATTTCTGGCCGGCGGCGAGCGCGTTGCCATCCAGCAGAATCTCTTCGGGTGCTTCGAGACTGCCGTGCTTGCGGCAGTAGATCGCGTAGGCTTTGCCTTCCTCGGTGCGCGTGTAATAGAAATAGTCGTCGCGCTTGACGGGAACCGACAGATCGGTTTCCTGGATGCGCCCCAGGATCTCCTTGTAAAGCGTCTCCTGAAGCGGCTTGAGCGGCGCCATCACCTGATCGGTATACTGATTTTCCGCTTCCAGGTATCGAGTGACTTCCGGATTGTCCCGCTCGCGCAGCCAGGCGTAGTTGTCCACACGTTTGTCACCGTGGAGGGTGATCTGCTTGGGCACGGTTTTAGCGATGGGAGGAGAGGCGCTCATAGGACTCACCGGAGCTATTGGCTCTCTTCTTTCCCCATGTAGAGCTGGCTCACCAGCTCGCGATGATTTTCAAGGACGCGATTGCGCCGGACCTTCATGGTGGGTGTTAGCTCGCCGGTTTCAATCGAGAAATCGCGCTCCAGCACGCGGAACTTGCGGATCTGTTCGAACGGCGCTAGCTGCCGGTTGACGCGCGCCACGGCTTTGCGGACCTCATCCAGAACCGGCGTCGCCTCGACTAGCTTACGCTGTCCATTCTTCGGCATGCCCTTCAGGGATTCGGCGTGCGCGGCGTTTACCGTGACCAGGGCAGTGACGAACGGCAAACGGTCGCCAATCAGCACCACTTGATTGACGATGGGTTCCATCTTGAACAAGACTTCAATGCGCGCCGGATAAATCTTCTTGCCGTTGGAGGAGACGATCAGCTCTTTCTTGCGGCCGGTGATGTAGACGTAGCCCTCCGAATCGATTTCGGCAATATCGCCGGTGGTGAGCCACCCATCGCGCAGGACGGTTGCGGTGGCTTCGGGGTCCTTATAATATCCGGAAAACAGCGTGGCGCTCTTGATCAACAGCTCGCCATCGTCGGCGAGGCGCAGTTCGACGCCCGGAAGCGCGATGCCGATGCTGCCGGGTTTGGGCCGGTCTATCGGATTCAGACAGGTGACGCCGCCTTCGGTCAGGCCATAGCCTTCGATCAGCGGCATGCCGATGGAAGCGTAGAATCGAGCCAGCTCCGGTCCCAGTGGCGCAGCGCCCGAGGCTGCGACGCGAAGCCGCCCGCCCAGACGCGCGCGAATTTTCGAAAATACGAGCCGGTCGGCCGCTTTGAGCGAAGTCTGCATCCACTTGGGAACTTTTTTGCCGGCCGCGCGCAGCCGGTGGACCTCGGCGCCCAAGCCCACCGCACCGTGAAACATCTTTTGCGAAATGCGTCCGCGCTTCTTGATCTCGGCATTGATGCTGGCGAAGACTCGCTCCCACACGCGCGGAGGCGCCAGTAGGAAGGTCGGCCGAATGGTCTTGATTTCGTTCGGCAGCTTGGCGAGACCTTCGGAAAACCAGACCGGCAGTCCCATGCCGATGGGAAGCAGCTCGATGACCACGCGCTGCGCGATATGCGCGGACGGCAGAAAACCGATGGTCGAGTCGGCCGGCGTGAGCCGCAGCACAGGCGGGCCCATATCGACATTCGCGAGCAGAGCCCCGTGCGTTACCAGGCCCATTTTCGGCTCGCCAGTGGCGCCCGAGGTCAAGTAGAGAATGGCGAGGTCGTCGGTGCGCACCTCCGCCTGGATTTTCTGAAAGGCGTGCGGATCTTTGGCCAAAGCGCGCCGGCCCTCGTGCCGCAGTTGCTCCAGCGTGAGCGCGTCCTTGGTCTCGCCGGTGAGCAGGATCCAGCGAACCGGGAGCGAGGGTTCGCCCGCAGTCTCAATCAAGGCCTGCATGCTTTTGGGATCCTCGACAAAAACAGCCTTGGCGTCGCTGGCGCGTAGATTTGCCACCTGGTTGGGCAGCGGATAACTGGTGTAGAGCGCCGCGGCAATCGAGCCCGCGGACATGATTCCGAGATCGGCCAGATAAAATTCGGCGCGCGTTTCCGATTGCAGAGCGACGATGTCGCCTTTGCCGATTCCTAAGTAGCGCAACCCGCAAGCAATCTCCTGCACTGCTTGCTTGTATTCGATCCAACTGTAGGTCTGGTGCTTGCCGTTGCCCAGCGGTTGGTGCAGGGCAGGCAAGCCGGCGTGCTTCCGCGCAGCTTCTTCCAGGACCGAGTATATGGTGCGGGAGGCCATTCGTCTATTGTATAAGCCTTGCAGCGCTTTCCCAGCGGCGCCGCTGCCTACTACCATGATTCCATGACTCCACGGGCGGATTCCTTAAATCCATGGACGAGAGAACTCCAGGCTGCGATTGAAGCTTCCAAAAAGGCGGCCGCAGTCGCGCTCCGGATGCAGCCGGAAATTGTCGCCGAAACGAAAGCGGATAACTCTCCGGTAACGCAGGCCGACCGCGAGTGCGAGCGCCTGATCGCTGGCATTCTCACGGAAGCATTTCCAGGCGATGGCGTGCTGGGCGAGGAGGGCGCGCGCGCCGAATCGCGCAACGGCCGGAAGTGGATCATCGATCCCATCGACGGCACTCGCGATTACGTGCGTGGGAATCCATTGTGGGCCAATCTGATTGCGCTCGAAGCGGACGGCGAAGTGGTGGCGGGGGTGGTGAACCTGCCGCTGCTCGGACGGCTCTACGCGGCCAGCCGCGGCGGTGGCGCATACTGCAACGACGTTCGGATTCGGGCGTCGTCGAAGACGCGGATCGAAGAATCCGTGCTGTGCTTCAACCGCCTGGACCGGCTGGACTGTTTTCGAGCGCCGCAACAAGCGATCGAATGGATGGGCCGGTTCTGGGCGATTCGTGGGCTGGGAGGTGCGCCGGACGCGATGTTGGTGGCCTCCGGGCAAGCTGAACTATGGATTGAGCCGGGCGCGGCCACCTGGGATTTCGCGCCACTCAAAGTGATTCTCGAAGAAGCAGGGGCGCGCTATTTGAATTTCGACGGCGGTTCGAGCATCTATGCCGGTAACTGCATCGGGTGCGCGCCGGGCCTGGAAATGGAGGCACGGAGCATGTTAAGGTAACGGGATTTTAACCCAGCGCCTGTTAACTTTCGTCCGCCATCTGCGTTTGCATGAATGAGGAGAACGCATATGAAAAACTTTTTCTTGACCGTAGCTGCCGCGGGATTGCTGCTTGGAACCACCGGCATCGCCAGCGCCGATGACCTGATCCATGCCCGCAAGGAGAACCAGCAGGATCGCATCGCGCAAGGTGTGAAGAGCGGCTCGCTGACTCCGAAAGAAACCGGCAACCTGGAGCACAAGGAAGCGGGGCTTAACAAGGAGATCCGCACCGATCGCAAGGCCAACGGCGGCAATCTTACCAATAAACAGAAGGCGCAGGTCAACCGGCAGCAGAATCGTCTCAGCAAGAACATCTATCGCGACAAACACAACGCCGCGCATCAGTAAACGGCCGCTGGGATCCGACGAGGGAGCTTTTCACTTGAGGAACATCGCTAGGCGCGACATGGCGTCTTCGAGGATGGGGCGTTCGGCCGCGTAGCAGATGCGCACCGAGCCTTCCCCGCCTGCGCCGAAAGCGACGCCGGGCGCGAGCCCAACTTTGGTGTCCATCAGAAGGCGCTTGCAGAAATCGAAGGAGTCGGTCGCGCCGGCGATTTTGGGGAACAGATAGAACGCGCCATCGGGTTTCGGAACGGTGACGCCGGGCATTTTGGCGAGCGCGTTGAGGCAGAAGTCGCGATTCTCGCGGAGCCGGATCAGCATCTCGCACAGCGCGCTTTCGCCCCACAGTAACGCTGTTTCCCCGGCGCGTTGGGCAAAACTGGGAGCGTGCGAGACGACAAATTCGTTGAGCTGTGTGGCGCGCGCCGCCAAGTCGCGGCGTGCTACCAGCCAGCCCAGGCGCCAGCCGGTCATGCAATAAGCCTTCGAAAAGGACTGCACGACGAGCACGGCATCATCGCGCGTTGCGAGCTTGAGGATGGTCGGCGCGGGCGTGTTGGGCTTGGCCCCGGTGTAGTTCAAGCGCTCGTAAACTTCGTCGGCCACGAGCCACAGCTTGTGGCGGCGCGCAAATTCGAGCAGGCGCCGCTGGTCGTCGACGGTCGCGACCCAACCCAAAGGATTGGACGGCGAAGTGTACAGTAGCATCCGGGTGCGCGGCGTCACGGCGGCTTCGAGCGCGGTGAAATCGATCTGGTAACGGTCGCCGATCAACGGCTGCGGAATTTCCAGTGCGACCCCGTTCGCCATCGCGACGTTCGACGCTCCGTTCGGCCAAGCGGGCGTCAGCACCAGCGCTTCGTCGCCGGGATCGATCACGCAGCGGATGCCGAGGTTGAGCGCCTGCACGCCGGAAGCGGTGATGACGAACTCGGCGGCCGGGTCCAGTTCGACACCATGCAGCTCCTGGTAGTAACGCGCCAGCGCCTTCCGCAACGAGGGCAGGCCGGCGTTTTCGGTGTAGAACGTGAAGCCGTCCGCCATGGCCTTTTGCGCGGCGCGCTTGATGAACTCCGGCGTCGGAATATTGGACTCGCCGAAATAAAGCTTCAACACGCCGTCCATCGTCATGGCGATTTCAGCCAGCTCGCGAATGCGGGAATGGGGGACACGCAGCGCCGAGGCCGCGACTGTGGGACTCATGCTCTTTTTAGTTTAGATGCCTTCGAAGATAGCTGAGACAGGTACGCTGAACCCGCGAAGGACGTCGGGGTCTTCCAGGATCTGATTCTTCTCGAACAGCCTTCCTTGTCCGGAAGGTTTATAGATCCAGATTCTTCCCTGCTCTGGATACGCAACCCAGACTGATTTGCAGCCATGCGCGAGAAAGAGATCGATCTTCGCGCAAAGGTCCGCCGCTTTTTCAGACGAAACTACCTCGATTGCCAACTCTGGGCCGCCTTGGAAAAGAGCTTTCGTGTCGATGGGCTTTCGGCTTGGTGACATCAGGGCGATGTCCAACGGACGAGCATTTTTTTCGTCAAGCTGAAACGTCGTGCCGCTGAACAGCTTCATGGATGGGTTCTGACGTGCCCAGTCCACCAGGATCTCTATCAAATTAGATTTGACCCATTCGTGCGCGACTTCATCGCGGTCGACCTCATCCGCCCTGACAACGCGGCCGTCGATGAGCTCGAACGGCTGGCCGGCTACCTCGGGTAGCTTAAGAAATTCCTCGACGTTCATTAGCGCTGCCGGCCCTTGGCCGCCACCAGCTCTTCGATGTGGACCAGGTCCGTCGGGTAATTCCCGGTGTAGCAGGCGTAGCAGTATTGGCCTTGGTCGTCGGCCACCGCGCGGCGCAGGGCGTCGAGCGATAGATAGGCCAGCGAATCGGCCTCGACGTATTGGCGGATCTCGGCCAGCGAATGATTGGCCGCGATCAGCTCGCTCTGGCGCGGGGTGTCGACGCCGTAAAAGCAAGGCGAGATGGTGGGCGGGCACGAAATGCGCAGGTGTACCTCGCGCGCGCCGGCGCTGCGTACCATGCGGACGATCTTGCGGCTGGTGGTTCCGCGCACGATGGAATCGTCCACCAGAATCACGCGCTTGCCTTCCAGCAAATGCCGAACCGGGTTTAGCTTCAGCTTGACGCCGAAGTCGCGGATGGCCTGCGAAGGCTCAATGAACGTCCGGCCTACATAATGATTGCGGATGAGAGCCAGCCGGAACGGGATGCCGGATTCGGAGGAATATCCGATCGCGGCGGCCGTGCCCGAGTCGGGAACCGGAACCACGACGTCGGCTTCCACGCCCGATTCCTGCGCCAGCAAACGCCCCAGACTTTCGCGCGACTGCTGCACGGGACGGCCGAAGACCACCGAATCCGGCCGCGAGAAGTAGACATGCTCGAACACGCATTGGGCCCGAGGCATCTCCGGCGCCCAGCGCTCGCGCGTCATTCCTTCCGGGCCGATGCAAACCATTTCGCCCGGCTCGACGTCGTTCACATACTGCGCGTTGATCAAATCGAAAGCGC
The DNA here is from genome assembly GCA_963761935.1 of Terriglobia bacterium. Classification (GTDB taxonomy): domain Bacteria; phylum Acidobacteriota; class Terriglobia; order Bryobacterales; family Bryobacteraceae; genus Palsa-89. The sequence continues at coordinate 10,584 of CAVXJU010000093.1, read as the reverse complement.
AGGTTTCCGAAGCGAAGACGTAGGCCGAGCGCCCGTAGGCCGATTCCAACTGTCCGAAGGCCAGCGGACGGAAGCCGCGCGGATCTCGCGCCACGATGACGCGGTCGCGAGCCAGGAACACGAGCGAGAACGCGCCTTCCAGTTGCAGCATGGCTTCCCGCAGCGCGCCTGCCAGCGACCGCTCACGCGAGCGCGCCACCAAATGCAGCACCACCTCGGTATCGCTCGAGGCCTGGAAGATGGAGCCTTGCCGTTCCAGTTCCCGCCGCAATTCGCCCGCATTAGTAATGTTGCCGTTGTGCGCGATGGCGATCTGTCCCTTGTTGCAGTCCACCGAAAACGGCTGCGCGTTCATGAGCACCGTGTCACCGGCGGTGGAATAACGCGTGTGGCCTATGGCAAGCTCGCCGGGCAGAGAGGCGATGCGCTCGGGAGTAAAGATATCGGCCACATGCCCCATGGACTTGAAGCAGCGAACTTCGCGGCCGTCGCTGGTTGCGATGCCGGCGCTCTCCTGTCCGCGATGCTGCAAGGCGTAAAGACCGAGATAAGTAAGGTTGGCCGCTTCCGGATGGCCGTAGATTGCGAACACGCCACACTCCTCGTGCAATTTATCGAGGGGGAGGTGGTCGTTCTCTTCCGGCCGGATCATGACTGGTGCAGCATGCGTTCGAGTGAAGTTTGCCAAGGTTGCCTTAACTCGGCCAGATCGCAATTCACCAGGGTGTCGGAGCCGTAATCGATCCGTAACCGCTCTTTCATTGTAACGCCTATGCGCACGGCTTCAATACCATTTTCAGAGGCGATTTTCAGAACATTTTCGGGCTGAGATGTTGAGACCAGAATGCGCGACGGCCCTTCATGGAACAGCAGAAATTCTGGTCTGGATTCGGCCAGGACGTGGATATGCGCGCCGATGCCGGCTGGTCCGAAGCTGGATTCAGCCAGCGCCACCGCCAGGCCGCCGTCGCTCAAGTCGTGCGCGGACTCAGCGTAGCCCGTGCTCGACAATCTCGCGGATCGCACGCTGGACGCGCTTTTCGCAATCCATATCGAGCGCCGGCGGCAATCCCCACAAGCTTTGCAGGATCACTTTGACGTATTGCGTTCCGCCGAAATGCCGCTCATCCGTTTGGCCGAAACCGCCCAGCAGGATGATGGCTCGATCGGGATTCGCAAAATGCATCGGCGTCGGCTGCGCGGTCTTCATCAATCCAACCACGCCCATAACGGGTGTGGGCCAGATCGCCTCGCCCAACGTTTCGTTATACAAGCTCACGTTGCCGCCCGTAATTGGAGTCTCGAAAAACCGGCAGGCTTCCGCGATACCTTCGATGGCCTCCACCAGCTGCGCCATGATCTCGGGGCGCTCCGGATTGCCAAAGTTGAGATTATTGGTCGCGGCCACCGGCAGCGCGCCGGCGGTCGACAGATTCCGGCAGCATTCGGCCACGATCAGCTTGGCGCCTTCGCGCGGATCGAGCGCGCAGTATCGGCCATTGCCGTCCAGCGACATGGCCAGCGATGTTCCGGTTTCCTTGATCCGCACGATCGCGGCGTCCGAGCCCGGTCCGGCGACCGTGTTGGTGCGGACCGTGTAGTCGTACTGTTCCCAGATCCAACGTTTCGAGCAGATGTCGCTGGAGGAGAGCAGCGCAATCAAGTCGGACTGAATGGACGATTTTCGGTCGCTGTTCAAAAGCCCCGGAAGGGGCTCGAGCGGCGCGGGACGATACGGCTTGGTGTGCGGCCGGTCGTAAACCGGCGCTTCATCGGCCAAATCGCGATTGGGAATCTCGGCCACTACCTGGCCGTGATCCTTCACCCGCAGGATTCCATCTGGGGTGACCCGCCCCACCGTGACGGCGTCTAATCCCCATTTCCGAAAAACCCGGAACACTTCCTCTTCGCGCCCGGCTTCCGCCACCAACAACATTCGCTCTTGCGATTCCGAGAGCATGATCTCGTAGGGCGTCATGCCGGTCTCGCGCTGCGGGACATACTGCAGATCGATCTCGACGCCGGTCCCGGCGCGGCTGCCCATCTCGCAGGTCGAGCAAGTCAACCCGGCCGCACCCATGTCCTGAATACCGACGATGGCCCCAGTCTGCATCGCCTCCAGACACGCTTCGAGCAGCAGTTTTTCGAGGAACGGATCGCCCACCTGCACGTTGGGCCGCTTCTGCTTGGCCTCCTCGGTGAATTCCGCCGACGCCATGGATGCGCCGTGGATTCCATCGCGTCCTGTTTTCGCGCCGACGTAGATTACCGGATTCCCGACGCCTTTGGCCTTGCCATAGAAGATCTGATCGTGCCGAAAAAGCCCCAGCGCGAAAACATTCACCAGCGGATTACCGTTATAGCAGTCTTCGAACACGCATTCGCCGCCGACAGTAGGCACGCCGAAACAGTTTCCATAATGCGCGATCCCGGAAACAACTCCTTCGACTATCCGGCGATTGCGCGCGACATCCAACGGGCCGAAGCGCAGCGCGTCCATCACCGCGATGGGCCGCGCCCCCATAGTAAAGATGTCGCGCAGGATTCCGCCCACGCCCGTGGCCGCGCCCTGAAACGGCTCAATGAAGCTGGGATGGTTGTGCGATTCAATCTTGAACGCGATCGCGTAGCCGTCGCCGATGTCGATGATGCCGGCGTTCTCGCCCGGCCCTTGCAGAACCAACTGGCTGCGCGTCGGCAGCTTCTTCAAATGCAGCCGTGAGCTCTTATAGGAACAATGCTCGCTCCACATCACGCCGAAGATCCCAAGTTCGGTGTAGGTAGGCTCGCGGCCGAGCAGCGCGACAATCCTGTCGTATTCCGCCGGAGTCAGCCCGTGGGTCTCGATGACCTGCGGCGTCATCGCTTATTGCGCTGCCACCAGGCTTGAGATCATCGATTTGAAAATCACCAGCCCGTCGCTCGATCCCATCAACGGTTCGGTTACGCGCTCTGGATGCGGCATCAGGCCCAGGACGTTACGGCCTTCGTTCAGGATGCCGGCGATGTCGCGCAGCGAGCCGTTGGGATTTTCGAGATAACGCAGCGCCACGCGATCCTCGGCTTCGAGCTGGTCTAGCGTGCGGTCGTCGGCGATATAGCAGCCTTCGCCGTGCGCCACCGGCATAACCAGGCGCTGGCCTTGGGTGGCCTCCGCAGTGAAGGGCGAGTGGGTGGTTTCGATGCGTACCGGCACCGGCTTGCAGACGAATTTCAGTCCGCGATTCCGCACCAGCGCGCCTGGGAGCAGCCCGCATTCCACCAGAATCTGAAAGCCGTTGCAGATGCCCAGCACCAGGCCACCGTCGGCGGCGAACTTGCGGATGCTTTGCATCACCGGAGAGAATTTCGCGATCGCCCCGCAGCGCAGATAATCGCCATAGGAGAACCCGCCCGGCAGGATCACCGCGTCGGCATCGCCCAGGCTGGAGGCGTCATGCCAGATGAACTCCGCTTTTTGGCCGAGATTATGAGAAATCGCGTACCACGCGTCGTGATCGCAGTTGCTTCCAGGGAAAACGACGACGCCGAATTTCATCGGATGCATTCATCTTAGCAGATGCCACGCTGAAGGCGAAGAAGAAAGCGTATTCTGTTCTAAACACAGGCCGGATCATACGTGAAATTTTTTAAATTTTTTATCCCCACCGGCGAAACACAAACGTAGCAAACCGCGTCATCGTTAAAACAGCAAAAAGGGAGATTTCCGGGCTATCAACGCCTGGTCAGGGACAGGAGACAGGCCTGCGTGTATGCGCAGTGTCCTTCGCTGCGTTGTTTTTTTCGTGCGTGCTCAACGCGGCATCGAGCAGGCGCTGAATTAGCTCCTGCCAGGTCCGCGGCTAGCGCTGCCATCGTAGTCCGCTAGGTGGCGCTGACATTTGGTAGGCCGCCGGCGCAGTTTTATCTGACACAGGTGGACATTATTAGTGGATCTCGTAAGCTTTAACGGACAATCGCCCAGCCCGGTAGGCATCACCCCGGCGGCGCCCATCAGCCCTGTTCCGCTGAATCCGGCTCCGGCAGCCAACCCCGCTCCTCCTCCTCCGCCTATTCGCTGGCTAGTGGCCCTTAAGCGTCTGGCCGAGCGACGTTTAGGTGTCGCCAAGGCTAAAGCCTTTCCCCTAGATGCCGATAGAACGCCTAGGGTGCAGCTCACAGAAATAGCGCCGGAACTCGCGGATGCCGCGGACGTTCTCAGCGATCAACTACGCGTCCATTTGCAGCGGCTGGCAGTGTTCCTACTGCCGCATGCCGAATCACTGGACCGCCGCTTTATCGCCAAGCTTAAAGATCGGCGCTTCGAGCCGCGCGAATACGAACCCAAGATCTTATCGGCCTTGTCCGCGCTCACGCCTGGGGCGGCCGCGCGCATTCTCGTCAAAGGCGAGCCGCCCATCAAATTCATTGAACAGGTGGAGTACAACGGCCGGCGGCTGGCTAAGCTGAATCTGCCGCCCAGCATGGTGGTGGAGGCGCTTCAGGAGTACGATGCCCTGCTGACGCCGCTGCTGCAAAAGCTTCGTCCGAACGAGTACGCCAATTTGCAATGGGTCCGCGAGCAGCTCCACTTCTGCATCACCCTGACGCTCAACAACGCCTATTACCAAGTCCGGGAAGCCGAGACGCAGGCGTTTTATGAGCTGTTCCGCATCGAGCTGGAGTCCCGCAATCTGGACGAGCTGCTGCGCCGCTTTCTGCATGCGCTGGTGCAAGTCTGCCATGCCGATGCGGGTCATCTTTATTTATTGAACGACAGCCGCAGCGCTTGGGAACTGCGGGGCCAGGCGGGATCGCAGGATGACCATCGTCCCACTTTGTCGGTGGTCCCGAACGGGCGGCTCAAGCTGAAGGCGCTGTCGCAATCGCGGCAAATCCGGCTTACCGAGGAGTCCGCCAGTTTGCTCCTGGAACCCGGTTGGAAACAAAAATACAAGCTTTGCTGGTCCATTCCGTTGGCTGCCGGTGGGCGGACTGCGGGCGTGATGCAGTTCGGCTTCACAAAACCTTATGAATGGCTGCCCCGCGAGCAGGAACTTCTGGCCGCGGCCGCCGAGCGCTGTTTGATGGCCGCCGAGAAGGCGCGCCTGATGGAAAACCTCGCGGCCAGCGAAGAGCAGATCCGGCAATTGGCCGAGCATATGCTGCACGTCGAGGAGATGGAACGGCGACGGATTAGCCGGGAGTTGCACGACGAGGCCGGGCAAGTCGCTACTCTGTATCCGCTTGCAGATGGAGTTGCTCGAACAAGCGCTGCCTTCCGAACATACCGAATGGATCGGCAAGCTGCGCGAGGCTCGGGATTTGACCGAGCGAACCATTTTGGAGATGCGCCGCCTCATCGCGGCTTTAAGCCCGGCGGTTCTGGAGCAGCTAGGGCTCGGCGCGGCCTTGCGCCAACTGGTGAACCGGTTCCGGCGCCTGCAGCCCATCCGCGTCCGGCTGCTGCTGAGCCGCTTGGGTGCTCTCCCGCAGACATACTGAAATCATTGTGTATAGGCTCGTGCAAGAATGCTGCAACAACATCGCCAAGCACGCCTCGGCCTCTAGCGTAAACATTTCCGTAAGTTCCGCCGATGGATGCGTGAGACTGGCCGTTGAAGACAACGGAGTCGGCTTCAAGGTAGAAGAGGCGCTGGCCCGGCAGGATTCGTTTGGACTCTCCGGCATGAGAGAGCGCGTTGCCCTGCTCGGGGGCAGTTTTGAGATCAAGAGCTACCCCAAGAACGGGAATGTACCGCTGGACCGCAGGAACAAAGGGCGCGGCACCAAGGTCTGGATCACACTTCCAGTAGCCAAGGAGTCCCCTGTATTGAACTTGAGAGAATCGATCGCCACTAAGCAGATCGGTGGGAGGCCGACGCGGCGGATCAGAGCGGTTCCGGCATAGTGTTGCACGTGCTGAGCGTTGGCGGAGAAACCGAAACCTAGAAAAGGATTGGAAGTACTCTCGGGCAAACATTATGGCAAAGATTCGAATCATGTTGGCGGACGATCACACGCTCTTCCGTCAGGGCATCAGAACGCTGATTTCTGCCGAAGCCGATATGGAAGTAGTCGCGGAAGCCTCCAATGGCGGTGATGCCGTGGAAAAGGCCGCCGAAGTGCGGCCCGGATGTAGTGCTGATGGACATCGGAATGCCTGGCCTCAGCAGCTTCGAAGCCACGCGCCAAATCAAGAAAAACCGGCCGGAAGTCAAAGTTCTGTTCCTGACGATGTACGACGATGAGGATTACCTTGTTGAAGGCATGGAAGTGGGCGCCAGCGGTTATGTCCTCAAGGACAGCCCTTCGGCCCAACTGGTAGCCGCGGTGCGCGACATATGCCGTGGTGGAAGCTATCTGAGCCCGCGCATGCTGTCGCAACTGGTGGACGATTTCCGCTCGCGTATCAAGTCGGCTAATCGCTTGCCGCGTTTCGCAACGCTGACCACGCGAGAGCGTGAAGTTCTCAAAATGCTCGCGGAAGGCAATTCGGTCAAAGAAATCGCCTGCGATCTCAACCTGAGCGTGAAGACGGTGGAAGCGCACAAATTCAATCTGATGCGCAAGCTGGACATTCACAATAAGGCGCAACTGGTCCAGTACGCGATTCAGAAAAAGATCATCAAGATTCCGAGTCTGGCTTAGCGCGCAACGTCGGAGAGCCGAAGAACCCGCTATGCTTGCGGTGTGAACCGCAGCATCCTGACAGTTCCCGTCCAAAAGGTCGAGGGCGAATCCTCCGCGCCCTTTCAAGACCTGCTCGCAGTGGAAGAGCCTCTGGAAATCCGCCTGGGCCAGAACACCATTTCGATTACCATGCGCACTCCGGGCCACGATTCCGAACTGGCCGCGGGCTTTCTGTTCAGCGAAGGGATTTTCTCGAGCGCTGGGCAAATCCAGGACATTGTTTCATCCAAGAACTCCGCGACGGTGAATCTAAAGCCCGAAGTCGAAGTCGACCTGGATCGCTTGAAGCGGCACTTTTACACCACCTCGAGTTGCGGCGTGTGCGGCAAAGCTTCCATCGAAGCGCTCCGCATGCAAGCCTGCCCCATCTTGCCGCGCGAGTCGCCGAGGGTGGTCTCCGCGGTGATCCATCGCTTGCCGGCTATTTTGCGCGAAGACCAGCGCGTCTTTGAACGGACCGGCGGACTGCATGGCGCCGCGCTTTTCGACCCATCCGGCAACCTGCTGGTGGTGCGCGAGGATGTCGGCCGGCACAACGCCGTGGACAAAGTCATCGGCGCGGAAGTGCTGGGCGGCCGCATCCCCATCGATGACAAATTGCTTCTGGTGAGCGGACGCGCGAGTTTCGAGCTGGTGCAGAAGGCGCTGATGGCGGGCGTCCCAATTCTGGCGGCCGTGGGCGCCCCTTCCAGCCTGGCGGTGGAAACGGCGCGCCGATTCAACATGACCCTGCTCGGCTTTGTGCGCGACACCCGGTTTAATATCTATTCAGGAGCTTCGAGAATTCAATGAAACTGCGCATTCACGGCAACGCGCTCAGGTTGCGCTTGAATCAGGCCGAAGTGGGGCAGTTCAGCAAGACCGGCTGGCTGGAGGAAGTAGTGGAGTTCGCTCCCGGCGTCAGCTTCTCGTTCGCGCTGGAGTCGCTATCGAGCGTGCCCACACTTCGCGCGCTCTACCAGCACAATGCTCTGCGAATCCAGATACCCGCCGCCAAAGCCAATCATTGGATCACTACCGATGACGTAGGCATTGAAGCCGAACAAGCTGTCGCGAACGGCAAACACCTGTCGATCCTGATCGAAAAAGATTTCCAGTGCGTGCACAGCCCGACCCCGGACCCCGACGCCTACCCCAATCCACTCCAGCCGGAGGCCCGCGGCTAAAGCGCCCGCGTCTCCGCGGAAATTGCCCGGCCGGCTTTTCAGAGCCCCAAAAACGAAGTAGGGCGCCGAATTCCAGCGCCCTACGCCGCGTCGTTCAGATTCGACCCTGGAGTTGTGACTTCTTGGTCCCCTTCTTATCGGGGCTCTCGGATCGTATCAGACCGATCCTAACACACCTGCCTACTCAAACCTTCTCGCCGATGGCCTTGGCTTGCAGGAACTGCAGCAAGTAGTCCGGACCGCCCGCCTTGGAATCCGTTCCCGACATATTGAATCCGCCGAAAGGATGCGCGCCCACCATGGCGCCGGTGCACTTGCGGTTGATATAGAGATTGCCCACGAAAAACTGCTGACGAGCCTTCCGAATCTTCTCCGGGTTCTTGGTGAAAACCGCACCCGTCAGCCCGTATTCGGAATCGTTGGCCAGCTCGAGCGCGTGATCGAAATCCCGAGCCTTCGCCACCGCCAGCACCGGACCGAAAATCTCTTCCTGAAAAACGCGCGATTTGGAATCCACATCGGCGATCACGGTCGGTTGAACGAAGTAGCCGTCGCCTGGCGCCTGTCGATCCCCCAGCGATCACGCGTCCCTCCTTCTTGCCGATTTCCACGTAATCCAGGATGGAACGCTGCGCGCCTTCGTTAATCACCGGACCCATGTAATTGTCCGGTTCATCCGACGGACCGACTTTCAGGTTGGCCACTTCGGCCTTCAACTTCTCCAGGAACTGGTCGTAGACTGCTTCATCCACGATCGCGCGCGAGCAAGCCGAGCACTTCTGCCCCTGGTATCCGAAAGCCGACCACAGCACGCCCTTGACCGCGCTGTTCAAATCCGCCTCGCGATCCACAACGATAGCGTCCTTACCGCCCATCTCCGCGAGCACGCGTTTGATCCAGATCTGGCCCTTTTGCGGCTTGGCCGCGAGCTCATTGATGTGCAACCCCACATCGCGCGAGCCGGTAAACGCGATGAAGCGCGTTTTCGGATGCGCCACTATCACGTCGCCCACCACGGAGCCGCTGCCCACCAGCAGCGACAGCGCCTGCGGCGGAAATCCCGCATCGAGAAGCACCTCGGCAAACTTGGCCGCAATGGTCGGCGTATCGCTGGATGGCTTGATCACTACCGTGTTACCCGCCACCAGCGCCGCCGTGGTCATACCCACCATGATGGCCAGCGGAAAATTCCAAGGCGGAATGATGACGCCTACGCCCAGCGGCAAATAGAACAGCTCGTCCTTCTCGCCGGGAAGCTGCAGCAGCGGATCGGGCTTAGCCAGGCGCACCATCTGGCGCGCGTAATATTCGCAGAAATCGATGGCCTCGCATACGTCGGCCTCGGCTTCCGGCCAGGTCTTGCCCGCTTCGTATACCAGCCAGGCGTCGAACTCGAACTTGCGTTTGCGAATCAGCGCGACGGCGCGCAGCAATGTTTCGGCGCGCGTCTCGGCCGGCACGGCGCTCCATTGCGGGAAATAATCGTAAGCCGACTCCACGGCTTCCCGCGCCAGGTCGGCCGTCGCTTTATTGTGGATACCAACCACCTCGCTCGGCCGCGACGGGTTAAGCGATTTCAGCTTCTCGGAAGTCTTGTGGCGTTGGCCCGCGATCAGCAGCTCGTACTCGCGCCCCAACTGGGCACGTACATCGCGCAGCGCTTTTTCCATCGCCTCGCGGTTGGCTGGTTTGGAGAAATCGACCACCGGCTCATTGGCAAAGGCCGGCAGCGAGCGCACCGGCTCGAAATCGTGGTGCTCATGGGAGAATTGTCATCCTTTCAGATTGGCTGCGGTGCCTTCCACGATCTTGCGGCCCCGTTCGAACATTTCGGCGGCATCGTCCGCCAGTTTGCGGCCGCGTTCGTACATCTCCCTGCCGCGCTCCAGCATATCCTTGCCGGATTCCATCATCGCTTCCCGGCTTTCGTGGGTTCTTCTGACGATCTTGCGCCGCGTCACTTCGCCCGAAGCTGGAGCGTAGAGCAGCGCGATGGTTGACCCAATCGCGATCCCCGCCAAAAACCAAACTGCCTTGTCGCCATAGTTTTCGTCCGCCATATTCCCTCCTTTGTTATTTTAGCGCCGTGCTGCTGCTATGCTCAGAATATGAGTGCGCCAGGGCATTTCGTTACCGTGTACCGCTCCATGGATGCAGACGCCGATGAGGCCAGCGCCGCCATCAGCGCGTTGCTTATTTCTGAAGACATCGCCGCGGAGGTCGCCGACGATTCCGCGCCGGATGTGCCGGAAGGAGCGTTCGAGGTTCGGGTGCCCTCCGCCGATTCCAAAAAGGCGGAAGAGTTGATCGCCCAGAATTTTCCCAGCGGGAAGCCACAAGGCGATGCGTCGTCGAGATTCGATCTGGAAACCGTCTTCCACAGCGAGAGCGGCTCCAGTTCCGAGTTCGAGGCCATGAGCGTCAAGAACCTCTTAGAGTCCAATGGAATTACCGCCGTGCAGGTGGGAGATTCGGTTCTGCCCCAACCTTCTATTTGAAGTCCGGGTGGCCCGCAATAAGGCGCAACTGGCGCGCAAAGTGATTGCCGAGGCCGTAGCCAATCCGGCCGATCAAAGCGAGTAGACTACTTTCGAGGACAAGTGTGTGGCCCCGAGGTATATCTTTAGCTGCCTTGCGCTATCCTGGCTTGCGATGAGCCTCCAAGCGTCGCAAGAAGGCCAGATCTCAAACAACGGGCTCCAGGTTCACTACCGCGTGTATGGCGACGGCCCCCCGATTGTCATTC
>CAVXJU010000092.1:0-18042 GCA_963761935.1 Terriglobia bacterium | reverse complement strand
CCCGATCAGCGGATTCGCGCCTTGCAGGTTGATGTGGTCGCTGATCAGCACCAGCGAGCCTTGCGAGTAGGAAAGATTAATTCCACCGGCGGCGTTGGTGAACACCATGGATTCGACGCCGAGGCCGCGCAGAACCCGCACGCCGGTGGTGACTTGAGCGGGTGTGTAGCCTTCGTACAAATGGCTGCGGCCGGCCATCACCGCGATCGGCAGGCCTTCCAGTTTTCCGAACACCAGTTTGCCGGCATGGCCGATGGCGGTCGAAGCAGGCCATCCGGGAATTTCGGCGTAAGGAATCTCGACGCGCTGGGCGAGCGCCTCCGCGAAACCGCCCAAGCCGCTGCCGAGCACCACCGCGACGCGCGGCTCGAGACGGCTCTTGGAGCGAATATGGGCGACGGCGTCTTGCATTTACAGGAGCATTCCGGCGATGCAGGCCGACATGAAATTCGCCATCGTTCCGGCCGCCACAGCTTTCAGGCCGAGCCGCGCCAGATCGGATTTGCGGCGTGGGCGCAAGGCCGCCGATGCCGCCGATCTGAATCGCGATCGAGCTGAAATTCGCAAAGCCGCACAGCGCGTAGGTGGCGATGGTGAACGAGCGCGGATCCAGCTGATCCTTCATCGGGCCGAGCTGCTGGAAGGCGATAAACTCATTCAGCACCAGCCGCGTGCCCAGAAGATTGCCGATAGCGCGGCAATCGTGGCATTTCACGCCCAGCAGCCACGCGATCGGGCGAAAACACATAGCCGAAAATCTGCTGCAGCGTGACAGTGGAAAGTATGACTCAGCCGAATGCCGTTGACCAGCGCGATCAGCGCGATGAACGCGATCAGCATGGCCGCGATGTTCAGCGCCAGATGCAGGCCGTCGCCAGCGCCGCGCGCCGCCGCATCGATCACGTTGATGCCGGGTCGCTCCACCGTCGACTTCGACCCGCCCGGCGGTGGCCGGTTTGTCCGACTTCCGGCATCAAGGATCTTGGCCAGCATGATGGTGGCGGGCGCGGTCATGATCACCGCGGTCAGCAGGTGCCGGATCTCGACGTGCGCCATCAACACGTAAGCCGCCATCACCGCGCCGGAGACGTGCGCCATGCCGCTGGTCATGATGGTGAACAGCTCGGATTCGGTCAGCCCGGCGAGAAACGGGCGAATGGTCAGCGGCGCCTCGGTCTGGCCCATGAAGATGCTGGCGGCGACGTTGGTGGACTCCGCGCCGCTGGCGCCCATCACGCTCTGCATCAGCATCGCCATGGCGCGCACGAACACCTGCATCACGCCGAAATAGTAAAGGATGGTGAACAGACGGCGATGAAAATGATGATGGGCAGGACCTGGAAGGCGAAAATCACACCGGCTGGCTCGCCGCCCAGTTGGTCGCCGAATACAAACGTGCTGCCGGCTCGCGAATAGCCGATGAGATTATTCACTTTGTCGCTGGCGGCCTGGAAGGCCCCGCGACGCGGGCGTGCGCAGCACGATAAAGGCGAACAGCGAGCTGCAGGCCGAGGCCCCAGAGCGATTACGCGAGGGCTGGATGGCGCGCTGTGCGTGGAAAACAGCGCACGCCGACCGCCAGGATCACAAGCATTCCCAGCAGCCCGGTGAAGCGATCCATGAACGGAGTCAGCTTCAGCCACGACTTCGAGAATCAACTCGCGTTCCTCGGGCGGCGTGCGCGGAAATGCGGAAGGCATCTTCCACTTGCTGGGCCGCTTCTCGACGTGCTCTTCGCTGGTGTAATACAGGCGGCACAGCACCGCGCCGGCTTCCACCTTCTGGCCGACCTTGACTTCCAGGATCACGCCCACGGCCGGATCGATGGTGTCTTCCTTGGTGTTGCGGCCGGCGCCGATCATGGCCGACGCCAGGCCGATATCCTCGGCCGCGATGGCGCTGACGTAGCCCGCGCGGGGCGAAGTGATCTCGCGCACGCCGGTGGCGTTGGGCAGCAGCTCGAAGCGATCCAGCACCTGCGAATTGCCGCCCTGCGCCTCGATCACTTCCTTGAACTTGCGTAGCCGGAGCCGTCCAGCAGCTTCTGCTGCGCCAGCTCGCGCGCTTCATCGAGCGTGGCGGTGATCTTGCCGAGGAAAATCATGCGCGCGGCCAGTTCCAGCGCCAGCCGCGTCAGATCGGTCGGCCCGGCGTTCTGCAGCGTCTGCGAAACTTCCATCACTTCGAGCGCGTTGCCGACGGCGTAGCCGAGCGGCTGATTCATGTCGGTGATCAGCGCCTGCACGCGCTTGTCGGCGCGGCGGCCGATGCCCACCATCATCTGCGCCAGACGCCGCGCATCCACCTGCCGCTTCATGAACGCGCCGTTGCCCACTTTGACGTCCAGCACCAGGGCATCCAAGCCGACGGCCAGCTTCTTCGACATGATGGAAGACGCGATCAGCGGAATCGATTCCACCGTCGCGGTGGCATCGCGCAGCGCGTAGAGCTTGCCGTCGGCGGGCGCGATTTCGGGCGTTTGCCCGATGAACGCCAGGCCGTGTTTCTTCAACTGCTCGCGGAACTCGTCGATGGTCAGATCGGTGCGGAACCCGGGAATCGATTCCAGCTTATCCAGCGTGCCGCCGGTGTGGCCCAATCCGCGGCCGGAAATCATGGGCACCACCACGCCCGCCGAGGCCGCGAGTGGCGCCGAGATCAGGCTGGTCTTGTCGCCCACGCCGCCGGTGGAATGCTTGTCGACCTTCATGCCGGGAACCGAGCTGAGATCCACTGTTTCGCCGGAACGGATCATGCATTCGGTTAGCGCGCTCACCTCGCGATCGGTCATGCCGGAAAAGAACACGGCCATCAGGAAGGCGGACATCTGGTAATCCGGAATTTCATTCCGGCAGTAGCCGTCCACGATCGCGGCGATCTCTTCGGGCGCTAGTTCTTCCCCGTCTCGTTTTCGGTGGATCAAGTCGACTGTGCGCATTAAGGTTTTCAGCGTAGCATCTTATGTATTTGAAAGTAAAGGTTGTAGTGAGGCCGATCAACAGGGCGCACCACAAATTCCAGCTGGCGTCGACAAAAAGAAGACGCGCGGTTGAGACGCGAGCCGGTTGCGTGCCGGACTTGGGTGAGAAACAATTCTGTGCGTCCCAAGCCGCCGTAATTCATGATAGCCGAAAAGTGATGGGTTAGAATTGTGGCACGCTTATGCCCTTGTCCGCCGGCGATCGTCTGGGTCCCTACGAAATTCTGGCGCCCATCGGAGCGGGCGGCATGGGCGAAGTCTACAAGGCGCGCGACACGCGTCTGGACCGCACGGTAGCGGTAAAAATCCTGCCCGCCGAATTGAGCGCCGACCCAGGCCGCCGCCGCCGCTTCGAACAGGAGGCGCGCGCGGTAGCCGCGCTCAACCATCCTAATATCGTCGCGGTTTTCGACGTGGGCGTTCAGGACGAGGTGGCATTCCTGGTACAGGAGCTGGTGGCGGGCGAGCCGCTGCGCAACTTGATCGAACGCGGCGAGTTGACGCTGCGCACCACCATCGCGCTGGCCGGCCAGATCGCCGAGGGCTTGGCGGCGGCGCACCGGGCCGGGATTGTGCATCGGGATCTTAAGCCCGAGAATATTATGGTCACCAGCGAAGGCCGGGCCAAGATTCTCGACTTCGGCCTGGCGCGGCAGTCCGGCGCGTTTTCGGGCGATGCCGAGGAGCGGACGAAAACCCTGGTGCAGACTCAGGAGGGCGCCATCCTGGGAACCCTTGGATACATGTCGCCGGAGCAGGTGCGAGGGAAAACGGCCGATGCCCGCAGCGATATCTTTAGTTTTGGCGCCGTTTTCTACGAAATGCTGGGAGGCAAACGCGCCTTCGCGAGCGATTCGGCAGCCGACACGCTGTCGGCCATTCTCAAGGAAGATCCCGCCGACCTGCCGGATAGCGTGCCCGCGGGAGCAAGACAAGTTGCGCTGCACTGCCTGGAGAAAAATCCGGATAATCGTTTTCAGTCCGCGCAGGACCTGGCTTTTGCCATCCACGCGCTGAGCGGCACTTCGGTTTCTTCCGTACCCGCATTAGAAGCGACCCGCGGTGCGCCATCGCGTAGAAAACCATGGCTGCTGGCGGCGACGGCGGCGGCGGGCATTGCGGCCGGGGTGTTGGTCAGCGCGCGGGTCGCCTCGCGTCCGGCGCTCGACCTCCAGAAGCAGCACCACACTCTGCTGGTCTCGGAATTTTCAGGCGACCCAGAGCCGCGTTGGGCGCCGGATGGAAAGAGCTTCACCTTCATGGGCCCGTCCGATCTCGTGATTCAGAATCTCGACGCCACCGCTCCCACCGCGCTGCATGCTTTCCGAATAGATGACATGCTGGCCCCGTTTTTTTCGCCCGACGGATCGCATGTGTGGTATACCGCCGCGACCGACAACCGAAGCGTTTGGTCAATCGGAGCCGCTGGAGGCGATCCGCAGCCCGTGTTGCGAAACCTGGGCGGGTTTGTGGGATTGGAAGGAGCTGAGCTTTCCCCGGATGGCCGCAGTCTGATCGTCGCGGCGGTGAATGGAAACGAAACGACTTTGGAAATTTCATCGCCACCGGGCTCTCCGCTGCGGCCGTTTCCCGGCGCGCCGAAAGTGAGCGCCACCTTCAGCCGCGTCCGCATGCGCTTCTCGCACGACGGAAATAAGCTCCTGGCGGCGTTTACCGGAGCGCGCCGTTCACAGGATAGCGGGCTCTGGCTGGTCGCGTGGCCTCCCGGAAAAGGCGCCGCGAGGCTCATCCATCCTAATCTTTCTCACGAGGCTATCGACAGCGCCGCCTGGCTGCTCGACAATCGGCACATCGTCGCGACCACTTTGCGGGCGGAAAACTCGTTTTCTGGGGGCAGGCTGCTCATCATCGACAGCGATTCGGACTCGGTTTGGCCTCTGACTGCTGACAATGCCGACGCCTCCAACGTCGCGGTGAGTCCGGATGGGCGCATTCTGTATGAACGAAGGACCGCGCCCTACGATCTGGTCGAGATACCCGTGGATGGCTCGAAGCCGCGCAACCTGTTGGCCACCGATTGGGCCGAAGGGTTCGGGGCATGGTCGCGCACGGCGGATGAATTCGTCTACGTCAGTGACCGCGGAGGGCAGTCGGCTGTGTGGATTTCGAGCGGCGATGGCTCCTGGCAGCGAAGGATTGTCACTTCCCAGGATGTTGGCGAACCAGTGAGCGTCAGCTTCCGGTCGCCGGATTTCTCACCCGACGGCAAACGCATCTGTTATATCGCGGGGCGCCGGGTATGGGTATCGCCCGCATCCGGAGGGCGGCCAACGCCGGTGACCCCGGCCGATCAGACGGCCATCACTCCATCCTGGTCCGCGGATGGCCGCTGGATCGCCTACAACACTCCCGACGCACTGATGAAGATTCAGGTTGGAAGCTCGGCGCCCCCAGTGCAAGTTCTTGCCAAAACCGCCGGGGTTCCTGCAGCTTGGTCGCCGAACGGCAAGTGGATCACAACCGCAGTTGATGGGCAGATTGGCGTGGTCGCGCCGGACGGCGGGGAAAAACGGGTCGTCTTCAAGCGCAAATTCGATCAGTCGGCCTTGGGCTGGTCGCGCGACGGAGCCACGCTCTACCTGCTGGACGGCGGGTTAGGCGATCCGGTTCACTTGTACGCAGCCGATGTCGCGAAAGGCGGGGAGCGGCTGATCGCCACCTATCCCGCGATGAGCGCCTTTTACGCTGAATTGTTCATATCTTCCACGCGCCTGTCTCCTTCACGAGATGGCAAGTATCTGCTGGCGCCCCGGTTCGACGTGCGCTCTTCGGTCTGGTTGCTGGAAGGAGTGGAGCCGCCGCGGACTTTCTGGCAGAGGTTGTTGAAGTAGCCATGCGGCGGTCGTGCTAGCATCCGTCAAGAAGGACTTGATATGCCGTTTGTCGACACCAGCAGTCTGAAGGTCATCGAGCGCTTGCCGGGCTGGCACGGACGCTATTTTCATTCCGCCAACATGACGTTCGCGCATTACGATTTCGAGCGCGGCTCCTCCATTCACGAGCACTTCCATCCGGAGGAAGAAGTCTACGAGGTAATCGAGGGCGAGCTGGAGGTGACCATCGACGGCGTGACCGAGATTGCGCGCGCCGGCAAGATTGCCATCGTGCCGCCCAACGTGCGCCATTCCGTCAAGGCTCTCACGGATGGCCGGGCCATCATTGTCGACCACCCGATGAGACCCGAGTTCGCCTAGCCGGTCGGTCCGCTTTCCGCGCTCGTGGTCTTTGGCGATTGGCGCAGTAGCCAGCGCTCAGCAAAGTCATCACGCCGACGGAGCTCGAGGTACTCTTTGATACCGTAAAGGTCAACTCATTGGAGGTTCACGTGCGTTTTGTCTCGTGGTCCATCGTGTCCGGTTTATTGGTTTTGGCCAATCCGCTGATGGCTGGTTTGGCGACGGCCTATCAGGACGCCACGCACCTCTACCTGGAGAATGACGTCTTGAAGATCGCCGTCTTGCGTAGCACCGGAGGTTTGGACGGCATCGTTCACAAACAGAGTGGAGTGAATCTTCAAACGAACAATGTAAACAGCTACCACGGGATCTGGGCAATGTCGCTGATTACTCCGGACGGGACTAACGTCTATACGCAAAGCAACAATGCGATAACTTTCGCCGGAGCGATCGTCACCACGGCCGGCGGAGCGGCTTTGAGTTTGACGTGGACGGGACAACAGTACCTTGCAAACGGTATGGCGAACCTTCCGAACGTTACGGTAACCGCACAGCTCTCGGTGCGGGCCGATTCGCCACTCTCTTACTGGTCCCTGCAAGTCGCCGGGTTGGGTACAAACGCGGTAACGAACATAGATTTTCCCTTCATACAGGGCATCGGCTCACTGGACCAGCTCGGCAAGGACGTCCTTCTGACTTCGGAATTCAAGGGCACGCTCTATCACAATCCGACGGCTAACGTGCCGGCTGGAACCTATCCGGGTGGCTCTTACCCATCAGCCACAGGCCTAATGCAGTTTCTCGCTTACTTCGATCCAAACTCCGGCTTCTATTTCGCGAGCGATGATACGCAGGGATATACGAAGGATCTTTACTGGGGAAAATCTTCGAGTCCGGCTGGTGACTTTACGATCAACATGGATTACTTTCCCATCGGACAACCTGCGGATACAGTCAGTTTGCCCTACAACCTCGTGTTAGGAGCCACACAGGGGGACTGGTACGCTGCTGCCGACATGTACAGGAGTTGGGCGACTCAGCAACCGTGGGCGCAACAGAGCAGGATGAAACAGGTTCCAGCTTGGCTTCACGACCTGCCGGTAATTCGAAACACGTGTGCCCATGGCTGCGGCAGTGGCCAGCCCGATCAGCCCTACGCTTACGCGGTCCAGGAATGGCAGCAGAGCCAGCAAGCGCTAGGCGTAGCGGCATTGGGTGAACTATGGGGCTGGGAACAATTCGGAGAATGGGCATATGGCGACTACTTCCCTCCGCAGGAAGGCTGGAATAACTTTGACGCGATGATTCAGGCAATACCTTCTGGCCGGCTACTCGTATTGCCGAGCGCCCTTTATCTGGATACGGGCACGAGTCTGTACAAGTCCGGCGCGATGGCGGCATCCGCGATGCTCGACCAGGCGGGCCATGCGCGCACCCAACCGGGCGCGGCCGCCACCCCTGGCGACACGTGGGCCTTCATGGACGTTTCAACCGACCCATGGCGCCAGTACATCGTCGGTGTCTACCAGACTCTCGCCCAGCATGGAGTCGATCTAATCCAATTCGACAGTTCCATGGAAGCAGGGCCTCAGTTCTGTTACAACCCTGCCCACACTCATCCGCCTGGTATGGGCGGAAACTGGCAGACACTCGCATGGATTGATCTTATGCAGAGGACTGCAACCGCGGTTGCGGCCGTGAATCCGGATGCGGCCCTTTCGGCAGAAGAGCCGGCTGAGGTGTACTTACCGTATATTGCTGTACACCACGGCTCGGCCATAGACCAATACGAGGAAGGCACGCAGGCAAATTACAAAGAACCCGTACCCCTATTTCAGTATGTCTATCATGACTCGATTCTTTTCAAGGATTTCTTCGGACCCCCAAATCTCGATGGATCTTATTTTCGACTGGTCCTTGCGCGCGACCTGACCTGGGGGCAGATTCCGGACTACCAGATTAATGTCGGCTACACGCCTGCCCTGGAGTCCATGGCTGAGACGTACCTTAAGGGCGCCATCTCGGCCAGGACGACGTACGCGAAGAAGTTCCTGGTAGACGGAGTTATGCTTCCCGCGCCTCAATTGAGCGTCCCGCTGACACAGGTGAGCTGGATGAGCTCTCAAACCGAAACGGGCCAGTTTCCCAGCATTCAGGAAAGCGCATGGCGCGCCAGCGACGGAAGTGTCGGGATCGTTATGACCAACATCTCCTCGGGAGGAGTGACTTTTTCGTTGCCGATTTCCTACAGCCGCCTGGGTTTGCCGCCAGGAGCCGCTTACAGCGTGCAATACACTGGCGGCGCCTCGAGCTCGCTGGACTCCAATATGGTCTCCGATTCCGCATATTCCATCACCCTGGCGTCACAAGAGATCGTGCTGGTCACACTTACTCCAAAAGCACCGCAGCCGCAGGTCAGCGCTAGCGGCGTAGTGCTGCACGCCACTGCCTCTACTACGGTGTCGCCGGGTTCCTTGTTCGATATCTATGGCGCTAACCTGGCATCGAACCCGGTGAGCGCCCCGCAGAATTTGTTGGTTCTGCCGTCGATGCTCGGCAACGTGCAGGTGCTTGTTAACGGGATACCAGCGCCACTACTTTTCGTTGGCCCTGCTCAAATCGTGGCCCAGATCCCCACGTCCATTCTCATCGGTAAGGCTTCCGTAGTGGTTTTGCGCGATGGCGCGACGAGCGCGGCAGCGAGCGTGGCCGTTCAGCAAGCCGCCCCAAACATCCTGACTTACGGGACCAACCGGGCTATCGTCCAAAATCAGGACTACAGCCTTAACTCAGCTACTAACTCCGCTCAAGTTGGCACCCTAGCGACTGCCTACTTAATTGGTTCTGGCCCGGTGGCACCGAAAGTCGCGGATGGCGAACCGGCGCCGGCTTCCCCACCGGCCCAGGAGACGCTAAACACGACGGTGACAGTTGGTGGCACTCAAGCGACCGTCCTCTTCGCCGGCATGGCCCCCGGCTTTGTTGGACTCGTTCAGGTCGATTTTCTGGTGCCTGATTTATCTGCCGGCGATTATCCGATCCAGGTAGGCATTGGCGCCGCGCTAAGCAACAGGCCGCTTATGACCATCGAGCAGTGAGGGCGTGACCGAGATTGCGCGCGCCGGCAAGATCGCCATCGTGCCGCCCAACGCGCGCCATTCCGGCAAGGCTCTCAGCGATGGCCGGGCCATCATTGTCGACCACCCGGCCAGACCCGAGTTCGGCTAATCGCACGGCGCGCGCCTTGACTTAAGGGATCGCACAGCGCCAAAATAAGTGTCCAGCTTAATCTCACATAAGGAGTAGCCAGTGAGACGAATTTCCCTGTTGTGCCTGTGTGCCGGCTGCGTCGCTATGCCCGGCTTCGGTGCTTCCCGGCTCAACCCGGCCGAAAAGCGCGCCATGGAGTTGAACCCGGCCGTGGTCCTGGTGCAGGTGAAATACAACGTCAACGGACAGTTTCAGGTCGGCGGCGACACCGTCAGCTTCGGACCCTCAACCGTTGGGGGCAGCGGCAGCGGCTTCATCTACCGGCCGGACGGCTACGTCATTACCAACGGGCACGTTGTGTCGGACGCGCAAACAAAAGATGTGGCGGCTCAGGAGGCCCTGAAGCAATACATCCGCGGCGCCGTGCTCCGGGACGTCGTTCTTCCCGAATACAGACGACGCAATCAGCCGGCACCCACCGGGAGCATTCCGGAGATGATCGCCGCGGTCCACTTGCAAGCCTTTTACACGAAACCTCTCTTGACAGTCACGTTGGCCAGCGGCGCCGAGTATGCGGCCGACACCAAGCAGTTCAGCGATCCCATCGATCGCGGCGGCAAGGACGTCGCCGTTGTCAAGATCAATGCGAGCAATCTGCCGACCGTGACATTGGGCGATTCCAACAACGTGCACGTGCAGGAGCGGGTTACGGTGATCGGTTATCCGGGCGCTGCCTCGAGCGAAGGACTCTCCGTCTTAAGCCAAGCCTCGAATCTTATTCCGAGCGTGACCAACGGCCACGTTTCAGCGGTCAAGAGCATGGTGGGCCAGGACGCGGTTATTCAATCCGACGCGGTGATTGGACACGGGAACAGCGGTGGCCCCGCGTTCAACGATTCGAATCAAGTGATCGGGATCGCGACGTTCAAGTCGGGCACGGAAGTCGGCTACAACTTCTTCGTTCCGATCAACACCGCCATGGAGTTCGTCAACTCCACCGGAACCAAACCGGAATCGGGGCTCTTCAATCAGCTCTGGGCCACTGCGCTCGATTCCTATGACGCCGGCCGGTGCCAAACTGCCAAAAAAGAGCTGCAGAGCGTGCTCAATATCATGCCAAATGAGCCGGACGCTCTGCGGCTGATGGCGGGCTCGGAGACCTGCATCGCGCAGGAAGGCGTGCTCGGGCGCGCCATGGAAAATTCCAGTTGGGCGATCTACAGCGGCGTGGGCGTAGTGATTCTGGCCATCGCGTTTCTGGTTATGGCTCGCAAAAAAACGGCGCCCGTTGTAGCAACTGGCGCGGCACGAGTTGGCGCTGGCGCAAGCGGCTCCGGTGCCGGAACGCGTCTGGAATCGGCGGGTCCGGCCGGTATCGCGCCACCCGAGGCCGAGCGCCATTTCGGAAGCGTGCAAGTGACCGCCGGAGCGCTCTCGGGCAAGCGCTTCAACATCACCAAGGCCGGATTGCTGGTGGGCACCGATCCCGCCAAGTGCCAGATCGTGGTGAACGAAGACACCATTTCGCACGAACATGCCTGGATCGTACCGGTGGACAATTCGGTGGTGGTGATCGATCGCGGATCAACCAACGGAACCTACATCAATTCGGTGGACTCTCCGCGCGTCAGCAAAGTGGGTCTGCAGAATGGCGATCGAGTGTTGCTGGGCAAAAAAGGATCGGTGGTCCTGACATACTTCAGCTCCTAAGAGAGGCGCCATGGCAAAATTCTGCGCGAATGGACATCAGATGGAAGACACCTGGACCATCTGCCCGTATTGTCAGAAGACGGGTTACCAGACACCCGCGTCGGCGCCGATGAAGACGCGTCTCGAATCTGAGCCGGCCGCTGCTCAGAGCGCGAGTGCGCCGGCCGTAGGACGCAAAACCGTGTTGCTCACCGACAAGAAGAAACCGCCCGTTGTCGGCTGGTTCGTGGCCTTGACGGGCGAACAGAAGGGCGAGGATTTCCGCGTTCGCGACGGCCAGAATATCATCGGCTCGGCGCCGGACGCCGATATTGTCTTGCGCGACACGGCCATATCTTCCAAACACGCCAGCTTGCGTTACAAGGATCAGAAATTTTTCATCACCGACCTGGACTCCACCAACGGAACTTTCGTCAACGATAGCAACGAGCCGGTGGCTCGCGAGGAGCTAAAGGACGGCGATCTGGTCCGGATCGGCGACGTGACCCTCAAGTTCAAGTGTCTCTGACCTTCCCACCAGCGGTGTCGCCAGCCTGGTAGCTCGACATCCATTACTATGCACATTCGCCCCGGAGTGGAACTCGGCAATTTAACTGATGTTGGATGCCATCGCGCTGAGAACGAAGATTACTACTGCTACGCCGAGCCTGAAGACGAACAGGAATTCCTCGACAAAGGCCGCTTGGCCGTAGTCGCCGACGGAATGGGCGGTCACGAAGGCGGCGAGATGGCCAGCCGCATCGCTGTCGAGCGCGTGCGCGACGCGTATCTGGCGCATCCCGACGGCGATACGCGCGAAAACCTGATCGCGGCGTTCCACGAAGCGCATAGCGCGATTCAACAGTACGCACGTGAGCATCCGGAACTCGAAGGCATGGGCACCACTTGTACCTGCGCCGTGCTGAAGAACAACCAGCTCTATTACGGACACATCGGCGACAGCCGTCTGTACCTGATTCGCAATCCCGCCATTTCGCGCGTCACGGAAGATCATTCCTACGTCCAGCGCCTGGTTCGGCAGGGCGTGCTTACGCCGGAACAAGCGGCGGTGCATCCGGAGCGCAACGTTCTCACCGCGGCGCTCGGAACTCAATCCACCGTGCCTGCGGATTTTTCTCAAGATCCCGTGCCACTCGCAGCCGGGGGACGTGCTGTTGCTCTGCACCGACGGCCTGCACGGCTTGGTTAGCGACCAGGAACTGCTGTACAGCGCGTGCACTTCGCCGGCCGGGGAAGCCTGCCGCGAGTTAGTTCAAACCGCCAAGAATCGTGGTGGTTTTGATAATATAACTGTACAGATTCTGCGGATTTTATGAAAGCATAGCCACGCTGGCGGCATTTTGGGAGCGGAGGCGATTTTCCACTCGAGCCGGCAATGACCAGCCGCAAAGGAAGTCGAAGCAATGGTCGGAACGCAAATCGGTAACTATCGAATTGACCAAAAGCTGGGCGAAGGCGGCATGGGTGTGGTGTATCGGGCCGTCGACGTCAACCTGGACCGCGTGGTCGCCATCAAGGCGCTGAACACCGAGCTGAGGGGCAATGCGGAGCTGGAGCAGCGCTTCCGCGCCGAGGCGAAGGCGCAGGCCAACCTGAACCACACCAACCTGGCGATTCTCTACGCACTGTTGATCGAGGACGGCCGGCCGTGGATGGTGATGGAGTTCATCGAAGGCGAAACCCTGGAGCAGATGATCCAGCGCCGCGGCCCCATACCCAGCGAAGAAGCCATCCCGCTGTTCCGCCAGGCGCTGCTCGGCCTCGGTTACGCGCATCGCATGGGCATCGTGCATCGCGATATCAAGCCCAGCAACATCATGGTGAATCGCCAGGGCATCGTGAAGGTGATGGACTTCGGAATCGCCAAGGTGCTGGGCGGCCGCGGTATGACGCGCACCGGCACGCAGATGGGAACCGCCTTCTACATGTCGCCCGAGCAAGTGCTGAATCGCGGCGTCGATATCCGGTCCGACATTTATTCGCTCGGCGTGACCTTGTACGAGATGCTCACCGCCAATGTTCCGTTCAGCGGCGAAAGCGACTATCAGATCATGAGCGATCACGTGAACACGCCGCCGCCGCTGCTGACCAAGTTTTATCCTTACGTGCCGGCGGGCGTTCAGAACGCGGTGCTCAAGGCGATTGAGAAGAGCCAGGATGCTCGCTTCCAGACGGTAGAAGAATTCGGCGCGGCGCTGGAACGTCCCAACGATTTTGTCGCGATTCCAGGCGTGGCCGTCGCTGCGCCGTCGGCACTGCCGCCGCAAGCCATGCCGGCGCGTCCCGGAGCTACGGTTGTGGAGCGGGCGCCCCAATACACAGCGCCTGGAATCCCGCTGCCGGCTCAGTTTATCCCAGCGGTTCCTATGCGCGGCACCGCGCCGAATGCACCGCCCGCGCCATCCAGGACGAAAGAAAAAATGATTCTGGGCGGAGGGATCGCAGCCGTGCTGATTGTAGCTGCGACGGCGGCCTGGTTCACCTTCCGGCCCGCTCCGAAACAGGACACCAGCCTGCCGCTGTTGCCGCCCGGCGCTAATAGCGGCTCACTGTCCTCTCAAGGCCCGGGCAGCAGCGTGATCCCGCTGAGCAGCCAAATTCCAATAAAGGCTACGCCCAGCGGCGGGCAAACTGCTCCGCCACCGGCTCATCCATCCGCGCCACAGCCACCGCCGGCCGCACCGCAGGCGAGACCTCAGGCCGCACCGCCGCCACCACCGCCGGCGGCACCGACGCCGCCACCAGTCGCCGCGCCGGCCGTGATTCCAGCGGGTACACCGGTTGCGGTCCGGATGATCGCCAGCATCGATTCGTCGCATAGCCGGCTCGGCGACAGGTTTGACGCCAGCGTGGATGAACCGGTCGTGCTGGGCGGAACAGCCGTGATTCCGCGCGGGGCCACGGCGCGAGTGGCATTGGTGAATGCTACGCAGGCCGGGCATATCGAAGGACGCCCGACCGTAAGCCTCGAATTGGTCGCGCTGATTTTCGGGGGGCGCAGCTACGCGGTTCGCAGCAATCTCTTCGAAGAGCAGGGCGCCTCGCGAGGCAGGCGTAGCGCCGAGGTGATCGGGGGCGCGGCCGCCGCTGGAGCAGCGATTGGTGGAATCTTTGGGCACGGCAAAGGCGCGGTAACCGGTGCGGCCGCGGGCGCAGCCGCCGGCACTGGCGTGCAATACGCGACCAAAGGCCCTGGCGTGGTGGTTCCATCCGAGACGCGCATCAACTTCATGCTCCGCACGCCCATCAATCTCGTTCAATAACGCCGCCGCGACGCGGGACAATAGAGGTAGTCGACTCGAGTACGTCCCCTGCTCCCGATCTGCGCGCTCCTGGCGGCGGCGCAGCCCAGCTTAGCGTTCGTCAACCTCACACCCGAGACCGCTCGCGCGTTCGACCGCTACGTGGAAGCGGCCGAATCCCGAATGGCCCAGGACCTTCAGCCCGCCCGCTTCCTGCACCTGGATGCGGCTCCCGATTTGAAAGCCCGGGTTCGGAGCGGGGAATTGGTGATCCAGCCCGCCTCGACGCTCGCTGGCGCTAAGGACATGCAGCTTCCCGGCGGATTATTGCAGGACTGGCTGGGTATGATGTTCATCCCCGGCGCCAGCATCGCCGGCGTCCGGGCGGTTCTCCAGGACTACCCGAACTACAAGAATTTCTACCAGCCGGAGGTCATCGAGTCCAAGGAAATCTCGCACCACGGCGATGAATATGAGATTTTTCTCCGGCTCTACAAAAGGCAGATACTGACCGTCGTGTTGAACGCCAACTACCGCGTGCACTACGCAATGCTGGATGCGAAACGCATGTACGTGACGTCGCACTCTACGCGTATCGCCGAGGTGACAGACCCAAAGAATTCCTACACCGAAGAGGAGCCGGTGGGCGACGACACCGGCTTTCTATGGCGGCTCAATTCTTATTGGCGTTTTGAAGAAGCCGACGGCGGTGTTTACGCCGAGTGCGAAGCCATCTCGCTGTCGCGCGACTTGCCGCTAGGCCTGGGCTTCATGCTGAAAGGCTTCCTGGAGGTGTTTCCCAAAGAGTCGATGCTGAACACTCTACGCGGGACGCGAGCCACCGTCCAAGCCAGAGAAAACTAGCCCGGCGAATGACAAAGCGGCCTATATCCGGTAATGTTGAAGGAGGAAGGGAGTCCAGCCATGAATTCTCTAAGAGAAATCGAACGCGCTATTGACCGGCTGGACCCCCAGCAATTGGCCGAATTGTACGCCTGGCTAGATCAACACCGCCCGGCGCAGATAGGTCGATCCGATGCGCCAGTTGTTGAAGAAGGACTTGGATTGTTCGGCAGCCCGGAAGATTCTGCCTTGTTGGATGAGGTCGTCGAGCTCGCCTACGAGGAAAGACGCCGCCCCAGCAGCCGCCCGGCGCTCTAAATGGTCAAAGTTCTTCTGGACACCGATATTCTTTCTGAATATCTCAAGGGTCACGATAAGGTCGTCGCCGATCGCGCAGCCGATTATGCACGCGAGCATGGCAGGTTTACTTTTACCAGCGTAACCGTCCATGGGATCGCCTTTGGACTGGAGTTCAAAGGCGCGTCGGGACAGTTGCAGAAAGCTCTGGCGTGGCTAAATCAGAATGAGCAAATTACGCCGACCGCGCATGATTATTTGGAAGCCGCACTCATCAAGGCCGCGGCGCGCAAACCAGGAACGATCGTGGAACTGCCGGATTGCCTCATTGCCGCCGTAGCCATTCGGCTCGGCTTGCCTTTGGTGACCGGAAACACGAGTGACTTCCAGTTCATTCAGAAGACCGGAGTCAAGCTGGTTATCGACAACTGGCGCGTCCGGCAAAGCTGAACCCAAGCACTAAACCTCACGGTTTTCCTTCAAAGCCGTCAAGAATCTCTCTGGGTAGAGGTTTGAATAACGAGTTGGGAACCCGGATTCGTTGTTTCGCCAGACCAATCGGGCGTTCGGCTTTTCTCGCGGTCCGGATGCCACGGATCTCGGCCACCGGTACGTTTCGTTTGCGACGCAAAATGGTCTCGCCCTTTGCGAGGCGGTCAAGATATTTCGATAAATGCAGCTTCGCTTCGTGGATGTTGAGGCGAATCATACTTGAATCATCGGCATCTTGTACCGGTATTTGCCCTGAAAAACTTCGCCGAAGATTTCCAGCATGCCGGCGTGGATGGTGCCGTTGTCGGCCAGCAAGTGCGGGCCGCGCAGCGAAACCGGTCCGCCTTGCATGTCCGAACATTGGCCGCCCGCCTCCTGGATCAATAAAATTCCGGCCGCCATATCCCAGGGATTCAGACCGAACTCCCAGAAGCCGTCCAGCCGGCCGCTGGCCACGTAAGCCAGATCGAGCGCCGCCGAGCCAGCCCGCCGCACGCCATGCGTGATCATGGCGAGCTGATAGTAAAAATGCACGTTGATGTCCAGATGCCGCTTCTTGCTGGGGAAGCCGGTGGCCACCAGCGCTTCTTCCACGCGGCGCACCTTGGAAACCCGGATGCGCCGGTTGTTCAAATACGCACCCGATCCGCGCTCGCTCGAAAACATCTCGTTGCGCTCCGGATCGAAGATCACGCCCGCCACCAGCTCGCCGGCCTGCTCCAGCGCTAGCGTGACGTTGTACATCGGGAAGCCGTGCGCGAAGTTGGTGGTGCCGTCCAGAGGATCCACGTACCAGCAGTAATCGGATGTGCCGGTGTGCCCGCCGCCTTCTTCGGCCACGATGGAGTGCGAGGGGAAATGCGCGCGCAGCCGGTCTACCACCAGCCGCTCGGAGGTGCGGTCGGCTTCCGTCACCAGGTCGTGCTCGCCCTTCAACTCGTAGCCGATGTGCTTCTCGAAAAATTTCGCGAGCAGCGCCCCGGCTTCCCGGGCTATCTCCGCGCTGATCTCTAGATAAGAAGCCATAATGATCGCAACCCTAGCGCCCGAGCCCGCGCCAAACGTCGCGTCTAGGCCTCGGGGTCTTCGTATAGATATTTGATGTCGTGCTTGAAGAGGAACAGATTCGGCGCGCCGTGGCGGGTCACGCGAATGAAGTTGGTATCGAAAAACTCGATGATACCGGCAACCTCTTCGTTGCTGCTCAGCCGGATGCGGACTGGAATTTCGTTCGCGATCAAGTGCTTCAGGTACTTCACTTCTTCGAAGGTCTGCTCCGGGGCTTTAGTTTTGGCTTTGCTCATCGGTGTGTCCCCGTTAGCGGCCGAATCCTTTTGTTGCATCCGCATCCCCATAGTAGCCGCTACGCGTGATGACGCGCAATTTGTTGTTGGGCACATTTACCTTCAGCAGGTGGAAGCGATCCTTGGTGGGTGGCACGTCCTTGGGATAAAAACCGACCAGGTACTGCGTTCGCAGCTCGCGCAGAATCTCAGCGAAGGCGGTATCCAGCTCCGGAGCCGAGCTGGGCCTGAACACGCGTCCCCCGGTTCCCGCAGCCAAGGTGGTGAGAGCATTCTCGCCGCCGATATTGCGCCCGGCGCTGTTTTTGATCGGAATCACGACGATCGGATACATGATGGCATCGGCGCGTTGAATGGATTCCAGCGCCTCGTGAAAATCCTTGCTCGACGTCGTGTCGCCGCCGTCCGTGACGATCACCATGACGTGCCGGCCGTCGCGATCCTCGAGCTGGCGCGACACCAGGTAGACGGCGTCGTACAGGGAAGTCCCACCCGACGCTCTCACCTGCCGCAGCGCCTGTTCCAGCTGTGCGAAGCGCCGCGTGAAGCCTTTCATCACGGTGGTTTGCCAGTCGAAACTGTAGAGCGCCGCGGTGTCTTCCGGGTTCCCTTCGCTGATGAGAGCTTTGAGAAACTTGGCCGCCGAATCCAATTCGTAGCGCAGTTCGATATTCACCGAAGCACTGGTGTCGAGCATGAGCGCCACCGAGAGCGGCTGTTCGGTCTGGCGTTCAAACACGGCTACTTCCTGCTTGACGCCGTTATCG
>CAVXJU010000091.1:0-26187 GCA_963761935.1 Terriglobia bacterium | reverse complement strand
GGTCAATCCAGCCTTGGCCGCGGGCGAGCCGGGGACCGCATCGACGATCCCGACATAGCCGAATTTCTTCGACAGAATCAGACCCACGCTGGCCTTATGCTGGCCCTTGCTGGCCTGCCACTGTTTGTACTGATCGGCGTTCAAATAGCTGGCATAGGGATCGATCGATTCGAGCAACCCGTTGACCGCGCCCAGCGTGACGCTCTTCATGTCGGGCTCTTCGACATAATCGCTCTTGATGCGCGAGAGCACTTCGGTATAAACGGCGAGATGCCGGTAGGTGTCCTCGGGGGAGGCGCTTTTGCCGCGCATGGCTCCGAAAAGGAGCACGAAAACGAGGCAAGTGGAGGTGGAAGCGACAAAAATTTTGATACGGCTGGTCATAAATGCCCGCAGGCTGTCTAAGCCCAGTATACCGTGGCCCGGGTCCAGCCGTCTGGCTCGGTCACCAGACGTGCCGTCCCCGGTTTGCGGCCGGCAATACTGGCATTACTTCGTCAGGTAGCTGCGATGAATCCAAGCGTCGCCTTGAGCGCGGTCACGGGTTTCGAATAAGATGTTGTGCGCGGTTTCTTTGACCATGACGCTGGTGCGATCAGTCAACTGGCGCGCGGAAGCTTTGCCGGCATCGGCATCCTGGAGCGCGGCTCTAACCGCGGCTAGCGTGGCCGGGCTGAACTTCTTAGCCGCATCGTATTCGGATACCGCCTCCACCGCGCTGGCACGCAGCAGCTTCCCCCAGAGCTTCAGGAAAAGATCGTGCGAGGAATAAACGTCGGCGCTGTTTACTTTGCCATTGATGGCGAACGCGTAGCCGATGACGTCGTTCTTGCCATCGACGATGCTCTTCAGATCGCGCAGATAGCCGTCGATCGATTTCTGGACCACGGGAGTCTGCATCGTCATGGCCATGCTGGTGGGCGCGGGTGCGGCGCGGACGTCGGAGCGAAGCGCGCTGGCGAGGCTGGCTTGCGCGGCAGCCACCTTGTCCCAAACCGAACGCTGATCGGCTTCCTTTTTGACGGCCATTTTCAGCTCCTTGGTGGCCAGCGAGTCGGTGGAAGCGTTAAAGGTGGCCACCGATTCGTTGCCGCGCGCACTCCAGCGGCCATGCTCGACGCAGAACGCGTTGATGTTCACCCGGCCCGATTTCGTAGGCAGGATGATGTCGTCCTTGAGCGTGCGATCCTGCGCACCGCCCTTGACGATGTCTCCGGATTCGATGAACACGTCTTCACCGGAAACGTTTTCGATGGTGAGTTCGTTGACATTGCGCGTTTCATAAACAACCACCTTATGCTGCGCCAGCGCTTCCTCGAGCGTGAGCAGGCTCTTGGCCGGCTTGGCCGAGCCGTGAATCAGAAATATCTCGATGTTCTCGTACGCGAAGGGGCCGCTGATGCGGTAGGCTCCGCTGCGCCCGGTTTGCGCTGAGAGGCTGCGAAACGAGAACACCGCCACGACCAGCGCTCCAAGACCGAGCGCAAACACACTACCACCGGCTGCTTTCATACAAAATCTCCTTTGGACCACTTGGAAAGAGGGCGTGTGGTCTCAACGGAGGAATGCCTCGAACGGCGTGCGCCTTTCGCTCGAACACATGCTTCCGGTTGGGTTAAGCTGTTTTCATTCCTATGAAACCGGAATCGTTCGATCCAGGATTGACCACACAGTTTTCGGGCGAATTGCGGCGGGCCATCAATCCCGACGGCTCGTTCAATGTCCATCGCAAGGGTTTGCGGCTGCGCGACACCAACCTTTATCTCATGCTGATCGACACCACCTGGCCGCGATTTTTCGCCGTGGTGCTCGCAATTTTCCTGGCCGTTAACGTGTTTTTTGCGAGCCTTTATCTGGCCATTGGCATGGAGCATCTGCGAGGCACTGAGCCGGAGATGGGGGCGTTTCTAAATGCGTTCTTCTTCAGCGTGCACACTCTGACAACGGTCGGCTACGGCAACGTCTTTCCGGCCGGAACCATGGCCAATGCTGTATCGGCACTGGAAGCGGCGACAGGCCTGATGGTCTTCGCGGTGGCCACGGGCCTGCTATATGGAAGATTCTCCCGGCCGTCAGCCAAGATTCTGTTCAGCCAACGCGCGCTGATCGCGCCCTATCAGGATGGGACCAGTTTGCAATTCCGCATCACCAACGCTCGCACCAATGTGCTGATGGATCTGGAGGCTCGTGTATTGCTCATGACCGTGAGCCGGGCCGATGGGCAGCTCAAACGCGCTTTCTTGGATCTATCCTTGGAGCGGCGCCAGGTGTATTTTTTCCCCCTGACCTGGACGGTAGTGCATCCCATCGATTCCGCGAGTCCGCTGCTCGGAAAGACCGCTGAGGACCTGCGCGGGCTCGATGCCGAGCTGTTGATTCTGATCAAAGGTTTCGACGATACGTTCAGCCAAGTCGTCCATCAGCAGTATTCATACCGTCACGATGAGATCTTGTGGGGCGCTAAGTTCGAGCCGGCTTTCCGCGTGGACCCGAAGGGCGACCTGGTCTTGGACGTGAATCGGATTCACGAGCTGAAGCTGTTGGGGTGAGCATGCGAATTTCACCGATCCTGATTGTGCTGGCGGCTTCTCTGCCCTGCGCGGCGCAGTTCACACAGCCTCCTTTTGCAGCGGACAACACGTTGCTCGCAAAAGCTGAGTTGGGGGAGATTCTCGGTCTGTTGTGCCCTGGTCAAGAATACATGGGCAAGGAGAGCGGGTGCCGCGTCTGCCCTGCTTCCAGCGCCAAGGCCGGAGCGCGAGCCAATGCCAGCATCGTGTCGGTGCTGCGCGGACATTTCTTGACGCCGGATTCGGACGATTTGCTGCTGGATCTGGATGCGTGCGGTCCAGCGCTTTTAACGCATTCCTCGAGCGGCTGGTTCGTGGATCGCGAGCAGGGCTTACCGGATGGCGCCTGCCGCAAGGTGGTGAGCCGCACCGGGCGCGACGGCCTGGTTTGTTATGAAGCTTCTTCGACGCCGGATCGCGAGCGGGCGCGGCTCACGTTGTCGTATCTTCCGGACCAAAAAATCGACTTGCTTGCGGCTTTCGATAATACCGGCGGGGCGTGCGAGTCACCCAGACGAGTAGTAGTGCAGTCGGCCATTCAGGACGTGAAGTTCGTCCCTGGTGCGCCGGGCAAGTTGGGAATTTCGATCTCAGCGCGTTGCCGCCGCGGACCGCTCAGCGAAGGCTCGCGCAAGGCCTGTGCGCGCGGCGCCGGATTCCTGGACGATATCCGGCCCGCGGCGCTGTTCCGCACGTTTCGAGTCGATTATGCGTTTAATGGCGATGGTTTTTCGCTCGCGGCGGCAAGCCGGCTTGTTAAACAGGCCTACGATACCTGCGCGGCGGAGGTAAAGTAGCCGAGATTCAACGCAGGACGTTGCTGGACTCGGCTTGCGCGATCAGGCGGTCGGCGTCGGGCTGAAGCAGGAAGCGACCCTGGACGAGATGCGTCGCCGCGGCGCGAACCAGCTCCACGTATTTTTCGTGCGTGCCGTAGCGCTCCTCGAGCGACGGGCGTGGATCGCCGGCCTCCATTCGCTCGGCTTTCGTCTTGGCGAACGGAACGTAGCCGCCGGAGAACCCGCATTCGGTTCCTTTGAAATATCCGGAAGCGGTGACGTTCCAGCCCAGGTAGGTGCCGAGTGGAACCTGGTGCAGCACGCTCGCCACACCGACGGTTTCATTACCGTCCGCGTTCACTTTGACCGCGAGGCTCGGCAGCACTTCCTTGATTACCGGCGGCTGGATGGTGATCCAGCCTGCCAGATCGAACGCGTTAAATTTGGGACCGAAGTCGTATTCGAAAAGCGGAAGCTGGATGCCGTCGGGAAGAGGCACGCCAGGGATCACGGGAAAGCCCAGCGCCTGGTGCGTTGCCGGGACGAGTTCGCCGCGATCCAGCCGTGGATACTCGCTGGGCGGAGGCGCGGTGTTCTTGACCACCCAGTCGGTCAGAGCCTCGCTCAGCGCGCGCATGGTATCGGAAGACGGGTTCGGGTTGTCCGGCAATTCGCATCGCCCGCCGCCTGCAGGCGTAACCTCGGAAAATCCCCCGCGGCCGCCATTGTGCGTCACGCCGGGGAAATAGTAGCGGCGCACATTCGCGGGCAGTGGAATGTCGCGATCGGCTTTGGTTCCGACCAAATCGGGCGATCCGCGCAAGCCCCAAATTTCCGATGCGCCGAAAGTCTCGACAATTTTGGGACAGGTCTTGGTGGCGGTGCAGCGGTCGAGCAGTCCGCCTTTGGCCAGATGACGCGCTTCGTCGGTATAATCGCTCCACCACACGATGCCGTCGCTGCCAGGCTGATACAGATCCGCGGCGCCACCGGGCACGGCGAAACGGAAATTCATCGGATTCTGCCGCGCGGCGATGTTCGGGTGCGCGCCGTCGAATACGATGCGCTTGGATTCATCTTGATTAAAACCGAGGTGAATGAAGCTGCGCAGATAGTTGCCGGATTGCGACGTGCCGCGGCCGATGGCGTAGGAGATTTTGCCCGCCAACGGATTGGGCGTGCCCGCGTCGTCGGCGCTGGCGTAGCGCAGGAACGAGTTCAGGTCGCGTGTGGCCGCGTAGCCGATGCCGAGTACCAGCGGGTCCTTGGCGGTGTAGACCAGTTCGTAGAGATAGGCCGGATCGAAGCCGCCTTTGACGCAGACCTTGTGCGGGTCGGCTTCCCCAGGGAACGGCGTTTTGCTGCAATCTCCGAAAGCCCAATCCGTGGATTTCAGCGGAATCACTTCGCGGCCTTCACCGGCCCGGCGAGTCAGTGTGGCTCGTGCTGTGTCCAGGCTGGCCGGCAACGGCGAAGGCACGCCCCCGCCCAAACCGCCCGTCATCTCTAGCGTAGTTGTGCCGGGCTTCATGTCGACGAAACGCACCATCACAGGCCCGGTGATCGATGAGCCGTCCGGATTCTTGGCGATCGGGACCACCAGGGTTTCCATTCCCTTCGCGGCCGGGATGTCGCCCTGCCAGCCGCTGGCGACCAGCACGTGGCCGAACTGGAAGAAGTCGGCCATGGCGCCCGCGTTGGTAGCGGGACCGTCCAGCGCGACGTG
The DNA here is from genome assembly GCA_963761935.1 of Terriglobia bacterium. Classification (GTDB taxonomy): domain Bacteria; phylum Acidobacteriota; class Terriglobia; order Bryobacterales; family Bryobacteraceae; genus Palsa-89. Next base: position 21,112 of record CAVXJU010000091.1, on the reverse strand, counting down.
GCCACGGTTGGGAACTTCGTAGATAAGCACTCCGCTGATTTTGGAAAGATCGAGTGGCTTGGCCAGCGAGAACGTGGCGGAGTATTCCACTTTGCCTTTCGCGTTGCGCGGCGCCAGCGCGAGATCGGTGATGATCGCGTTCAGCGGATCTTTAGGATCCAGTTCGCCGTAGAAATGCCCGGTGAGGCGTTCATACGCGCCGCCCGTGCCGAAGGACTGGCCTTTGTATGCGGGCGAATCGCGATGTTCGATCACTACGCGAGTGACGCGGGCTTGCACGGAGACGGCGCAGGCCAGGATCGCGGCCAAGTTGACGAGATAGGTTCGACGGTGTTCCATTCACAAGTACATTACTGGAACTCGCCGCTGAACACAACCGGGCTAGCGGTTACACTAATTCGCATGGCTGCCAAGGTGAATCGGGTAACGGTGGATCTGGGATCTTATCCGGATCTGGTGGTGATCTATTTGGGGATGCGCGCGAATTCGCTGCGGGGGCTGGCGACCTTGTTCAAATTCGGCCCGCGCATTCAGAACTCGGTGGCCGCGAAACCGGACGGGCTGCTGCTGCACGAGAATCTGTACTTTTCGTTTTTCCCTCCACATCTCGGGATGCGGCAATATTGGCGCGATTTCGAGTCACTGGAAAACTGGTCGCGCACGATGCCGCATCAGAGCTGGTGGCAGGAGTTCGTGCGTGACTCAGGCGGCACCGGATTCTGGCATGAGACCTATTTCATGCGCGGCGGCATGGAGGCGATTTACGACGATGTGCCCGTTCCCCTGGGCTTGACGCATTTCGCATCGCCCAAGCCGGCCCGAGGCGCGATGTTCTCGGCTAGAAAACGAGCCGGCATCGCGGGAGAAGCCAAGGTTGCGGGTCCGGTTGAGGACGAGTAGTCAGCGCGCCGCCGGGCGATTGAGGAATGCCGCGACTTCTTCCCAGACTTTGGCCGCGACCGCCTCAGGCGTATCGTGGCCGTCGATCAAGTGGAAGCGCTGGGGCTGGCGCAGAGCCAGCTCATGGTAAGCGGCGCGGGCTTTTTCGTGGAAGTCGCGCGACTGCTCGTCCAGGCGCGATTCTTTCTTGGCTGCTTTCGCTGAGATTGCGGGAATGAGCGCGGGCCAAGCCGGTTTCGGTGTCGATGTCGATGCACAGCGTCAGGTCGGGAACCAGGCCGTGGCAGGCAATGCGGTCGAGATCGAGGACCGTCTTCCATCCCAGGCCGCGCCCGGCACCCTGATAGGCGATGGAAGAATCGGTAAAGCGGTCGCAGACCACGATCTGGCCTTGTTCGAGCGCCGGAAGAATCCATTGCTCGACATTTTGCGCGCGCGCGGCGAACATGAGCAGAAGCTCGGGAATGGCGCGGAGGTCGTGATTCGCGGGATCGAGTAGGATGCGACGGATCTGCTGGCCGATGGGTGTGCCGCCCGGTTCGGCCGTCTCGATCACCTGGTGTCCTTCGGCGCGCAGACGTTCGGTGAGCAGGCGGGCTTGCGTGCTTTTGCCGCTTCCGTCGGGGCCCTCAAACGTCAGGAAGACGCCGCGGCTAGTCGTAGACATAGTGCAGGACCATTTTCAGATCCTCCCAAGCTTCGCTTCTTGGCGTTCTGGTTGTAGGGCCGCAGCAGGTACGACGGATGGAAGGTCACCATCACCGGAATGTCGCGCCAGCGCTGCCATTTGCCGCGCAATCGCGTAACGCCTTCCTTGGTTCCGAGCAGAGCTTTGGCCGCGGTGGACCCGAGTGCGCAGATGGCTTTGGGACGAATGGCCTGAAGCTGGCGATACAGGAATTGGCCGCAGATTTCCATTTCGTCGGGCTGTGGCGTGCGGTTCTCGGGCGGCCGGCATTTCACCACGTTGCAGATGTAGACGTCGCGGCGCTCCAGCGGAATGCCCTCCTTGCGCGCGGTGCCCTCGATCATCTGCGTGAGCAGCTGGCCGGCGCGGCCGACGAACGGGAAGCCCTGCTCATCCTCATCGGCGCCCGGGCCTTCGCCGACGAAAACCAGTTTGGCTTGCTCGTTGCCGGTTCCGAAGACCAGCTTATTCCGGCCTTCGTGCAGGCGGCAGCGTTTGCAATCGCCGATATCCTCGAGGATTTTGAGCAGCGTGTCGCCGGCCGGTTCGAGCGTCGGGAGCGAGGGGGGCTCGACGATGGCAGCAGGTTGCAGCGCGGCCGCCGAAGCATGCGCAGCCTCGCGGCGGAAAATAGTTTTGACGCCGAGATCCTGGTAGAACTCGAGGTAGCGCCGGACCTCGCCTTCTGTCATTCGGGGTCCTGTGTCATTGGGCCGCGTGCAGAGCCAGGCGCAGCTTGAGGACCTGATCGAAAATCCGGTCGGCGATCTCGCGCTTAGGTGCGCGCGCCAGCGGGATGGTTTCGCCCGTGCGCAACACCAGCACCACTTCGTTTTGATCGGATTCAAAGCCGGTGCCATCCTGGTTCACCAGGTTGGCCACCACCAGGTCGCAGTTTTTCGATTCGAGCTTTTGACGCGCGCTCTCGATGAGCTTCTCGGTTTCGGCGGCGAATCCGATAAGCAGGCGATCGCCTTTCTTGTGACCAAGCTCAGCCAGGATATCGGGAGTGGGTTCCAGCTCCAGCGACATGCGCATGGCCGTCTTCTTGATCTTGTGCTGGGGGACGTGCGAAAGATGATAGTCGGCGACGGCTGCGGACTTGACGACAATGGTGGCATCGGCCAGGTTCGCCATTACCGCGTTGCGCATCTCCACCGCGGTCTTGACGTGGATCACTTGCACGCCATAGGGCTCCGGAAGCTGAACCGGACCGGAGACCAGGATCGCGTGCGCACCCCGATCCATGGCGGCTTGAGCCAGCGCGTAGCCCATTTTTCCGCTGGAGCGGTTGGAGATGAAGCGCACCGGATCGAGCGGCTCCTGCGTGGGCCCCGCCGTTATTAGAACCGTCTCGCCTTCCAGGTCATGCCGATGCAAACCGAGGCCGGCGACGATGTCGGCAATTCGCGCGGGCTCGGCCAAACGTCCCGGTCCGGTCATGCCGCAGGCCAGCATGCCTTCCTCAGGCTCGACGATCAGGTGGCCGCGCTTTTCGAGAATCCGCAAATTCTCCTGCGTAGCCGGATGCATCCACATATTGGTGTTCATCGCGGGCGCCAGCACCACGCGGCCCGTGAAGGCGAGGTAGCAGGTGGTGAGAAAATCGTCGGCATGCCCGTGGGCCAGGCGCGCCATCAAATCGGCCGTGGCGGGTGCAATCACCATCACGTCGTTGTCCTGCGCCACCGCGATATGCTCGATGGCGCTCGAGAGCGTTTCCTCGGAGCTTCCGGCGGCGAACAAATCGGTAATGACCTTGCGTCCAGTCAGCGCCGCGAAAGTTAGTGGAGTGATGAAGCGCTGGGCGGCTGCCGTGAGCACCGCCTGAACGCGCAGCCCGCGTTCCATCAGGGCCCGGGCCAGCTCGGCGGACTTGTACGCCGCGATTCCACCGCCCACGCCCAAGATCGCGTTCATCCGGTCAGGCTCCTCGATGACACCCTATGCGATGTCACTCTTGCGGCGCGAGTTCCTCTTGGGGCGTCTCGCGCAGCGCGTCGCTATACTTCACCAGGCCGCGGCGCACTTCTTCCATCGCCGTCACCGTCGGCTTCTTGGATGTGGTGGGCAGAAATGGACGCGCGCCATTCTGGAGCTGGCGCGCCCGTTTAGCCGCTACGATAATGTACCGGTAGGTGCTCTGCTCACTGTCATCCGGAATCGCGTACATCGCGTTGTTCTTCAATCTCTCAGCCATGCGTAATCGAACCTCGGTTGAAACTTGGGATCACTGCCGCTCAAAGCTTTCGAGGATGGGCCGGACTTCTTCTTCCATGCGGGCCTTTCTCAGCCGCTCGGCCTTGACAATAGACGCCAGGCGCGCGGCCGATTCCTCGATTTCCCGGTTGATCAGGACATAATCATATTGCGTATAATTTCGAACTTCGGCCGCGGCCCCTTGCAAACGGCGTTGAATCACTTCCTCGCTGTCTTGAGACCGGGCACGAAGCCTTTGCTCGAGAACGTCCCGGGAGGGCGGAAGCACGAACACACTAATTGCTTCCGGGATCGCCACTTTCAATTGTCGCGCACCTTGGACGTCGATGTCGAGTACCAGGTCGCAGCCCTCCTGGATGGCCCGCTCGAAGCTTTCGCGGTTGGTGCCGTAGTAGTTGCCGAAAACCTCGGCGTATTCTAGAAATTCGCCGCGGGCCAGGCGATTTTCGAAGTCTCCACGGGTAATGAAAACGTAGTCTACTCCGTCGGTTTCAGACGGGCGGGGCGGGCGCGTGGTGTAGGAGATCGAGAAGGCCAAATTGGGGACGGTCTCGAGCAGACGGTGGACCAGCGTGGATTTGCCCGAGCCCGAGGGGGCCGAGATGATGAAGACGGAGATCATGTCAGACCACACCAGCTGTGGGTGTCATTCCAGGTTCAGCGCTTGCTCGCGGATTTTTTCGATGCTAGACTTGCCGTCCAGCGCCAGCTCGGTGATGCGCAGGCCGAGCTCGCCGATTCCGCCCGTCTTTGAGAGAATCGTGTTCGCTTCTCGGTTCATCTCCTGCAAGAGAAAATCGAGCTTCTTGCCCACCTCTCCGCCCGCATCCAGAATTTCGTCCACCTGCTTGGAGTGAATCTTGAGACGCGCGATTTCCTCACCGATGTCGCTGCGGTCGGCCAGCAGTGCGGCTTCTTGAGCCAGCCGCTGCGGATCCAGGGGCGAATTCGCCAGCAAGTCGCGCAGCCTTTCCTGGAGGCGCGCTTGAAACGCAGGCGTGGCCTTCGCGCGGATTTGTTCTATCTCCGCCGCGCTCCGCTGAATCGCGTGGTTCTGCTCGCGAATGACGGTGGCCAGTTCGGCGCCTTCGCGTGCGCGGAACCCATTCAACGCCTCGGCCGCCTGTTCGACAACATTGATAATGGCTGCCTCAAGCTCTGGGTCTGATTCCTGATCTTGGGCCGCGCCGAACATGCCCGGATGCTGCAGGATTTGGTTCAGATCGGGTTCGGCTTTCAGCGCCTCCTCGCGGGCGGCTTGGCGAAAAGCAGCGAGATAAGCCTTGAACAGAGGAATGTTCAAGCCTCCGGCCGCGCCGCTGCCGGATTGCGCCAGCGCGCAGCGAACATCGACGTGTCCACGAAGAATGGCTCTCTTGATAGCGGCGCGGATTGCGCTTTCGAATGGATCGAAATCGGGCGGCAGGTGGAAGTGAAGGTCCAGGCCGCGGTGATTGACGCTCTTCAAAATGACCGTGATTTCGCCCTGCGGAGTGGACTGGTGGATGCGGGCAAAGCCGGTCATGCTGCGGATCGGCGCGCTCATGAGTTAATCAAAGGATCCGCCTCCAGAAATTGCAAGCCGTGCAAGCGATGATAAATACCGCCCTGGTTGATCAACTCTTCGTGCGTTCCGGTCTCGGCGATGCGGCCGTTATCCAGGACCACGATCTTGTCGGCGCGGCGGATGGTGGACAGCCGGTGAGCGATCACGATCACGGTGCGATTGCTCATCAAGGTTTGCAAGGCGCGCTGCACCAGAATTTCAGACTCGGTATCGAGATGCGAAGTGGCCTCGTCCAGGATCAGAATGGGCGCGTTCTTGAGCAGAGCGCGGGCGATCGCCAGCCGTTGCCGCTGGCCTCCGCTCAGCATCATACCGCGTTCGCCGATTACCGTATCGTAGCCGTGCGGCATGCGTTCGATAAACTCGTCGGCCAGTGCGTTGCGCGCCGCCTCGCGAACTTCTTCCGGCTTGGCTTTGGGCTTGCCGTAGCGAATGTTGTTGGCCACGGTATCGTTGAACAGAAAAGTTTCCTGCGCGACCATGCCGACCCGCTCGCGTAACGAGGCCAGCTGCAGATCGCGCACGTCCTTGCCGTCGATCAGCACCGCGCCGCTGGTCACGTCGTAGAAGCGCGGCACCAGGTTGGCCAGCGTGGTTTTGCCCGCGCCGCTCGGCCCCACCAGAGCCACTACTTCTCCGGCGTGGACTTCCAGCCGGATGCCGTCCAGCGAAAACCCGTTGGGCGCGCTCGAATACCGGAATCCAACGTTGTCGAGCACGATCGATTCTTGGAACTTCGAAAGCTTGACCGCCCCAGGGCGTTCGGAAATTTGTTGATCCCGGTCCAGATACTCGAAGACTTTTTGCGAGGCTCCCGCGGCCTGCTGGAAAATGTTGTGAATGCCGGTGAGCCGCTTCACGGGTTCATACAACATCAGCAGCGCGATGACGAAGCTGGTAAATTGGCCCGCCGTCAGCGTTCCGGCCTTGATCTCGGTGCGCGCGTACGTCAACAGCCCGACGATGGTTATCGCTCCAAAGAACTCGATCAGAGGCGAAGCCAGCGCCTGCTGCAAAACATATCGTAGATTGCTGGCTTTGAGTTGATCGGCGGCCAAACGGAAGCGATTCGATTCCACATCTTCGGCGCCGAACGACTTCACCACCTGATGCCCGCTGATGGTTTCCTGCAGAATCTGATTCAATTCCGCGGCTTCATCCTGAGCCCGGCGCGTCGTTCTGCGAATGCGGCGGCCGATGCGCAGCGTGGGAATTAACACGAACGGGAGCAGGGTAAGGCTTACGATGGCCAGGCGCCAATCTTTTTGGATCACGACGAACAGCAGGAAGATTACAGAGAAGGACTGGCGCAGCCAATCAGCCAGCATATGCGAAGTGGCCACCTGGATTTTTTCCAGGTCGTTCATGATGGACGACATCACGCGGCCGGTGGAATTGGACTCGAAAAAATGGGCGTCCTGCCGCAGCACGCGGTCGAAGACCTTTTGCCGCAGGTCGGTGACCGCGGAAAATCCGACGTAGTTGACGAAATAGTTCCCGAAATAATCGCACACCCCTTTCACGGTGAAAGCGCCCAGGATGGCGACGAACACCATGGTCCAGATGTTGTGAATGGCGGAGGGGAGCAGGTCCTGGAGATTGACGGGATGATTAAAAATCGGAATTTTGAACAGCAGCACCGGCGCGTCCGGCGAGTCAGGCTTCAGCACGCGATCGAAGATCGGGCCGATCAGCACCGCCATCAAGCCTTGCGCGGCGCCCACCGCGGCCATGAGGATCACCGATAGCAGCAGCGGAGCCGAATAGGGCCGGACGAAGCGGAGCAGGCGCTTCATCGCGAAACGGCCGCTGCTCCGGGCGACACCCGGTCTGTTATGGTGTTCATCGTTACCAAAGAACGGGCAGTTATTCTTCGATCTTGGCTTCGTCGATCAGCATGACGGGAATATCGTCCCGAATCGGGTAGACGCGTTTACACTGCACACATTTCAGCCCGCTCTGATCGGGCTTCAACTCCAGGCTAGCTTTGCATAATGGGCAGACCAGGATCTCCAGCAAGTCCTTGCTAATCGCCATGGGTAGAATCCAAGTGTAACAAGGATCGATAGGTCGAAGCTCGGAGAATTGGGTGCGGCGCCCGCAGACTCATCAGGGTAGTTCCGGCGATGGCTGCCATCACGGGCTGTGGTTCCCTCGGCTTGCGCATCAGGGTCTCGCGCCTAACAGGCGGCGCTTTAATGCCCGTTTCGAAAGTTATTAAAAACGGGAGGAATCGGTAGCACTAACCGGAATCGAATGCGGTTGCGACGGTGATGGCCTATCAACCTGTGCTAACTGATCCATTCTGCGTTCGTCCTGTTGGCCACGCGCCGTGTAGTGCCAGCGCGTGCGAGCGCCGGATGTCATGGGACGTCATGGCAGCAGGCTTAGTTCGCGACGGCTATCATCGCCGACTGGCGTCACGAATTGCTGCGATATCCCGTTCAAGGTCTTCCGTCGTGTAGTCGTGGAATGCCTCGGCGCGCCGGAGGAACGTCTCTGTCTGCCACCGGGAGCCCAGCCCGAGCATCTGCTGGACTTGGGCAGGCGTGATCGCGCTGGAGCGATATGCCTCGATGGCGACCGCTTCCAGCACCGCCCGCGTGACGCCGCCCGCTTGGGTGGCCAGCGCCTGTCCGATCTCGTCCGGAATGTCGATGGCAACGTTCACTGGTGGCTCCTTCTGAAAGGCCCACGGGGTGGTAGCGCTAACGGGAATCGAACCCGTATTTAAGCCTTGAGAGGGCTCCGTCCTAACCGTTAGACGATAGCGCCACGTGTTCTCATTATACTGCGGCGCCGCTCTGTGCTAGAGTACGGAATATGCGAATCTTGGCCGCCATTTTCTTGGGAGCTTTTTGTCTGATCAGCGTCGGATGTGCGGACGGCGGCGTGATGCTGCAGGATTCCCAACAAGGCGAATGGTCCAACTTCCATCATCTCTCGGCTAAGCAAAGCAAACCTGGACCCTCACCCGAGAATCCCGCGACCGAGAAGTAGGCACCCGGTCGGACCCTAATATTTCGGAACGCTCGGATCGACTTTATCGCTCCAGGCCAGGATCCCGCCCCTCATGTTGCGGACCTTCTTAAATCCGGCCTGCTTCAAAAAATCGACCGCCTTAGCGCTGCGCACCCCGCTCTTGCAGTGCGCGACGATTTCGTCGGCGGAATCGAGCTCATTCACGCGTTTCGGCAGATCGCCCAGCGGGATCAGCTTGGCCGAGGGGATGCGGCAGATCTGGTATTCATGCGGCTCGCGCACGTCGATCAAAATGAACGGATCGCCGCGGTCGATCTTGGCCTTCACTTCCACCGGATCGATGTCGCCCTCCACCACGGCCGGCTCATGCGCCTGGTTGGGGATGCCGCAGAATTCCTGATAGTCGATCAGCTCGCGAATGGTGGGGTGATCGCCGCACACCGGGCACTCGGGATTGCGCCGCAGCTTCAGTTCGCGAAAACGCATCGCCAGCGCGTCGTAGAGCAGCAGTCGTCCAACTAGCGGCTCACCGGCGCCCAGGATCAGTTTCACCGTCTCGGTGGCCTGGATCAAACCAATGATCCCTGGCAAAATGCCCAGCACTCCGCCTTCAGCGCAGCTTGGAACCAGCCCGGGAGGTGGCGGCTCAGGATACAGGCAGCGATAGCACGGCCCGCCAGGATAGGCGAACACCGTCGCTTGGCCTTCGAAGCGGAAGATGGACCCATACACATTGGGTTTGCCGAGCAACACGCAAGCGTCATTGACCAGATAGCGGGTTGGAAAATTATCCGTGCCATCCACCACCAGGTCGTAATCCTTGAGAATCTGGAGTGCGTTTTCGCTGGTCAGCGCGGTCTCATGCCGGTCAATCTCGACGTACGGATTGATGTCCTGCATGGTCTCGGCGGCCGAGTCTAGCTTCTTGCGCCCGACATCCTTGGTGCCATGGATCACCTGGCGCTGCAGATTGGTGAAGTCGACCACATCGAAGTCCACCAGGCCGATGCGGCCCACTCCCGCCGCCGCCAGATACATACCCAGCGGCGCGCCCAGACCTCCGGTGCCGATGAGCGCGACCTTCGCATTCTTGAGCTTCAGCTGGCCATCCATCCCGACTTCGGGCATGATCAGATGGCGGCTGTAGCGCAGAATTTCTTCTTTCGACAAACTCACCGGCGGCGCCGCAACACCCGCAGATCCGCCAGCGATACTGGGCACGATCGAGACCGTGTCGCCTTCCTTCAGCGGTGTCGCTTCCTTGTTCAAATAGCGGATGTCGTCATCGTTCACGTAGACGTTGACGAAACTGCGCAGCTTGCCTTCGTCGGTGTACAAATGCCGTCGCAGATCGCCGAATTGCGAGGTGAGCGATTGCAGCACCTCGCCCACGGTGGCGCCAGGCAACTGCACCGAGTCTTGCTTGGCGGTGTACTGTCGCAGCGGGGTGGGGATCAATATCTTAGCCATAGATCAATTCTTCCTTGGGCGCTTCCTTCTGATCGAAATCCGGCCGATAGCTGGCGGCATGATCGAAACGCCCGTTCTTTACGGATAGCACGACATAGGAGAACCAGGAGCAGGAGTTCTCCAGATCTCGCTTGGAGAAGTAGGCGTCACAATTTGGATGCGAATGGAAGACGCCCAGCACCTCAAGATTCTTGGCGCGAGCCTCCCGGTCAACGCGATTCAAATCCTGCGGGTCCATGACGAAAAAATCCTCCTGCGGACCAGTATAAGCATTGGGCAGCGGCACGGCCTCGCGCACCACGCCTTCCGACCCCAGCATCACGCCGCAACATTCTTTGGGAAAAATCTTCTCGGCATGCGACACCATGGTATCCCAGGCCGCTTTCTCAATTCGGATCATGCCAGAACGATTCGCTCAGATACTTGTAGGCGCCGTCACATAGCATGGTCACGATGACGCCGCGCTGGCCCGCTCCGGCGACTTCCGCCGCTACCTTGCAAGCAGCCACCAGGTTGGCCCCCGAAGAAATTCCCGCCAGCACCGCCTCTTCGCGAGCCAAACGCCGGCACATCGCATAGGCATCTTCGGTTTCGATCCAAACGTTCTCATCGGCCAGCTTCGGGTCGTAGATTCCCGGAACAATGGCCGTAGGCATGTGCTTCAGACCTTCCAGACCGTGGAAGCCCGAGGACGGCTGCGCGGAGATGCATCGAATACCCGGAATCTCCTTGCGCAGGCGGCGCGAGTTGCCGACGAAAGTTCCACTGGTTCCCATGCACGCCACGAAATGCGTGATGCGGCCATCGGTCTGCGCCAGGATCTCCAGCGCCGTTCCATCGTAGTGCGCTTTCCAGTTGGCCGGATTGTTGTACTGATCGGGATAAAAGTATCGATCCGGGTCGGCCTTATAGATTTCGCGGCACAGCCGGATAGCGCCGTCGGAGCCTTCGCCCGGATCGCTGAAAACCATCTCCGCGCCGTAAGCCTGCAGCACGTGCTTGCGTTCCATCGATGCGTTTTTGGGCAGGCACAACTTGACCTTATAGCCGCGATAGGCTGCGATCATGGCGTACGCAATTCCGGTGTTGCCGCTGGTCGCGTCCAGAATGACGCGCTCCGGCGTGAGCTTTCCGGTTCGCTCGCCATCGAGAATCATGTTGAGCGCGGCGCGGTCCTTGACCGATCCTCCCGGGTTGAAGAATTCCGCTTTGCCGTAGATTTCGATGCCCGGAAAATCGCGCGCGATGCGCTCCAGCCGGATCAGTGGCGTGTGCCCGATGAGCTGCAGCAGGTCAGTCGCGACCAAGCGCGAGACCGGGGGGATAATGCTAGTAGCAGCCGACATTTATATATCTCTAATGTTATCACCTGTTTGTCGCTAGACAATCAGGTGTAGACGCAAAGGCTCACATTTTAGATGCAGAACCCGAGTTTCGGATGCCGGATAATGTTTGGCCGCGACTCTCGTGAGCGCGAGTCCGCAGATGCCGCAGGAATTGCTTCGCGGCGCGCGGCCTGCGATATGATCGAAGGGCTAAAGGACAAATATGAATCCTCAAACTGAATACGTGACGCTGGCGGTCAGCGATGGCAGTTCCATGCGCGCGTTCGTGGCGCATCCTCAAGGCAGCCCCGTCGCAGGTCTCCTGGTTTTTCAGGAAGCTTTTGGCGTGAATGCTCATATCCGCGACGTGACCACGCGCTTCGCCCGAGAAGGCTATCTGGCCATCGCGCCCGAACTGTTTCATCGCACCGGTCCGGGATTTGAAGGCAGCTACACGGATTTCGCGGCGGTGATGCCGCACTTTCAGGGACTCACGGAAGAAGGTTTAGAGGCGGATATTCGAGCTTCCTACGAATGGGTGCAGCGCAGCGGCGGGGAGCTGTCCATCGGCGCGGTCGGCTATTGCATGGGTGGACGGGCCGCCTGCCGGGCAGGGCTCGTAACGCAGCTTGGGTGCAGCGTCTCGTATTATGGCGGCGGCATCGCGCCGAGCCAGTTTTTTCCGGGTTTCCTGGATCGCTTGAAGGACCTATCAGGCCCCATCTTGATGTTCTGGGGCGGCAAGGATCAGCATATTGGTCCCGACCAAATTCAGGCGGTGACGAACGCGCTGAAAGCCGCCGGCAAGCCGTATGTCAACGTGGAGTTTTCAGAAGCCGACCATGGGTTCTTCTGCGACGCGCGCGCCAGTTACAATCCCGAAGCCGCCGCCGAAGCCTGGCCGCTGACCTTGGCGTTCTTAAAGACGAATCTGGCGGCGGCTGCGAGCAGGGCCGACGCCTGAACCGTCGCTCGCGCCGATTGAAGTTTACATTCTTAACGCGCCTTTCGACGCCTCCCTACTTGGCGGGCGGTTATCCTGAAGTTGATAACCTCGATGGAATCGATTCCAAACGCGCGGCGTGAGGGGATTTCCTGGGCCGGCGTGGGCCTGCTGGCGCTGCTTTGCTGCGCGCTAGCGATCCTCCAATACCGCTGGATCGGCGAAGTGGCGAACGCGGAACATTCTCGTCTCCAGGAAGACTTACAGTCGCGGCTGAATCTCCTGCGGCGGAGCTTTGACGACCAAATCTCCACAGCGTGTGCGGCCCTGATTCCATCCGGTCAAGCGATTGAGCGGGTGGGAAGAGAGCAAGCATACCTGGAGCAATATCGGCGGGCGCAGCAAGCCAGAGATCCGATTGCGCGGCGCGTTGCTCTGGCGATTCCCGATGACGAATCGCTCAGCCTCGAAATCCTCGATCCGGCTGCGGGCCGTTTTGCCCCGGCAGCCTGGCCTCGGGAATGGAGCGAGATGCACGATCGGCTTCTGGCGAAGACCAGGCACGAGCCCTTTCGTTCCCCAGACAACAGCGCCTCGACGCTGATCGAATTGCCTAGATTCGGCCCGCCGGATGCCCGCGAACGCGAGTGGCTCATCGTCGAGCTGAATCTGGATAAGCTGCGCGGCGACATTCTTCCGGCCCTGTTGAACCGGTACTTAGGCAATGAGGGCAAGCTGGACTACGATGCCGAAGTGGTGGTGAATGGAAACCCATCGGAGATCGTTTACCGATCGGGGCCACTGGAGCAGCCTGGGGGTTCGACCGCCGATGCCTCGGTGTCGCTGCTCGATATTCCGCAAATTGATCCGATGCCGGGGCCGGACCGAGGACCGATGCCTGGGCCCGGCCGCGGTATCCGCATGCCTCCTGGACCCGATCGCAGACCCGAACCGTTCTTCGATCGCGGACGGCCGCCCGGATCCGGTCCGCAGCCTCCACCCGATGCCGGGCGCGGGCGATGGCTGCTAAGAGTTCATCACCATGCAGGCTCGCTAGAAGCCATCGTCGCGCAGGCCCGCTGGCGCAACGTCGCGCTGTCTGGTGCGCTTTTGATGCTTATCCTGGCCGTGGCTGCTTCCCTTTTGCGTTTGTCGCGCGAGCGGCAGCGCGTCGCCGAACTCGAGATGAACTTTGTAGCGGGCGTCTCGCACGAGCTCCGAACACCGCTAACCGTGATCCGGACGGCCGCTTTCAATCTGCGAGGCAAGCTCAAGAATTATCCGGACCAGGTGGAGCGCTACGGACATCTGATCCAAGCCGAGAGCGAAAAACTGACTGCGCTGGTGGAGCGCGTCCTTCGTTATGGAAGCGCCAAAGCTGGGCAGGTCATTCACCAGCGCGAGCCAGTAGAGATCGGGGCGCTTATCGAAGAAAGCCTCGCAGCCAGCCGCGGCGCCGTTGAGCAAGCCGGCTTGGTTTTGGAGAAACGCGTTGAGCCGCAACTGCCTGTGGTGCTGGCGGACGAAGTGGCTTTAAAGCATGCTATCCAGAATCTGCTCGAAAACGCTTTGAAGTACGGGACCCAGGGAAACGGATGGATTGGAATCTTCGCGGGCGTTGTACCCAGCCAGCAGGGCAGCGCCGTCGAGATCCGTGTAGTGGATCGTGGTCCCGGCATCCCTGCCGAAGAGCGCGAGCGGATTTTTGATCCGTTCTTTCGAGGACGGAAAGCGCTGGCGGACCAGGTACACGGTACTGGCCTCGGATTGAACCTGGTCAAGAAAATCATAGAGGCACATGGAGGCGCTATCGAAGTGAAAAGTGAGCCGCTGCAAGGCGCCGAGTTCATTATTCGCATACCCGCCGCACCGCCGGAGTTCCAGCATGAGTTCGCGCATACTGTTGGTTGAAGACGAGCCGGGATTGCTGCTCACCATCGCCGACCTTTTCAGAACGGAGGGCTACGATGTCGAGACGGCTGCCGACGGCGACGCGGGTTTGGCAAAAGCCTCCGGCCGCGAGTTCGACTTGGTGGTTCTGGATGTGATGCTGCCCAAGAAATCGGGCTTGGACGTCTGCCGGGAACTGCGCCAGAAGGGCAGCGACGTGGCCATCCTGATGCTCACTGCTAAGACGCAGGTGATCGATCGCGTGCTGGGTTTGAAACTTGGTTCCGACGATTATCTGGCCAAACCATTCGATCCTCGCGAGCTGCTGGCGCGCGTGGAGGCGCTGCTCCGCCGGGTTCGCAAGGACCGCCGCATCCCAGTCCGGACCTACGAGTTTGCGGACGTCCAAGTGGACTTCGAACGTGCGGAAGTGCGCCGGGCCGGGCAGCCGGTCAGCATGGCGTCCAAGGAGCTACAGCTCTTGCAGTATCTGGTGCATCATCGCGACCGTGTGGTGCCGCGCGAAGAAATCTTGCAAAAGGTGTGGGAGTACGCGAGCGAAGTCACTTCGCGGACCATCGATGTGCACGTCGCGTGGCTGCGCCAGAAGGTGGACAATCCGCACAGCCCCAAGCATATTCAAACCATTCGCGGCAAAGGTTATCGGTTCACGCCGTAAAGAATAAGCGCCGCCAACGTCCGAAGACGCCGGCGGCGCATTGCGTGCTTGCGGCTGACGAAAGCTACTGCCCGGGTCCGCCGGGTCCACCAGGTCCACCAGGGCCACCCGGGCCGGGACCGCCAAAACCCGGTCCGCCTCCGGGGCTAGCCAGGTAGATGTGCGTTGCGCCCGAGCTGCTGTCGAAGGTCTCAAAAGAGAACGCCGGCGCGCAGGGAACGCCGGCGCTAATGCTGAGCGCAATCTGGGCCCGAATTTCGCCGCGTACTCCGGAGAGGCCGGCGCTCGAGAACGGAAGACTGGCCGAGGTCAACTGACCGGAGCTTAGGGTGAATGCAGTGGCCGATCCCATGGTGGAACCGGCTGAGTTCAGGAACGAAATGGTTCCGGTACAGGAAGCGGCCGTTCCAGTGGATGAATTGGCGGCTACGTTCACGATGTTAATCTGCGCGGTCTCCGTGCTGCCGAGCCCAGCGGGTGGAAGGGTAATAGTCCGGGTGCCCGTGGTGGAAGTCTGAGCGAACAGGCACAACATCGAACCCGCGGCAACGAAGGAAATCGAAATCAACTTGCGAAGGAGCATGTCTAAGCCTTTCTGATGGATTGTCGGTGAACGCGGCTGGTTAGATTTCCGCGCTCTCGCTACACACGACGGGTGGCTGGAGCGCACAGTTGCCTTGCGCGCTGCTTTCTTAACTTTCTTAACCGAGACTTTTCGCGGGCTTTACAGAAGGAGTCTCGCGGCTATTCGTTCGCGCGCCCGGATTTCTTGGTGGAATGGACGGCGGCCAGCAATTCCGAAGAAGGATTCGCGCGGGCCGGCCGTTCGATCATGGTCTTCAATTGTGGCGTCAGGTCTTTCAAGATCTGCACCGCCAGCGCGCTGGTGAATTTGTACGAGGCCGCTTTCGATCCCGGAACGAACGCCAAAATCGTGCCGTAGTAGCGGTCGCCAATCATAAACACGAACGTGGCGGTGCGGCTGACAACCTTGGAGCCAATCAGCGCGCCATGGGCCGTGAAGCTCTCCAGGCGATTGTCGCCCGTCCCGGTCTTTCCGCCAACTGGCAATATTTTCCCCGTGTCGAGAACGATGCCTCCGCGCATTCTCTTTCCCGTGCCATTCTCGACTACGCCGATCAGTTCCTTGCGAACCAGCTCGGCAATTTCCGTCGAAACGATCCGCTCGCCCGAGGCAGGCGGACGGCTGACCACCGTTTCGGTGGGAGTGGCCTGGCCGAAGTGAAGCTGCGTGATCCTTTCAGATGGGTAGCGAACGCCGCCGCGCATGATCGTGCCCACTAACTCCGCCAGCGCCGCGGGAGTGTCGCCCGACACTCCAATGGTGGTCGCGTAGGAAGGAACCAGCGAATCGAAAGGATAACCTTGCCGCTTCCACGCTTTGTAGATTTCCTTGAACGCATCCTGCTCAAGGAGCGTGTAGATGCGATTATTCTGCGCACCCACATGCGAGGTCTTGAACAACCACCAATACACATCCTGCCGTTCGTTAGCGCTCTTGGCCCAGATCTCTTTCAGATGCGCGTTGGGATGCCGCTCGCGATAGTGCAGCATCCACAGCTCCAGCGGATGGACATGCGCCAGATACCCGCGATCGGACAAATTGAACTTATCCGGACCATATTTGTCATAGAGGGTGGCCGGATCTTCCTTGACCAACGCGCCTTTAGGAAGATGCGTCTGCAGGAATTGAGTGAACTGATCCAGGTTAGCTTCAGGACGGATAGATCGATAGATGACGGCGGCCCGCAACGGCGTCAGCGGACGTCGTGCGTGACAGTATCCAGGGCTTGATCCGGAGTCTGGCCGCGATACTTGGCATAGAAGCGGCCGAGGTACACTTTGCCTTCCTGATCCGCGAATCTTGCCAGATAAGCCTTGCGCGCAGGGTCGTTATCGTTGTGCAGCACCGCCGGAGACGCGCCCGGGACGCGGAAGCGATAGTAATAAACAATGTCGCGCAACAAGCGAATGAAACAGAGGTTCACTGAATTCTCAAAAGCTTGCGCCACTGTGAAATTCTCCCCGCTTTCCCATGGCTCGAAATTGTCGAAGTGGTGGACGCCTCCGCCGGTGAAGAACGACTCACCGGTGTTGCCCGAGTACTTCCGGTCCAACGCGGCTTGCAGCATGGGTTTCAGACTACGATCATTCGTAGCGGCCAGATACTTCACGGCCCAATCGGTCAGGTGATCGTCGGGAAGAATCTGAACATTCTTAAGTTGCGCGGCGGAGAAGCCGGAATACTGCTTATGCAGATCCGACACGATTTCCAGATAGTTGATCAAGGTGCGAAGCTTGGCCGTGGAACCCAGTTCCAGCCTGGTGTTCTGATTGATGTTGAGCGGCTGATTCAGATTGTCGGTTTGAACGCGCAAGAGATTCGCGCCGGGGGCCTTCTCGTAAAGCGTCACGCTGTAAATCACTTTGGACGGGTCGCTCTGTTCCAGCAGTTGGTATTGATCCAAGCCCGCCGCCGACACCGCTTGCCGACCGGCAACTTTTTCGAGGAAATCCGTGATGCCCTGCTGCGCCGGTTGGTCGATGGTGGTCTGGACAGTCAGGTCCAAGCGATCCAGTTCATAGGTCGAGCCGATGCCGAGCAGCGGAAGCAGGGAGATGCGGATGGCGTTCTGCGCCTTATTCTCGACGAAATTTTCCCGCACTTCAGAAGGGACCCGGCGGATCGGCGCAGTGTATTCGCGCAAGGCCAGATCGCGCAGCTTTTCGGAAATGAGTCCTTGGTGGGCCAGCGCCCGAAGATAGCGATCGGTCTGCTGGCGTAAAGCGTTCGGTTCTTCCACCAGGTAGATATTCGGAGAACGCAGCGCGAGCAACAGGGAAAGAACCTGGCGGTAAGCGCGAGCGCGTTCCCGCATCTGCGATTTGCTCAACCTGCTCTCCGGCGCTTCCAGCAGAGGGGTCACCTTGGTGAGATCGGTCCCATACCAGGCCCACAGTCCGTCGCCTAGCCCTTGGACGTCTCCATAACCTGCTTGCGCCGCCAGAGGAATCGAATTGATGTATTCGAGCACGATCTGGCGCTGTGTATTCAGCGTCGTCAATCCATTACGATAAGCTGCGAATGAGGCCGAAGCCATCTGCCGTAATTTTTCAACCGGCGAGTGCGTTCTTCCGTTGGGAGAATGGCGCAGCTTCTCGAGCTGGGTGGCCAGCGTGCTGCCGCCGATCACGGGATGACCGCGGTCCACGGCGTGAATCCCGTAATCCAGCATCGCTCTGGTCAGCCGATCCCATTCCACAGCGGGGTTGCGGAAGGGATGATCGGAATCGAGCATGTGACGGTTCTCGATGTACAGCAAAGTATCCACCGTTAGTGGCGGGATATCGGAATAAGCCTGGTAGACTCGCTGCGGACGGGTGAAGGAGTAAAGAACGTTGCCCTGCCAGTCCGTAATGCGCAGCCCGGCTTGGTCCTTATGGCCATAAACCGGATAGACCCCGCCCCGATAGAGCACCGAAGCTAGTTGAGAATCGCGGACTTGAGCGTCCACCCGGTAGCCAGCCGCCTTGAGATGCTTCAGCACAACTGGCAGCCGCGCGTAGCCGAGCGTCCAGTCGTAAGGCCCAGGCTTGGGATACTGAATCTCCTGGCTGGGACCTTGCTCCAGTTGAAACGTAATCTTGCGGTCCAAAGACCGAAAGATTAATGATTCCAACCATGAAGTCCTAAGTTCTCCAATAATTGCCAGCAGGACGAAGGCGCCTGCTACCGCCGTAATGACGATCCGTTGAACCCGTTTGGACTTCGACCACGAGGATTTTAACCAGGAAGTCCAATTCCAAGCAGGTTCTAGGAGAAATTCTTCCGCCCAATCGCGTACCGGGTGATTCACAGCTCAAACCCCACCGATTAGATGCATGCGGATTGCCGTTGGTTTTTGACTTAATGTCTGCTTCTGGTTTCTAACGCTGGCGCGGAGTTTTTAGTGGATGAAGAGCTAAAGCTGATGGACGCCGCTCCAGCACAATTGGATGCCAAGCGCGATGAGCCAGAAGGACAAAGCCAAGCGGAAAGCCTTTTGGGGAGCGATGGCGGCGAGGTATGTTCCGGTGAAAGCTCCGAAGAGACCTCCCACTACGAGGCTGGTAAGGATTGCAGGGTCGTAATTACCTGCGGTGACTTGAAAGCCGCTTCCGACGAGTGAAACACAGAGTCCGAAGAAAAGATCCGTGCCAACCACTTGGGCCGGCGAGAGCGGTGTAATGGCGAGCAAGACCAATGAGCCCATCGCGCCCGCGCCGGCGGAGGAAAAACCCACTTCCGCCCCAATCGGAAAGGTGATAAACGGCAGCCAGCGAGATCGATCGCGCGTCTGCTCGCGCGCCGGACTCAGCCACAGCCGATAGAGATTCAAGGCGGCCATGACAACGATGGTCGAGCCCAGCGCCGCATAGAGAATTCCCTGGCGGCCTGGCGTCTTGAGTGTCAAAAGAAGGACAGAACCCAGCAGGACCCCAGGCAAACCGCCGGCCAGCATATAGCCGAGTACGCGGAAGTTTACCTGCTTGCGATAGAGCTGCATCGGCACCACCAGCAGTTTCACCACCAGGCCGAACGCCAGTGCCGTTCCTACTGCACGAACCGGCGGGACATGCAGGAAGAGAATCAACACCGGAGCGGTGATGATGCCCGCGCCGACGCCCGTGACGCCGATGGCAACCGCAATCAGGAATCCGAGCAGAATCTCCATGGCGCTATTGGCTTGAAATATGGATTCCGCACTCGAGCTTCCGCCCGGCCCAGCGCCCCGAGCGCAGATTCTCGGGATCTAGCGGCGGCGTGGTACAGGGCTCGCAACCGATGCTGGTGTAGCCTTTTTCGTATAAAGGCAAAATGGGAATGCCGCGGCTCTTCAGATAGGCCCAAACGTCGGCATTCGTCCAGGCTGCTAAGGGACTCACCTTGAGCAAAGGCTTTCCACTGGGCAAGCGAAATTGATCCGAGGTTTGTAAGTTCGCACGCGTTGGAGACTGTTCGCGGCGCAGCGCGGTGAACCAGATGCCGTAGCTCTCCAGTCCCGCAAAGAGCGGCTCTACCTTCCGCATTCCACAGCAACGGTCCGGCGCGCTTTGATACGAGGATTCCGAACTGCGACTCCTGTGCCGG
Source organism: Terriglobia bacterium (assembly GCA_963761935.1). Classification (GTDB taxonomy): domain Bacteria; phylum Acidobacteriota; class Terriglobia; order Bryobacterales; family Bryobacteraceae; genus Palsa-89. The sequence continues at coordinate 1,296 of CAVXJU010000091.1, read as the reverse complement.
GACGGTCAGCTTGGGCAGTAGGTTGACCAGGTTCAGTTTCAAATCGCGCGCCATCTGGTCGCGATAGGCGTAGGTCTCGGCGAAATGATAGCCGGTGTCCAGAAAAAGCACCGGGATATCGGGTTTCTGCTGGATCAGCAGGTCCAGGATGGCCATGCAGTCGGTCTGGAAACTGCAAGTCACACAGGCCGGCTCGGAGTGGTCGCGGAAGATTTCGCGAATCAATCCGGATGCTTCGTCGATCTTTTGATCTAGCATCAAATTCCTTCGCCTCCGGTCAGGGATTCTTCGGCCAGAAGCACGCCGGCCTCTTCGAGTTTGGAGACAATCAGATTCGCGGCCGCGAGGTTGTCCTCTGGAAGATCCCAGGCGGCTTCGGCGTCGGAGACGAGCAGGATCAACAGGCCGGCTTGTTCGAGCGCGTCGATAATCTCGTCGGCGGCGCGGTCGGCAATGGTTACGGCGCAGCCCCGGTCGAACAGCTTTCGTTCCAACGTCGCAGCGAGCTCCGGCCTGGCACCCAGCTGGACGACGGCGCCGGTATGGCGGTACCTGGCAAGACGCTCGGCGGGCGTCACTCGATCGGCTTTCGCTCGAATGTTTTCGCGTGCTGGCTGCAGCCGGTCGAGCGCAATCGCCTCGAGAATCATGCCCGCGCTGGCCGTGGCATTGGTGGCCGGGTCGATCAGGACGAAATTGCCGGTGGCGCGGTTCTCAATGTAAGAATCGAAGTAGATTGGGCGAGCCGTTTCAATTCGCAGCACGCCGATTTCGTTCATCTCCAGCGCTTCGGCCGGCTGCTGTTCCAGCGTCGTGACGTCCACACGATGCCGAACGGCCTTTATCTCGGCCGGCAGCGTTTGCGAGGTGTGCTTCAGCAGATAAGTTTTAGCCGGATCGAGCGGGCTGTCGCTCATCCACACCACGCCCGCTTCGAACTGTCGCGCCACTTCCGGAACATTCTGCGCCGAAGCCAGCAGATCGCCGCGGCTAATATCGATCTCGTCTTCGAGGACCAGCGTCACCTACATGGGCGTCACGGCTTCAGCCAGCGCGCCGTCGAACGTCTCAATGCTCTTGACGCGCGACCGTTTGCCGGAGGGAAGCGCCAGGATCGCATCGCCCGGATGGATTGTTCCGGATGCGAGCTGGCCCGCGTAACCGCGAAAGGTCTGGTCGGCCGGATCACGCGCTGCACCGGGAAGCGAAGCGCCGGAATCGGGTGCGATGGTAGACCGGAACCCAGCCCAGAATCTCAGGAGCTGGGACCATGGAACCACGGCATCTCGCGGCTGC
>CAVXJU010000090.1:0-80381 GCA_963761935.1 Terriglobia bacterium | reverse complement strand
CAAAGGCCAGTCTAACAAGTACGGCCTCCTAGAACCGCTCACTTAAGGGAGGGATTCGCATCGCCGCGATCGGTGCGCGTGGAACAATGCGCCGGTAGATTTCAATTTTCTCCTGCAAGCGCATATCGAGTAGCGGCCCAGTCAGCTGCCAGGCCCCGGTTTTCAATAATTCGCTTTTAAGCGCGCGGATCTTGGTATTCATGAAAAAGTACGCTCTCTCCCGTTCCAACATTGCGGCAGTTGCGTCGTCCGGGATAAAAATATAGTCGAATTTATCGTTAGCGAGCTTGACCAAGCCGGCAATCTTTTGTTGGTCAGTCTTACCGTCGGCGTTTCTTTCCCAGTCCACTGGAACCGGGCCCGTATAGCGCTGAGCCTCATCGACGGTGAACAGGATTCCGTGTGGATCGCGAACGCCTCCGCCCTCGATGCGCCCGTGGTATTCGAATGTCAATACGTTCTGAATCGTGATGAAATGGAGCAGCCCGACGTCAACCGTCGCATAGTTTACGCGGCTCAGTCGTGCGCGGCCGCATCGCTCTGCATCCAATCGATGGCTTGACGCAATGCGGACATAGAGGGGGTTGCAATTCGCCCCTCCGCCTGCAGAGCCTTGCTGGCGGAGACGTTAAAACACACCGCGGCGATCGCCAAAACGCTAACGCCGAGATTGCGGGCTAAACCACCTCGCAGCGCACTCTTCATTGGGACCAATGCGAAAAGAAGCAACCCGAAAATGGAGGGCATTGAAACAAATGGGTTCAATCCTGCACCGCGGAGTGCAAGGAATCCCGCCGGCGCCAGCCCGATCCAAATCAGCTTCCAATCGACGGCGGCAATCCATCTTCGTACGGACCATTTGCAGTCCCGCAGACCAAGGGTCAACTGCAGCAAGCAGGCCGACAACAGCAGCAATGTCATCGAAAATCCAATGTCCCACATCACCCAGTTAAAGTGATGAATACTTTGCCGCAAAGGGAGGTTGGCATTAGCGTCTGCATTCCACACCGCGTAATAGAAATACAGGTAGGCCCATTTAGAGATTAGGAAAGGAAGCGCGATAGCAACAACCGGTAAGAGGATGTACAAACAACCTTTGACCAGAAATCGCCAAGTGTGCGGGCGACTCAGAAACCGGATAAACAAGAGCGGTCCAAGCATGCAAACCAGGTAGGCCGGAGAGGTAGCTCTGGTGAGGCATGCCAGCGCCGAAAAGCAGCCGCACAGCAGCCAGGGCGCGTAGGATTCCGACTCGTAGGTCCCTAGATACCAAACCACTGCCAGCGAGGTGAAAAGATACAAAGAGAGATCCATACGAAAATCGGAAAGCCCTCCGTTGTAATAGAACATCGTGCGGAAGGCTAGGAATGGCGCGGTCATACAGACGGCGGGTATAAAGGAAACGCCACGCCAGCGGACCAGGTAGTAGTAAATCGACAGAGCTAGGGCGAGAACCCAAAGGCTCTGCAACCAAACGGCCAATTCGCGGGTCAGCGGAACGGCTGGGGCTAATAAGGCGGTCTCGATCCATGGCAGAATCACGGTACCACCCGACCAAGCTGACCGAAGCGCAGCCAGCAGGCCATGCTTGCGCATTTCGCTCCAGACCACGGCCATCTGATTGAAATATCCCAACGAGTCAAAAAAAGGCCCGGAACGCTCGTAGAATGCGTGCTGCATGGAGGCCGCAAATCGCCCCTCTATCAGGACGAGCAGGGCGATCAGCGCGGCTCCGGCATATTCCCGCAACCCCAGCAGACCAGGCAACGGCGTCAACCGGGACGGCGGCGAAAGTTTGGCGGCGGCAGCACTACCCATTTCGCTGGAGGCCTTTCTGGTCGAATCCATAAGTGGCGCGGGTGATATAGTACGGCCGGTGTTTGACTTCATCGTAAATCCTGCCAATATATTCGCCGATGATGCCAATTGAGATCAGTTGAATTCCTCCAAAAAAGAAAGTTGTACTTAGCCCGAATGCCCAATCGAAGAGCGGCTGGCGCAGTACGAAACGGTAGTAAACTCCAGCAGCGGCCAACACGAAAGAAAATGAGGATACCAATATACCGCTGAACAAGACTAGGCGCAGAGGAAAGGTCGAGAACGCAAAAATAGCATCCAGAGCGAGGCGAACCAGCCCGCGGAAGCCGACTTTCGGCTCGCCATCGGACCGGGCCCCGCGCTCGACCTCGATTCCGGTTTGCCGAAATCCTGCATAGGCACGCAGGCCCGCCAAATACCGGTGATGTTCGGGCATGTGCTTAGAGTGTTTATTACGGCGCGGTCGATCAAGGAGAAAATACCAGCATTCAAAGGCGTCTTCACGCGAGAAATTCTGGTTTGAATCCGATAAAACCCCGAAAACGCCCAGCGCAACAGCAGCCCTTCCTTGCGTTTGATTCGGAGCGCGTAGACTACTTGATATCCCTTGCGCCAGTGCTCGATGAATCGCGGAAGGGCTTCCGGTGGGTCCTGCAAATCCGCGTCCATGAGGATCACGGCACGCCCACTGGCGTGGTCCAGGCCAGCGGTCAATGCGGGCTGATGGCCGAAATTTCGCGAGAGGTCTACGACACGAATCAAAGGGTACTTGGTTCTAAGATCCAACAGAATATCCAACGAGTTGTCCGCGCTGCCATCGTTGACGAAGACCACTTCCCAGGCGTCCCGCGTGGAAGAAATGACCGCGGCCAGTCGCCGGCACAGTTCTGGCAAGGTCGGAGCTTCGTTGTATACCGGTATCACGACTGAGTAATCGATGACCGGCAGATGGTCATTCACAACGCTGCCGAGGGCCTCCGCTGCCTATTCGAAAGTACGAACGGGTGGTTTGGCGTCATCTTATGCGGGGTGTGTCCGGTGCCATTCAGTTGGACTCTAGCACATTGGGTGTGTCGCCGTGCTACGCATTCGCCACGAACCTGTGGTCGCGGATCTGGGTGTTTTGTCGTTGGTCCGGACGCTCGCGCTATACTAGACACTTTCACGAGTCCACACAAGAATTGAGGGACGATTCTCTGCGAGTGAGTGAGCTGGAACTCAACTGAAGATGGAAGGGTGATTTCGGAGGTCTAAACGATGTTGCGCCGCAGGTTCGCCGCCATCAAATTCTGGCCCGGCCAGAAAGCTGCCGAGGACGAGGTCATCGAGCGTCTCAAGATTGCCGCCAAGCTTCTGGACCTGGAATGCCTGGTGGTCGATTCCTTCGCCCGCTTGATCCACCCTCCCCATACGCAACTCACCCAAGACGACGTCGACTTCGTCATCAGCCTGCATTTCGAAGCGCCCAAACAATTCGACATTTTTTCCTTCGTCACCCTTTGGAATCCGCTGCAGTTCTATTACGAGTGGGGCTATCGCAAGTTCACACGCAATGTTCTGACCCACGACGATTTCCTCAGCTCCGACTCCATCTCTGGCGACGATCATGTCATGCGGCCGATCTCCAATGGCCCCTCGCGCGAGCGGCCGCTGTTCCGCTTTTATCCCACTCTGTCCGGACCCTTGCTGGAACCTACCCTGGGCGACAGGAAGCTGTTCTACGTTGGTATGAATTGGGAAAAGTCGTCGAAGCAGCCTGGGCGTCACGACGGGTTGCTCGGCTTGCTCGACCAAGGCGGTGACTTGCGGATCTACGGTCCCAAAGTTTACGGCGGAGTCGAGATCTGGAAAGACTTCCAGAGTTACGCCGGCTCCATTCCGTTTGACGGTGTTTCGGTTGTCCGCTTGATCAACCAGGCTGGGATTTCCCTGGTATTATCTTCGCGGCCCCACGCGCAATACGAAATGATGTCGAGCCGAATTTTTGAAAGCTCGGCGGCGGGAGCGGTGATTATCTGCAATGAAAATCCGTTTGCGCGCAGGCATTTTGGCGATTCCTTGCTTTATATCGACACCACTTTGCCCGCGCAAGAAACATACGACCAGGTTCGATCGCATCTGGCCTGGATCAAGTCTGAACCTGCCAAAGCGCTGGAGCTGGCTAAACGTTCGCAGAGCATATTCCGTGAGAACTTCAGGCTGGACACCTGTCTGGAACGCATCTATGCTGGGCTGCCCGCCCGGCAGACACAGTTGGCGCGCGCCTATGTGCCTCACCGGCCCGAAGAGAAGATCTGCGTCGTTTTCCTGATGCCGGAGTTCCACGCCGAGGTCCTGGAACAGCACATCGCCAGTTGTCAGGCGCAGAAGAACGTCGCAATTCGTGGCATCGTGGCCATGGATGCCAAGGATGCGGAGCTGTTCGGAACAAGAGTACAGTGCCGGCTCAGCACCGCGCAAATACCGCTCGAAATCGCGGCCGTTCATTTTACGGAACGGCGCCCGGATGGTTCGGTGAGAGGCCGCAGGCCACTGGGAGAAGCCATCTTCGAAGTCATGCGCAGTCACGTCGAGGAAGACTATGTATGCGTGGTCGGCCCCCACGAGCGCCTCTTCTCCAATCATCTCGGCTCGCTTTTGCGGAGCCTTCAGGATTTCCCGGAAGCCGGCTGTGCCTGGTCGGACATGCTCCACCGGCGCCAGAGTAACGACAAGGATCATGCCGAGCTCTGTGACGATCCGGATGTCAGCCAGGCAGCGGACGATCAGCCGATCGGGTTCGGCCGGTTTCTCTTGCGGATGTCCGCCATAGAGGATCGCATCCAAACCGCGCTCCCCTATCTGGACGCACTGCCGATGCAGCTTCTCTTGGGAACCAGCAAGAATGTGGCAACGCGACGATGCACGCTGATGGAGGCAGATGGCGCCGGAGCGGGCCAACCCGATCAGGTAGTTCCCCTGGATTTGGAGCGCGAGATTCTCATCGATCTATCTCCCGCGGTGTTTGATACAAAGAAGCCGGAGCCTTCGCCAGAGCCGCCCCAGCAGCTTCCGGGTTTTTCACTTGCCGGAATGACACCGCAGGAACGAACGCAGCTGGCGGTTGAGCTGGCGCATAGCATTCCTATCCCCGGGGTGTTCAAGAAACTCGCGTTCGGCGCCTATCGGCTGTGGTTCCGGGTGGCCGGTTCGCGATCCGGCACGCAGACCTAGGATTTACGGCACGTTCTCTTCCCGAAGCGCGACATCTCCGAGCCCCCAGCCCTCCCCAGTGAATATGACTGGCGAATCGTAGCGCCTCATCAGATCGACCCATTTCACGAATGCCGGATAACTCAACTCCGACAGTCCTTTTGATCGAATGCGCGTCACGCGCGCTTGCTCCCCTTCCGGCGTCCAACCTGCACCGGAACTGTGCTCGACGTGATAAATCCGCATCGGCTCGTGCAAAATCGACTCGCGGACGCCGGCGTGGTGCGCAGCATAGCAAAACAGCGCGTCGAGGTGCATCGGCCACGTCGGGAACTCCGGGTAGGCCCGCAACGCGAACCAGTCGCTACGCGAAAGCAGCGTAAAGTCACCACACGCGTTGGTATGCAGGTAGGCCGCATGCCTGATGTCGGAGGCGAATGGGCTGGGCGCATCGAAGGACCCGGCCCAATCGAAGGCCGGGCGCGTCTTCAGAACATCGAGGCGCCACTCCTGGGGCGCACCGTCCGCCGATGGCCGCGCGGGCTCCCACTCCAATCCCAAGACCTGCAGGTTGACGATTCGCGGATTCCGAGTGAGCGGGAGATCGCTGCCTTGAACGCGCAGCAGCAACCTGCTCGAAAGAATCTGGCCAGGCATTTGGATGCGCAGTTGGCAACGGCCGGTAAGCGCGGCCGCCGCCAGTGTCGATCCGGCCTCATCCACGATCTCCACTCTGACTGGCTTTTCGCCGGCACTGGGGCCCACTTCCGCGGTGAGCGCAAGCCGCGGCGCAGCCACGGCCGGCCGTTCAACAAAAAGCTCTGCCTGCGACTCGACCCAGCGATAGCGCTCCCCCTCCGACGATTCCACCGAAGACCATCCCGCGCCGAAACGGACGCCGTCCTTATGAGCCGCGATGTCCTGGCTGTCCAACTTGCGTTGCCCGTTCCCCGATAACTGAAATTCTCCTTCGCGCGCAAAAACGCGAAGCAAGTGTGTTTCACAAAAAGCTAAGAGTTCGCCGACGGTGTTGTAGGAAGGAATGTCGTGAGCTACGTCGTGCCGATCCATCCGGTACATCACGCCAGTCGCGAGACTGCGTTCAGCCAGGAACTCCATCAACTCGGCCGAAAAGATAATGTCGAGATTGGTGGCCAGCACAAATTCGCCGCGCGCGCGCCGGATGCCGGCATTCTTGGCGATCATCTGATGTAGCGGAATAGCGGCCGCATTCTGGAAGCGTGCATGGACTTCGGCGGGAACCTCAATGAAGCGGACCTGGCAGCATTTTGGACCGGGGGGCCAGCGCAGCGAATCTCTGAGCCGGGGGCGATCCGCGGGAGGATTCCACTCGACTACGATGATCTCCGACGATAAACCGTAGCGCTCGGCCTGATCGATCCAGGAATCGAACATGGCTTGCATCCGTCCCAGCATGTTGCCGCCATGGTTATCGTTCCTGGCTGCGACCACCAAAGAAAAGTAGGGTTCGCCGCGCTCCGCCATTCAGACCAGGAGTTTAACAGACTCGCGCTTGTGGGACCCGCGCAGGATCCAGTACGAAAGAAAAGCGCAGCACGGTTCGTGTTGTGGACACGACCGGCTGCGCTACTCACTTTGCGATGAGCGGCCTCTTAGCGATGCCCACCACCGCCGTGGCCACCGCCGCCACCGTGGGAGCCACCACCGCCACCATGGAATCCACCGCCGCCGCTGCTATGGAATCCACCGCCGCTGCTATGGGAGCTTCCCCCACCGAAGCTGCGAGCCGAATAGCCGCCGCCATACGAGGGAGTGGATCGGAATCCACCACCACCGAACGACGGGCTGGACCGATAAGCGGGCGAGCTAGAAAATCCGCCCGAGCCGCCCCGATAGGCTGGCGAAGAATACGATCCGCCTGAGCGGAATCCGCTGCCGCCGGACTGGCCGAAATGCTGGTAGCCGCCGCTCTGGGCACGATTCCCTTCAGCAAATGACCGGGACGCGCCCGTGCTGCCAAACCGCCCGCTGGCTGCTCCACTGGCGGCGCCACTTCGCGCGAACGAACCAGTCTGTCCTGCGCGAGCAGTCTGTCCTGCCCGAGCGTAGCTTCCACTTCGGGCGTACGTTCCACCAAAACGGTTCGCGACCGCTCGATTTGCGTACGGAACACCACCTCGAAACGCCGGATTATGCGCCCATGCGCCGCCACGGAATCCGCCGGAACCGGCAAACTCGCCGCGGCCAAATCCGCCGCCCCAGCCACGGAATCCGTAGTGGTTGAAGAATAATCCGTTGGTGAGAAGGAGACCGCCGAACCAATTGCAGCCCCAACCCCAACCGCCCCATCCCAAGCCCCAACCTAAGCCGCCGAAAAAGCCGCCTAGGAAAATTCCGGGATAAAAGCCGAATCCATAGTCAACCGGCGGATAGTAAAGCGGGGGATAGTAGCCATAGGGAGGCTGACCCCAGACGTAATCGGGATTGTACTCAGGTACGTAGACGTCCTGAGGGTTGGCGGGCATGATGTCAATAGCGCTTTGCCCGTTTTGCGTTTGCGTCGTGACGGTCTGCTGTGGACCTGAATTCAGTTTGCCCGACGCTCTCGCTTCGGAGCGCAAATTTTGGACCGCGTGCATCACGTCGGCCTGCTGCGCCAGGAAGGCATTGCCGAGAGCCGTGGTCCACTGAACATCGGAAGCCAGGCGATTCAAAACGTCCGGAAAGACCACCATGGCCTGGATGCTCGGATCCCAGTTTTGTTGGCGCGCCGCATTCACCAGTTGTTGGCCTTGCAGATTGCGATTCTGTTGCAACCATTGCGCTGCTTCCACAATTTCCAATGGATAGGTCGAAGCCGCCAGTACCTGGCTCAGCAAATTATCCGGATAAAGCGCGACCGGCGCCACCAGGTTGTCCAGTTGATCGGGCGAAAGTAGCTGCGACTGTTGCTGGGGCGGGCCCTGCGGCTGGGGCGGAGGAGCGTTTTGCGCAACATCTTGCGCGAACAAGATAGCTCCGCCGGGAAATAAAAGCATTAATAGAACACATAGACCGCTGATCGTCTGCCGAAGGATCACGGGGATGGACCTCGCGTCTCTCATAAGCCACCTCCCTTGCTTCCGCGTCATTTGCGGAAACTCTCACGTCCTGTATAGGCAAGTTCGCCGCCAATCGGTAAACCTTTCATATCATGGCGTTTATGTTCACGCTGGTACCTGGCCGAGCCGGTTGGAAAGCACCAACTTGCTGCATCCCGGCCACTTATTTGCACGGACAGCACTTTCTGAAACACTTGAGTAACGGTGACGGCGGCTTGCTCAGGGGATAAAATAGCAAGCTGACATGTTTCGATACCGTCGATTCGAAATCGCGCTGGCTGTTCTGCTCCTGGCCGCCGCGGCGTGTGGCGCGGCCGATATCAAAACCATCGCGGGCACGGGCAAACCAGGCCATGCCGGTGACGGCGGCCCCGCGACCGCGGGCGAGTTGAACAATCCCTACGGTCTGACCATCGGGCCGGATGGCGCTCTCTACATTTGCGAAATTGACAATCACGTGGTCCGTCGCCTGGATCTGAAAACCCACACGCTCTCCACTGTGGTGGGAAACGGACAAAAGGGAAATTCCGGCGACGGCGGTCCAGCGCTGGCGGCGTCGTTGAATCAACCCTACGAAATTCGCTTCGACCGCGTGGGCAACATGTACTTCGCCGACATGCCGAGCCACGTGGTGCGCCGCGTCGCCGCAAAGACCCACATCATTTCGACCCTGGCCGGTACGGGTGAGCCCGGGTTCTCCGGCGACGGCGGCCCTGCCAACAAAGCACAATTGCGCCAGCCGCACAGCATCGCCATCGACCCCAGCGGCGCGTGGCTCTATATCGCCGACATCGGCAATCACCGCATCCGGCGCGTCGATCTGAAGACCGGCCTGATCGACACCTTCGCGGGCACGGGCGAGCGAAAGCCGACTCCGGATGGCGCTCCACTCGACGGCGCGCCCCTCAATGGCCCGCGCGCGATGGCGTTCGACGCGCGCGGTGACATGTACCTGGTGCTGCGCGAAGGCAATGCCGTGTACCGCATCGACATGCGCGCCCGGATCATTCATCACTTCGCGGGGACGGGCGCCAATGGCTACACTGGCGACGGCGGGCCAGCTGTTCAAGCGCAGCTATCCGGACCCAAGGGTATCGCCATCGCACCCGACGGAGGCGTGTTTATCGACGACACCGAGAGCCACACCGTCCGCAGGATCGACCCCCGCACTGGGATCATCGACACCGTAGTGGGCAATGGAACCAGGGGCGACGGGCCGGACGGAGCGCCGCGCTCTTGCCTGCTGGCGCGCCCGCATGGAATTTTTATCGGCCGGAAGGGCGAGATCTACATCGCCGACAGCGAAAACCATAGGATCCGGCTGCTCAAGGAGTAACCAGCCGGGTTGAATCTTTTCGGCTTGTCTTGACATCGAATATCTTGATATCAAGCTAAAAGGAGATTCCGCCAATGACCAAAACAGAAACGCAGCTTCGCACCGTAGCCCGCGCCATTCCGAGCCTGCGCACGCTCGAAGGCGGCGGGGTGGAGATTCACCGCGCTTTCCCGATTCCTCAGATCGAGGATATCGATCCTTTCCTGCTGCTGGATCACATGGGCCCCATCGACTACCGGCCGGGCCAGAACACCGGATTCCCCGACCATCCGCACCGCGGTTTCGAGACCGTAACCTATCTCCTGGAAGGCCAGATGCAGCACCGCGATTCTTTCGGCAACCACGGCTCGCTCGAGCCCGGGCGACGTGCAATGGATGACGGCCGGTTCCGGCCTGGTGCATTCGGAAATGCCGGGGAGCGATCTGGTTCGCCAGGGTGGACGCCTGGAAGGGTTCCAGCTTTGGGTCAATCTGCCGCGCCGCGATAAGCTGATCGCGCCGCATTACCAAGAATTGAAATCGGCCCAGATTCCGCAAGCGGAAAGCGCATCGGGAGCGGTTCGGGTGAAAGTAATCGCGGGGGAATCGCTGGGAATCCGCGGAGCCATCCAGAGCCGGACGCCAATTCTTTATCTGCACCTGACCTTGGCGCCGGGCGCCAGTTTCTCGCAGCCAGTCCCCAAGACGTTCAATGCTTTCGCTTACGTGATTCGCGGCCAAGCGCAGTTCGGAGCCGAATCCGGGATTCAAGACGAGCAGCGTCTCGTGGTTTTCGGCCACGACGGGGACGCCGTCAGCATCGCCAACCCGGGGGCCACGCCAGTTAGCCTGCTGCTGATAGCCGGCGAACCGATCGGTGAACCCGTGGCTCGCTACGGGCCGTTCGTCATGAACACGCGCCAGGAACTGGTGCAGGCTTTTGAAGACTATCGCTCGGGAAAAATGGGGCGCATCGTCTTTTGACAGGTCCCCCTGACCCCTCCCAATGCGCTTTCCGCTTGCGGAATCTCGGCCGATTTCAATTCTTGGTAATGCGGCGCGATCAGCTTATCGCGGCGCGGCAGCCTAACCCAAAGCTGGAACCCTTCCAGGCGTCCACCCTGGCGAACCAGATCGCTCCCCGGCATTTCCGAATGCACCAGGCCGGAACCGGCCGTCATCCATTGCACGTCGCCCGGGCTGAGCGAGCGTGGTTCCGAAAGAATCGCGGTGCTGCATCTGGCCTTCCAGGAGATAGGTTACGGTCTCGAAACCGCGGTGCGGATGGTCGGGGAATCCGGTGTTCTGGCCCGGCCGGTAGTCGATGGGGCCCATGTGATCCAGCAGCAGGAAAGGATCGATATCCTCGATCTGAGGAATCGGGAGAGCGCGGTGAATCTCCACCCCGCCGCCTTCGAGCGTGCGCAGGCTCGGAATGGCGCGGGCTACGGTGCGAAGCTGCGTTTCTGTTTTGGTCATTGGCGGAATCTCCTTTTAGCTTGATATCAAGATATTCGATGTCAAGACAAGCCGAAAAGATTCAACCCGGCTGGTTACTCCTTGAGCAGCCGGATCCTATGGTTTTCGCTGTCGGCGATGTAGATCTCGCCCTTCCGGCCGATAAAAATTCCATGCGGGCGCGCCAGCAGGCAAGAGCGCGGCGCTCCGTCCGGCCCGTCGCCCCTGGTTCCATTGCCCACTACGGTGTCGATGATCCCAGTGCGGGGGTCGATCCTGCGGACGGTGTGGCTCTCGGTGTCGTCGATAAACACGCCTCCGTCGGGTGCGATGGCGATACCCTTGGGTCCGGATAGCTGCGCTTGAACAGCTGGCCCGCCGTCGCCAGTGTAGCCATTGGCGCCCGTCCCCGCGAAGTGATGAATGATCCGGGCGCGCATGTCGATGCGGTACACGGCATTGCCTTCGCGCAGCACCAGGTACATGTCACCGCGCGCGTCGAACGCCATCGCGCGCGGGCCATTGAGGGGCGCGCCGTCGAGTGGAGCGCCATCCGGAGTCGGCTTTCGCTCGCCCGTGCCCGCGAAGGTGTCGATCAGGCCGGTCTTCAGATCGACGCGCCGGATGCGGTAATTGCCGATGTCGGCGATATAGAGCCACGCGCCGCTGGGGTCGATGGCGATGCTGTGCGGCTGGCGCAATTGTGCTTTGTTGGCAGGGCCGCCGTCGCCGGAGAACCCGGGCTCACCCGTACCGGCCAGGGTCGAAATGATGTGGGTCTTTGCGGCGACGCGGCGCACCGCGTGGCTCGGCATGTCGGCGAAGTACATGTTGCCCGCGCGGTCGAAGCGAATTCCGTCGGTTGATTCAACGACGCCGCCAGCGCTGGACCGCCGTCGCCGGAATTTCCCTTTTTCCGTTTCCCACCACAGTGGAGAGCGTGTGGGTTTTCAGATCCAGGCGACGGACCACGTGATTATCAATTACGGGAGTACCGGGCCGTCGGGCCCGATGGTCAGACCGTAGGGATTGTTCAACTCGCCCGCGGTCGCGGGGCCGCCATCACCGGCATCGCCTGGTTTCCCATGCCCGCGATGGTTTTGATATCGGCCGCGCCCCACCCGCGGCGGCCAGAGCGGAACGGCCAGCGCCAATTCAAATCGGCTGTATCGAAACATGTCAGCTTGCTATTTTTATCCCCTGAGCAGGCCGCCGTCACCGTTACTCAAATGTTTCAGAAAGTGCTGTCCGTGCAAATAAGTGGCCGGGATGCAGCAAGTTGGTGCTTTCCAACCGGCTCGGCCAGGTACCAGCGTGAACATAAACGCCATGATATGAAAGGTTTACCGATTGGCGGCGAACTTGCCTATCAGGACGTGAGAGTTTCCGCAAATGACGCGGAAGCAAGGGAGGTGGCTTTGAGAGACGCGAGGTCCATCCCCGTGATCCTTCGGCAGACGATCAGCGGTCTATGTGTTCTATTAATGCTTTTATTTCCCGGCGGAGCTATCTTGTTCGCGCAAGATGTTGCGCAAAACGCTCCTCCGCCCCAGCCGCAGGGCCCGCCCCAGCAACAGTCGCAGCTACTTTGGCCCGATCAACTGGACAACCTGGTGGCGCGGTCGCGCTTTATCCGGATAATTTGCTGAGCCAGGTACTGGCCGCCTCGACCTATCCATTGGAAATTGTGGAAGCAGCGCAATGGTTGCAACAGAATCGCAATCCCCAGACGCCGACAACTGGTGAATGCGGCGCGCAAGCAAAATTGGGATCCGAGCATCCCGGCCATGGTGGTCTTTCCGGACGTTTTGAATCGCCTCGCTTCCGATGTTCAGTGGACCACGGCTCTCGGCAATGCCTTCCTGGCGCAGCAGGCCGACGTGATGCACGCGGTCCAAAATTTGCGCTCCGAAGCGAGAGCGTCGGGCAAACTGAATTCATGTCCACAGCAGACCGTCACGACGCAAACGCAAAACGGGCAAAGCGCTATTGACATCATTCCCGCCATTCCTCAGGACGTCTACGTACCTAGGTACGATCCCGATGACGTCTGGGGTCAGCCTCCCTATGGCTACTATCCCCCGCTTTACTCTCCGCCGGTTGACTATGGACTCGGCTTTTTTCTGTCCGGAATTTTCCTAGGCGGCTTTTTCGGCGGCTTAGGTTGGGGCTTGGGATCGGGCGGTTGGGTTCGGGCTGCAATTGGTTCGGCGGTCTTTTTCTCACCAACGGATTATTCTTCAACCACTACGGATTCCGTGGCTGGGGCGGCGGATTCGGCCGCGGCAAGTTTGCCGGTTCCGGCAGATACCGTGGCAGCGCATGGGCGCATATCCGGCATTTCGAGGTGGTGTTCCGTACGCAAATGGAGCGGTCGCGAACCGTTTTGGTGGAACATACGCCCGAAGTGGAAGCTACGCTCGGGCAGGACAGATTTGGCGCAGACAAACTGGTTCGTTCGCGGAAGTGGCACCGCCCGTGGAGCAGCCGGCGGGCGGTTTGGCAGCGCGGGCGGCATCCCGGTCATTTGCTGAAGGGAATGGTGCCCAGAGCGGCGGCTACCAGCATTTCGGCCAGTCCGGCGGCAGCGGATACCGCTGAGGCGGATCGTATTCTTCGCCAGCCTATCGGGGCGGCTCGGGCGGATTTTCTAGCTCGCCCGCTTATCGGTCCAGCCCGTCGTTCGGTGGTGGTGGATTCCGATCCACTCCCTCGTATGGCGGCGGCTATTCGGCTCGCAGCTTCGGTGGGGGAAGCTCCCATAGCAGCGGCGGTGGATTCCATAGCAGCGGCGGCGGTGGATTCCATGGTGGCGGTGGTGGCTCCCACGGTGGCGGCGGTGGCCACGGCGGTGGTGGGCATCGCTAAGAGGCCGCTCATCGCAAAGTGAGTAGCGCAGCCGGTCGTGTCCACAACACGAACCGTGCTGCGCTTTTCTTTCGTACTGGATCCTGCGCGGGTCCCACAAGCGCGAGTCTGTTAAACTCCTGGTCTGAATGGCGGAGCGCGGCGAACCCTACTTTTCTTTGGTGGTCGCAGCCAGGAACGATAACCATGGCGGCAACATGCTGGGACGGATGCAAGCCATGTTCGATTCCTGGATCGATCAGGCCGAGCGCTACGGTTTATCGTCGGAGATCATCGTAGTCGAGTGGAATCCTCCCGCGGATCGCCCCCGGCTCAGAGATTCGCTGCGCTGGCCCCCCGGTCCAAAATGCTGCCAGGTCCGCTTCATTGAGGTTCCCGCCGAAGTCCATGCACGCTTCCAGAATGCGGCCGCTATTCCGCTACATCAGATGATCGCCAAGAATGCCGGCATCCGGCGCGCGCGCGGCGAATTTGTGCTGGCCACCAATCTCGACATTATCTTTTCGGCCGAGTTGATGGAGTTCCTGGCTGAACGCAGTCTCGCGACTGGCGTGATGTACCGGATGGATCGGCACGACGTAGCTCACGACATTCCTTCCTACAACACCGTCGGCGAACTCTTAGCTTTTCGTGAAACACACTTGCTTCGCGTTTTTGCGCGCGAAGGAGAATTTCAGTTATCGGGGAACGGGCAACGCAAGTTGGACAGCCAGGACATCGCGGCTCATAAGGACGGCGTCCGTTTCGGCGCGGGATGGTCTTCGGTGGAATCGTCGGAGGGGGAGCGCTATCGCTGGGTCGAGTCGCAGGCAGAGCTTTTCTGTTGAACGGCCGGCCGTGGCTGCGCCGCGGCTTGCGCTCACCGCGGAAGTGGGCCCCAGTGCCGGCGAAAAGCCAGTCAGAGTGGAGATCGTGGATGAGGCCGGATCGACACTGGCGGCGGCCGCGCTGACCGGCCGTTGCCAACTGCGCATCCAAATGCCTGGCCAGATTCTTTCGAGCAGGTTGCTGCTGCGCGTTCAAGGCAGCGATCTCCCGCTCACTCGGAATCCGCGAATCGTCAACCTGCAGGTCTTGGGATTGGAGTGGGAGCCCGCGCGGCCATCGGCGGACGGTGCGCCCCAGGAGCGGCGCCTCGATGTTCTGAAGACGCGCCCGGCCTTCGATTGGGCCGGGTCCTTCGATCGCGCCCAGCCCATTCGCCTCCGACATCAGGCATGCGGCCTACCTGCATACCAACGCGTGTGGTGACTTTACGCTGCTTTCGCGTAGCGACTGGTTCGCGTTGCGGGGGCCTACCCGGAGTTCCCGACGTGGCCGATGCACCTCGACGCGCTGTTTTGCTATGCTGCGCACCACGCCGGCGTCCGCGAGTCGATTTTGCACGAGCCGATGCGGATTTATCACGTCGAGCACAGTTCCGGTGCAGGTTGGACGCCGGAAGGGGAGCAAGCGCGCGTGACGCGCATTCGATCAAAAGGACTGTCGGAGTTGAGTTATCCGGCATTCGTGAAATGGGTCGATCTAATGAGGCGCTACGATTCGCCAGTCATATTCACTGGGGAGGGCTGGGGGCTGGGAATGTGGCGGGCTATCGGGAAGAGAACGTGCCGTAAATCCTAGGTCTGCGTGCCGGATCGCGAACCGGCCACCCGGAACCGCGGCCAAAATACCGCCACAACGCGAGTTTCTTGAACCACCCCGGGGATAGAAATGTGTTTATGCGCGAGCTTCAACCGCCAGCTGCGTTCGTTCCTGCGGTGTCATTCCGGCAAATAGAAAAAACCCGGAGCTGCTGGGGCGGCTCTGGCGAGAGGCTCCGGCTTCTTCTGTATCAAACACCGCGGTAGATAGTATCGATGAGAATCTCGCGCTCCAAATCCAGGGGAACTACCTGATCGGGTTGGCCCGCTCCGGCGCCATCTGCCTCCATCAGCGTGCATCGTCGCGTCGAGAGTACACTCTTGCTAGTCCAGAAAAGCAGATGCATCGCCAAGGCGTCGAGGTAAGGCAGGAGCAGTCCGGAGGCGCGTCTCAAGGGCAGACATGCGAAAGAGAAACCGTCCGAACCCGATTGAGGGGGTCGTCCGCTGAACTGACCAACGTGCGGATCGTCACTGAGATCAGCCTGGTCCTCGCCATCCGAACAGACGCGCCAGGAGAGCATGTCGGACCAGGCGCAACCGGCCTCTTCGGGGAGTCCTGGAGGGTCCGCAAAAGCGAGCCGAGATGATTGGAGAAGAGGCGCTCGTGGGGGCCGACCACGCATACATAGTCTTCCTCGACGTGACTGCGCATGACTTCGAAGATGGCTTCTCCCAGTGGCCTGCGGCCTCTCACCGACCATCCGGGCGCCGTTCCGTAAAATGAACGGCCGCGATTTCGAGCGGTATTTGCGCGGTGCTGAGCCGGCACTGTACTCTTGTTCCGAACAGCTCCGCATCCTTGGCATCCATGGCCACGATGCCACGAATTGCGACGTTCTTTTGCGCCTGACAACTGGCGATGTGCTGTTCCAGGACCTCGGCGTGGAACTCCGGCATCAGGAAAACGACGCAGATCTTCTCTTCGGGCCGGTGAGGCATATAGGCGCGCGCCAACGTGTCTGCCGGGCGGGCAGCCCAGCATAGATGCGTTCCAGACAGGTGTCCAGCCTGAAGTTCTACGGAATATGCTCTGCGAACGTTTAGCCAGCTCCAGCGCTTTGGCAGGTTCAGACTTGATCCAGGCCAGATGCGATCGAACCTGGTCGTATGTTTCTTGCGCGGCAAAGTGGTGTCGATATAAAGCAAGGAATCGCCAAAATGCCTGCGGGCAAACGGATTTTCATTGCAGATAATCACCGCTCCCGCCGCCGAGCTTTCAAAAATTCGGCTCGACATCATTTCGTATTGCGTGTGGGGCCGCGAAGATAATACCAGGGAATCCCAGCCTGGTTGATCAAGCGGACGACCGAAACACCGTCAAACGGAATGGAGCCGGCGTAACTCTGGAAGTCTTTCCAGATCTCGACTCCGCCGAAAACTTTGGGACCGTAGATCCGCAAGTCACCGCCTTGGTCGAGCAAGCCGAGCAACCCGTCGTGACGCCCAGGCTGCTTCGACGACTTTTCCCAATTCATACCAACGTAGAACAGCTTCCTGTCGCCCAGGGTAGGTTCCAGCAAGGGTCCGGACAGAGTGGGATAAAAGCGGAACAGCGGCCGCTCGCGCGAGGGGCCATTGGAGATCGGCCGCATGACATGATCGTCGCCAGAGATGGAGTCGGAGCTGAGGAAATCGTCGTGGGTCAGAACATTGCGTGTGAACTTGCGATAGCCCCACTCGTAATAGAACTGCAGCGGATTCCAAAGGGTGACGAAGGAAAAAATGTCGAATTGTTTGGGCGCTTCGAAATGCAGGCTGATGACGAAGTCGACGTCGTCTTGGGTGAGTTGCGTATGGGGAGGGTGGATCAAGCGGGCGAAGGAATCGACCACCAGGCATTCCAGGTCCAGAAGCTTGGCGGCAATCTTGAGACGCTCGATGACCTCGTCCTCGGCAGCTTTCTGGCCGGGCCAGAATTTGATGGCGGCGAACCTGCGGCGCAACATCGTTTACACCTCCGAAATCACCCTTCCATCTTCAGTTGAGTTCCAGCTCACTCACTCGCAGAGAATCGTCCCTCAATTCTTGTGTGGACTCGTGAAAGTGTCTAGTATAGCGCGAGCGTCCGGACCAACGACAAAACACCCAGATCCGCGACCACAGGTTCGTGGCGAATGCGTAGCACGGCGACACACCCAATGTGCTAGAGTCCAACTGAATGGCACCGGACACACCCCGCATAAGATGACGCCAAACCACCCGTTCGTACTTTCGAATAGGCAGCGGAGGCCCTCGGCAGCGTTGTGAATGACCATCTGCCGGTCATCGATTACTCAGTCGTGATACCGGTATACAACGAAGCTCCGACCTTGCCAGAACTGTGCCGGCGACTGGCCGCGGTCATTTCTTCCACGCGGGACGCCTGGGAAGTGGTCTTCGTCAACGATGGCAGCGCGGACAACTCGTTGGATATTCTGTTGGATCTTAGAACCAAGTACCCTTTGATTCGTGTCGTAGACCTCTCGCGAAATTTCGGCCATCAGCCCGCATTGACCGCTGGCCTGGACCACGCCAGTGGGCGTGCCGTGATCCTCATGGACGCGGATTTGCAGGACCCACCGGAAGCCCTTCCGCGATTCATCGAGCACTGGCGCAAGGGATATCAAGTAGTCTACGCGCTCCGAATCAAACGCAAGGAAGGGCTGCTGTTGCGCTGGGCGTTTTCGGGGTTTTATCGGATTCAAACCAGAATTTCTCGCGTGAAGACGCCTTTGAATGCTGGTATTTTCTCCTTGATCGACCGCGCCGTAATAAACGCTCTACAGCACATGCCCGAACATCACCGGTATTTGGCGGGCCTGCGTGCCTATGCAGGATTTCGGCAAACCGGAATCGAGGTCGAGCGCGGGGCCCGGTCCGATGGCGAGCCGAAAGTCGGCTTCCGCGGGCTGGTTCGCCTCGCTCTGGATGCTATTTTTGCGTTCTCGACCTTTCCTCTGCGCCTAGTCTTGTTCAGCGGTATATTGGTATCCTCATTTTCTTTCGTGTTGGCCGCTGCTGGAGTTTACTACCGTTTCGTACTGCGCCAGCCGCTCTTCGATTGGGCATTCGGGCTAAGTACAACTTTCTTTTTTGGAGGAATTCAACTGATCTCAATTGGCATCATCGGCGAATATATTGGCAGGATTTACGATGAAGTCAAACACCGGCCGTACTATATCACCCGCGCCACTTATGGATTCGACCAGAAAGGCCTCCAGCGAAATGGGTAGTGCTGCCGCCGCCAAACTTTCGCCGCCGTCCCGGTTGACGCCGTTGCCTGGTCTGCTGGGGTTGCGGGAATATGCCGGAGCCGCGCTGATCGCCCTGCTCGTCCTGATAGAGGGGCGATTTGCGGCCTCCATGCAGCACGCATTCTACGAGCGTTCCGGGCCTTTTTTTGACTCGTTGGGATATTTCAATCAGATGGCCGTGGTCTGGAGCGAAATGCGCAAGCATGGCCTGCTGGCTGCGCTTCGGTCAGCTTGGTCGGGTGGTACCGTGATTCTGCCATGGATCGAGACCGCCTTATTAGCCCCAGCCGTTCCGCTGACCCGCGAATTGGCCGTTTGGTTGCAGAGCCTTTGGGTTCTCGCCCTAGCTCTGTCGATTTACTACTACCTGGTCCGCTGGCGTGGCGTTTCCTTTATACCCGCCGTCTGTATGACCGCGCCATTCCTAGCCTTCCGCACGATGTTCTATTACAACGGAGGGCTTTCCGATTTTCGTATGGATCTCTCTTTGTATCTTTTCACCTCGCTGGCAGTGGTTTGGTATCTAGGGACCTACGAGTCGGAATCCTACGCGCCCTGGCTGCTGTGCGGCTGCTTTTCGGCGCTGGCATGCCTCACCAGAGCTACCTCTCCGGCCTACCTGGTTTGCATGCTTGGACCGCTCTTGTTTATCCGGTTTCTGAGTCGCCCGCACACTTGGCGATTTCTGGTCAAAGGTTGTTTGTACATCCTCTTACCGGTTGTTGCTATCGCGCTTCCTTTCCTAATCTCTAAATGGGCCTACCTGTATTTCTATTACGCGGTGTGGAATGCAGACGCTAATGCCAACCTCCCTTTGCGGCAAAGTATTCATCACTTTAACTGGGTGATGTGGGACATTGGATTTTCGATGACATTGCTGCTGTTGTCGGCCTGCTTGCTGCAGTTGACCCTTGGTCTGCGGGACTGCAAATGGTCCGTACGAAGATGGATTGCCGCCGTCGATTGGAAGCTGATTTGGATCGGGCTGGCGCCGGCGGGATTCCTTGCACTCCGCGGTGCAGGATTGAACCCATTTGTTTCAATGCCCTCCATTTTCGGGTTGCTTCTTTTCGCATTGGTCCCAATGAAGAGTGCGCTGCGAGGTGGTTTAGCCCGCAATCTCGGCGTTAGCGTTTTGGCGATCGCCGCGGTGTGTTTTAACGTCTCCGCCAGCAAGGCTCTGCAGGCGGAGGGGCGAATTGCAACCCCCTCTATGTCCGCATTGCGTCAAGCCATCGATTGGATGCAGAGCGATGCGGCCGCGCACGGACTGAGCCGCGTAAACTATGCGACGGTTTACGTCGGGCTGCTCCATTTCATCACGATTCAGAACGTATTGACATTCGAATACCACGGGCGCATCGAGGGCGGAGGCGTTCGCGATCCACACGGAATCCTGTTCACCGTCGATGAGGCTCAGCGCTATACGGCCGCGGTTCCAGTGGACTGGGAAAGAAACGCCGACGGTAAGACTGACCAACAAAAGATTGCCGGCTTGGTCAAGCTCGCTAACGATAAATTCGACTATATTTTTATCCCGGACGACGCAACTGCCGCAATGTTGGAACGGGAGAGAGCGTACTTTTTCATGAATACCAAGATCCGCGCGCTTAAAAGCGAATTATTGAAAACCGGGGCCTGGCAGCTGACTGGGCCGCTACTCGATATGCGCTTGCAGGAGAAAATTGAAATCTACCGGCGCATTGTTCCACGCGCACCGATCGCGGCGATGCGAATCCCTCCCTTAAGTGAGCGGTTCTAGGAGGCCGTACTTGTTAGACTGGCCTTTGGCCACCCCCTTGATCTTCGCTGGCGGTCTCGCCATCGCTTACTTGACAGGCTACGGTCTGGCCAGTCTGCTGCTGCCGGCCGAGCAGCGCAGTGCCCGCCTGCTGGTTTCCCCCACCCTTGGCATTGCAGCTCTATGTTGGCTTACTTTTCTCGTTTCCGCGACTTTCCGGATCATTGTTTCTCGTGCCGTGTGGTGGGCCTTCCTAGCGCTAATTTGTCTCACCGTCATTCAAGCTCTATTCGGATCGAACCGGAGCACCACGCGCGAGATTACGAAGGGATTGCTCCAAAGTTTGGCCGTTTCCGTTCCGGCACTGCTATGCTTACTCTGGCCCTTTTTCGTTGTGGGTGCAGATACATACTTGGGGACCGTGAATCCCGACTTCACGTTCGGCCTAAGCGATGCGTACTTTGTCCACGATCGTCTCAGCAACACTGTTGGCCCCGTTAGTGCTGAGAACAGTTACGCGCCATTCGACAACGCCTCGCAGCGGCTGACGGTCCACGCGCGCTATATCGGAAACCTTCACGGAATTCTGCTGGAAAAGATTTTCGGCATCGAGCCCAGAACCGGGCTCACTCTGGCGCTAGCATTATGGCTGTTCTGCTTCCCACAATCGATTTTTGTGCTGTCGAAGGTCGTTGCCGGATTGGACAATCGCGGCGCCGCGCTAGCGGCTCTGCTGGCCGGAATCAGCGGGCCGGTGGCCATGAGCTATGCTCTTTTTTTCGTTGGACAGAACGCCGCGCTGCCCGTAACGCCATTGCTGTTCACGGCTACATTCCTGTTATTGACGAAGCCGGGGGCCAAGATCTTCGGCCTCACGTTGCTGCTGTTCTGCTCCCTTTTTTGGATCTATCCGACTCAACTTCCATTCGTCGTCGTTCCCGCCGCCGTACTGGCCGTTTACCGTATTTGGCGTCGGGAGATTACAATCCGGCTAGTTCTGGGGTTAGCGGCTGCTCTGGCCGGTGCGTTCGTGGTCTTGCACATCGGCTTAGGCAGCTTCTGGAACGCGTATCTGCGTGACTGGGTCGAGCTGACCGGCAAAATAGTTCGCGACAATGTCTTCCTTGAGTTCCTCACCGAGAGCTTCGTGCCGATGCTGTTCGGTTTGGTCTGCTACCCGCCAAGCGCATCGCCCTTCCAATCCCTCTTCGGATCCAATCTGGATTTGCTGGCATTCTTCATATCCGTGGCCGCTGCGTTAGGGTTACTAGCGGCATTCTATACTTGGGCAAAACGCGTCGAAGATCGCGGAAGAGCGGTCTTGTGGGGTGCAATTGGCCTGCTGTCGTTCTTGATTTGGTGGTGGGTCACCTTCATTAACCGATACGGCTATTCTCTTCTCAAGATGATGACTTGGATCCAGTTCGCGATCCTCCCGATAGCTGCGTTTGGTTTTCTCGAACTTTGGCGCTGGTCCTCCGGCAGTGGCTGGCGCCGGGGCGTGGTTATCCCTGGCAGTCTTTTGCTACTCGGTTTGAACCTGACGACGTCCATCGATTACGGTTACAAGACCTTGGGGCCGCCGCGCTCTCGTGCCGGGATTGTGAATCTGTTCGATATGTCCGGCAATCAAGACTATTTGCGCCTGGCACGGGATCTTAGCCCACTTGTACCATTCAACAGGAAAATTGGACTGCTATTCACCAATCCGACTCAAAGCCAGTGGGTGACGTACTACTTACGCCGCTGGCCGCTATCCGTGCTAACGTTCCTGCCATTCACGGAAATCTTCGTTTGGCATGTCGAGGACCTGCCGGGGCTCCCGGCGCCGACTGGCCCGACCCCGGCAAGTCCTTACTTCCACGGAGCCGATGATGATTTCTACTTGCTGCCCAATAGCAGGACCTCAGCCGGTGATTTTGCGCGGCAAAACCTTCCAGAACCCGATTGGCAGAATCGAACCTTCGAACTGTACCGCGCCGACCGCGTTCATGATCTGATAGTCGTAGGGCGGGGCTTCTACGCGTTGGAGCAGTTCCCCGGAACCGGCTACTGGTGGCCGAAATCGTTCCGCTGGATGGCTCAAAGCGGGGAGCTGTTGTTGGTTCGCCCCTCGAAAAAGAACATGCCGTACCGTCTCTCGCTGGCGGTGATCTCAGGCTATGGACTGCATTCGGCTAGTCGTACGATCGAGTTCTTCCACAACGGCCAACGCATCGGTGAGGCGGCCGTTCAGGGCGCTGGGCGAGTCCTTTCACCGCCTTTCGTTCCGGCAGGAGACGTTGAGCGCATCGTGTTTCAGATCAAGGAACGGGTCCGTCCGCAGCAACGGGAAAAGGCGGTTTGGAACCGGCAAATCCCGTCCGACTATCGCCGGCTCAACGTAGCAGTAGGCGAGGTTCGGCTGGCTACCGAAGAGGACCTGCTCTCCGCGATTCCCGTTGCGGCGCGACTAGAGGGCCCCGGCATACTCCGCAATGCATACTCGTTCAATGGAATAGAGCCTGACGGCTGGCTCGGGCAGTCAGCGGAAGCAGCATTGATTCGCCCAGTTGGCGCTACTGAAATGGAGTTGCAGTTTTTGGTCCCGAGCGATGCCGGTTATCGATTTCCTTACAACCTGGTCATCGAAGTCGATGGAGTCGCAACAAAAGTCGAGGCCGCGAAACCAGGCACACTTTTGGCCCGCGTTGCGCTGCGACCCGCCCATGACAGGGCTTTGTGCCACATCGCCGTTCATCCAGCCCAGAGCTACTTACCCGCAGGGTATCGGCAAGCGGCTCGACCGACAATTCACAGCATCCACTGGGATGCCGTACGCTTCAATACCGAGCTGCCATCCATTAAGTCCATCACGGGAGTCGATGGCGACGGCTGGGTCTCGGGCATAGCAACATTGCAGATGCCTCGCGAGCTTGGTTCTCATGCTGTGAAGATCGCTATCGACCTTCCGAAGTGGGCGAACGCTCCAAGCCACAAAGTGTGGATCGCGATGGACGGTAAGGTGCTGCAGAGTCTGTCCTTTAAGCCGGGGTACCATGAATTGGAAATCCCATCGGCGGCGCTACGCGCGGGTGCCGCGTTCACCCTCGGGGCGCAGCCTGTATTTAGCCTGCCGCTTCCGGACACGAGAAAAGCCAGCATGCGGCTCATTGGTGTGTGGTCTGGAGAAACCAGGCTTATGCGCGGCCAGTCTGGAGATCCGTGAGCAGCACCACGATCAAAACGGGCGCTCCATCCTTCACCGCCGCACACCTGGAAAGGGTACGCGCGTTTTACGACTCCGCACCGGTAAATTCGCGGTGGTTCAGCTTTTACTATCGTCGATTACTGGCGCGCTACTACCGTCATCTGATTCCACCTTCGGCCAGCATATTAGAGGTCGGTTGCGGGAGTGGTGAGCTTCTCAGCCTGCTGCCTAACCGCGATGTGACTGGAATCGACATTTCGCCGCGTCAAGTGGAACGCGCCCGCCAGAGGGTCAGACACGGCGTCTTCCACGTGCAAGCTGGCGAGCATCTCAGATTAGATCGCACTTTCGACTACATCATCCTCTCCGAAACGGTTAATTTCGCTGCGGACGTGCAGGTTCTGTTCGAGCGGCTGCACAGTGTTTCTAGAGACGATACACGTTTGATCCTCAATTTTCACAGCAATCTTTGGCGGCCGTGGCTGGCGATGGCACGCCTGGCCGGGCTCAAAGCGGATCATCCCTTGCTTAACTGGTTCACACTCCCCGACGTGTGTAATCTCTTGTGGCTGACAAATTGGGAGTTCGTTAAACAGCAGGCTCGCGTTCTGGTTCCAATGCCCTTGTTCGGCCTGGACCGCTTAATCAATAGATGGCTATCGCCGCTATTCCCCTGGCTCTGCCTATGCAATTTCGTAGTCGCCCGGCCGCGGCCTGCCACTCCCGGGCCCGAATATACAGCTACCGTGGTGATCCCGGCCCGCAACGAAGCGGGCAACATCGCCGCCGCGGTAGAACGGATGCCGCGGCTTGGCGCCGGCACGGAGATCATATTCGTCGAGGGTCATTCCAAGGACAACACCTGGGAGGAAATTCAACGCGTCGCTAGCCAGAATCGCCATGTCGACATCAAGTGTATTCGGCAAACCGGCAAGGGCAAAGGTAACGCGGTTCGAGAAGCGTTCGCCGCGGCTACCGGGGACATTCTGATGATTCTCGACGCCGATCTTACAATGCCACCCGAAGAGCTGCCGAAGTATTTTGACGCGCTCGCTTCCGGCAAAGCAGAGTTTGCTAACGGGGTCCGGCTAGTGTATCCGATGGAAGCGCGCGCCATGCAGTTTTTCAATCTCTGCGCCAATAAAGTGTTCAGCCTGATCTTCACCTGGTTGTTGGGTCAACCGACCAAGGACACCCTGTGCGGCACCAAGGTCCTTTTCCGCCGCGATTACGCAAAGATCGCCGCCAACCGTTCCTATTTCGGAGACTTTGATCCTTTCGGCGATTTCGACCTTCTGTTCGGCAGCGGCCGATTGCATCTGAAGATGGTCGATATCCCCATTCGCTACCGAGAACGAATCTATGGAGAGACGAATATTCAACGCTGGCGCCACGGCGTTCTGCTAGCGCGCATGGTCCTGTTCGGTGCGAGTAAACTCAAGTTCCTGTGATGCCCCCTATCACCTCGCTGCGGCGGGCTCTGGCGCGGTTCAATCAATTGCCGATCTGGAGGCGTGACGTGGAGCTCTGGGACTTCCGCGTGTCGGCGGTTAGCTTGGACCGGCTTATCAGTTTGCACCTTAACCGCCTCGGTTGGATGAATGTTAGGATGCGGGCGTTCCTCGAAAAAAACGTGCACCCCGGAATGCGGGTTGTTGATATTGGCGCCAATCATGGACTGTTCACCCTCCTGCTCTCAAGACTGGTTGGACCCTCCGGGCAAGTCTTGGCTTTTGAGCCGGACCCGGAGCTGTTCCGCACGTTGGAGGGCAACTGCCGGGCAAACTACGCCGGGAACGTCCATCTGCACAACGTAGGGCTTGGCTCCCGCGCCGGCCAATCAGTGCTTTATCGCTCGCTATTCAACGCCGGGGACAATCGGCTGGCAACCGGGCTGCCGGAAGGTTCCTTTCGACAGGAAATCGTTAGTATCGTCACGCTTGATGAGATCGCCGGCCGGGAACCAATCGACTTCATCAAGATGGACGTGCAGGGTTGGGAATGGGAAGTATTGCAGGGCATGCGTTCGGTAATCGCAGGCAGCCCGGCCATCCGGATTTTGCTGGAGTTCTGGCCCTACGGGCTAACGCGCGCCGGTTGCACACCTGAAGATTTGCTGCACCATTTGCGGCAATGCGGCTTCGATATCCGTGAAGTACCCGGTGACGATTGCATCACTGACGATCTGGCTTATTGCCGTCGATTTTCAAAGGACCGCTATGTGGACCTGATCGCTGCCAGGCCCAGTCGCTCATGATCGCGCATTGGCTCCAACACCCACTCTCTCGCGGCCTCGACATCGACTCGCCCGAAACAACCCAGCTGCGCCGCCAGATTATATGCGGTAAACCATTCCTCCGGCACATATACGAAGACTGGTACCAGTGGATGATCGCAGCGCTGCCCGCGAGCCCCGGCCGTGTGTTAGAGGTTGGCTCAGGAGCTGGATTCCTACGCGACTATGTCCCTGGATTGCTCAGCTCCGACCTCTTCTATGTGCCCGGGTTGTCGTTGCGGATGGACGCCCGCCACATTCCACTGGCCTCGGGTAGCCTGCGGGCCATCGTGATGACTAACGTGCTTCATCATATTCCTGACGCACGAGCCTTCTTCACTGGAGCAGCGCGCTGTGTTCGCGGCGGAGGCGCGATCATCATGATCGAACCTTGGAACACGCGATGGTCCGCCTGGATCTATTCGCATCTTCATCACGAGCCCTTCTCTCCGGATGCGCCGGAGTGGGACTTCCCTGCCTCCGGCCCTCTTTCGGCAGCCAATGGCGCCTTGCCCTGGATTCTATTCGAGCGCGACCGCGAAAAATTCGCTGCGGAGTTTCCCAATTGGAGCCTGGAACTTGTGCTGCCGCAGATGCCCTTCCGCTACATCCTCTCCGGAGGGGTATCTTATCGCAGCTTCGTTCCTGGCATTTTTTATGCTATGGTCCGGTCTCTCGAAAACAAGCTTGGCGCTAGGGGCGCAATGTTCGCAGGCATCGTGTTGCGCCGAACGAAGTAAAGAGACCAGTCACTCACCAGAACATCCGGCACGGAGGTCAAAAGACCTGGACTTCCGCCAGACTTAGATAATTGGCCCCGCTGAGCTGCACCCGCACATAGCGGCCCGCTACGCCACCCAGCGTGATTGCGGTGTTAGGATTCGGCTGCACCGTCTGATGGTTACTCCAGGTTCCAGCGCGGCTCTGCAGGGTAGCGGGCGTATCGGTCGAAGCAAAGGGTGTATTGGAAACGAACACCCAGTAGTCGCCCAGCCGATTGCTGCAGCAATCGGTTCGGTTCCACACGATGATCGAATTCACCGTGACTGAAGCGCCCAAGTCCACCTCCCACCAGGCATTCGTATCCAGGTTGGTGGTGCTCATCGACCCTGCCCCGTAATTGCCATTGGTACTACCGTCCGCTGCTTTCGACGCGTCTGTATAGCCAACAACGAAGGTGCTGCTTTGTGTAGCCGTTTGGTTCAACGCTAGATCTTGGGGGGCGGTGCCGACGACCTGGACTTCCGCAAGGCTCAGATAATTAGCCCCGCTCAGTTGCACCCGCACATAGCGGCCCTGTACCCCACTCACCGTGATTGTAGTGTTGGGATTCGGCTGCACCGTTTGATGGTTGCTCCAGGTTCCAGCGCGGCTCTGCAGGGTCGTCGGCGTGTCGGTCGACGCAAAGGGTGTATTCGAAACAAACACCCAATAATCGCTCAGCCGATTGCCGCAACAATCGGTACGGTTCCATACCACGATCGAACTCACCGTGGCGGAGGCGCCTAAGTCCACCTCCCACCAGGCGTTTGTATCCAGCTTGGTGGTGCTCATCGACCCAGCCCCGTAATTGCCATTAGTGTTGCCGTCCGCCGCCTTCGACGCATCGGTGTAACCCACCACGAAGGTGCTGCTTTGCGTGGCCGTTTGGTTTAACGCCAAGTCAGTGGAAGCCTGGGAACCCTGGGAACCCGGGGAAGCCGTTCCAAAAATCTGGACCTCCGCCAGGCTTAGATAATTAGCCGCGCTGAGCTGCACCCGCACATAGCGGCCCGATATTCCGCCAACCGTGATGGTAGCACTGGGATTCGGCTGTACCGTCTGATGAGTGCTCCAGGTTCCAGCGCGGCTCTGCAGTGTCGCCGGCGTATCGCTCGACGCAAAGGGCGTATTGGAGACAAACACCCAGTAGTCGCTCAGCCGATTGCTGCAACAATCGGTTCGGTTCCATACTATGATCGAATTCACTGTCGCCGAGCCGCCCAAGTCCACCTCCCACCAGGCGTTTGTATCCAGGTTGGTAGTGCTCATTGACCCAGCCCCGTAATTGCCATTGGTATTGCCGTCAGCCGCTTTCGACGCGTCGGTATATCCAACAACGAAGGTGCTGCTTTGCGTGGCAACATGATCGAGCGCCAAGTCCTGTAACGGTGGTGTGATTGTGGTCGAATCGGTGGAGGCTGCGAACAGCGAGCCGCCTCCTGCAACCGAAACCAGGTTGACTAGGGGAGATGCGGCGTTTCCTGCGACATTCACTGCGACAGTAATCGTCGGATAGTTCGCACCAGCCGCGAGAGCGTCACTGCGTGAGCACTTGTTGCTCGTGCAGGACCAGCCTGCGCCACTCATCGAAACAAGCGCCAAGCCCGACGGGATCGTTTCAGTCACCGTCACTGTGCCGCTGGTAGGGGAGGAATTTGGGGCGTTCGATACCGTCAGGTTGTAAGTGGCACTCTGTTGACCTTGCATGAAGCTTCCCGAATGGGTCGAGACAACGCCAAGCGAAGGAGTAATAGCGGAGACCTCCAGCAGGAACGCGTCAGGAGCAACGTTCAGCCCGGGCTGGATCGCCGCTACCGTTGGAAAATTGCCGGACGAAGTTGTGCCCGCGAGATAGAAATTGTCGCCTGGCAAGAGCGCCAGCGCGTAGCCACGGTCATCCCCGGAGCCGCCGAAATAACTGGAGAAAACCAGAGTCGCGCCTAGAGGATCCAAGATGCTCGCGAAGGCGTCATTAGCCCCTTCAAAGGCTGGTTGCACGGCGTTCGATAAGGGAAAATTGGGCGACGATGTGAAGCCGCCGACGATCGCTCTCCCGGCCTGATCCACGGCCAGTGAGGTGGCGGTATCGGACTGAGAGCCTCCCATCAACGTCGAGTAGGTCAGGCTGGACCCGGTGGCAGCCAGCTTGGCGACGAAAGCGTTGTAAGTACCGGTCAAAGTTCTTTGAAAAACGCCCGCCGTCACCGGAAAATCCATGGAGGCGGTAGATCCTGCAATATACGCGCTGCCCGTTGAGTCTACGGCGATCGCGTAAGCTTCATCTATGTTCGTCCCGCCGAGGAACGTAGAATACGCGAGCGCCGAGCCCGCTGCATTGATCTTCGAAACAAAAGCATTGGCGGTGCCCTGCAGGGTCTGAAAAGCCAGCTGCGTTGGAAAATCCGTGGAGTAAGTCGTACCGGTCACGTACGCGTTGCCCGCCGAATCCACTGCTATGCCGGTGCAAGTATCCAGTCCTGATCCGCCGAGAAATGTTGAGTAAATCAGCGCGCTGCCCGATGCGTTCAGCTTCGAAACGAAGCAGTCCGACATGCCGCCATGATAGGTGTTTTGGAAAACAGCCGGGGTGACCGGAAAGGTGGACGACTCGGTCTGGCCGGCTACATAAGCCGCGCCGGTGGCATCGATTGCTATCGCATTGCCGAAGTCTGCTACTGCGCCGCCCAGATAAGTCGAGTACTGCAACTGGCCCATGGAATTGAGCTTCGCAACGAAAGCGTTCTGCGGCCCGGGCATGGAGGTTAGGAGCGCCCCGGTGGTGACCGGAAAATCAGGGGAAGCGGTCACGCCCGTCACGTACACGTTGCCGGAGGCGTCCACGGCAATCCCTTTCGCCGAATCGCTCCCGCTGCCTCCCAAGTAAACCGTGAACAGGACCTGGGTTGCGGTGCTGTTCATTTTTGTGACGAATGCGTCGCGGCTTGAGCGGGCGGGCGGAACGTTGTTCCAGAGGCTGCTGGAGCTGGTCTCGCCGGCAATGTACAAGTTGCCGGATGAATCGGTCGCTATCCCGTAAATCGCGTCGAGGCCCGACCCTCCGATGTAGGTGCTGAAACTCAACGTGGGATCGATGGTGAGCGGCGCGCTGCGATCGTAAGCCCCCAGGTTCAATCTCAGTTCCTCACGGCTCGAAACCACATAGCGGCAGGCGACCTTGCGTTCATAAGTTGCACCGCTCTGGAATGCGCGCGGGCGCTGCTGTACGATTGTGAGTCCCGGAGCCTGAATATCCAGATCGCCCTCCCGAGCTAGGGAAATGACAGCGCCTTCGAAACGGATGCGAATCGCGTTCGGATCGGCACGCGGCGCGATCTCGAAGTTGTATTCGAGCTGCCCCAAGTTCGCGATGAAGACCAGGTCGATCCCCGGATAGATTTCAGAGTAACGAACACGCGCGAAATGCGAGGTCTCCTGCCAGTTTTTTCGTTCCCCCTGGTAGTAGAACGTCTTTCGCTCCAGAACCGCCTCACCCACCGGCAGCGCGCTAGGATTCGCGCCGGGGAAAGCGATTTGCAAGGGCCTGCCACTGAGCCCGCGCAGCGTTACGACGCCCCCGGCCAACAACTCCGCAGTGACGCGCGAGCTGCGCCAAATGTACTGTGTCGCGCCGGGCGCCGGATGCTGCTGTTCAAAGCTCGATGGCGCTGGGGCGGCCGACTGGCTTAACGACTCCATTCGCAAGTTCTGGGAGTCCGCGGATTGCGTGATGGATACCACCGTCGACAGGATGAATGCCGCGCGGAGTAACGAATGAACGTAGCCTGAAGGAAAAAACATCACGACAAAAACGTGCGTTGCCAAGGCAGGTTTTCTCACGCGAAACCGCCGGCAACGGGACGCCTGCACGCTAATCGTTGAGCGCTTTAGACTTTACGGGTTCGGCCGACCAGGGATACTGGGGGGTATTTTAGCTACAGCTCCATCACGAGCATTCCGACTGCCGGGAAGAAGCCTCTCGAAGCTTCTGTTCGCAACTTCAATTCCGCATAGAGCATGTCCATCTCCGCGTGGGCGTTCTCAAGGGCAATCAGCCTTTCTTCAGCGGCTTGCCGGAACGCTTTCAACGCCTCTACGCGAGTTATGTCGCGACGCGCCTTTTCTTGCAACCGAGTTACGAAATCGGGAATTCGAAGGCGAGAAATGATCGAGTGCCCGTGACGCATCGGAATGGGCGGTGCCGGTTCTTCGAATGGCGTTTTTCCTAAGAATAGCGCGCCCATTGTATAAGAGACGGTAGAGGATCGGGAACAAACTCCCGGGCACCGGATCCTCCAATCGGCCGCCCCCTAGAACCTCCAGGCCGCTGTGAACGTATCGGCTGCGGACCTCGCCGGCACTTCCGGGTGGCTCATGCGGAGGCGGGAGGTAAATACTGGTCCCAGGCGCACCCACTCCGTAGTCGAAGGTGAGACCAATGACTCCACCAGGCGCAAGGACACGCGCCATCTCCGACAAAGCTTTTTCCTGATCCCGTGCCGCGAGATGCTCTAGCACCGAACAACAAACGATGCGGTCCATGCTGCTCG
Organism: Terriglobia bacterium; assembly: GCA_963761935.1. Classification (GTDB taxonomy): domain Bacteria; phylum Acidobacteriota; class Terriglobia; order Bryobacterales; family Bryobacteraceae; genus Palsa-89. The sequence continues at coordinate 49,253 of CAVXJU010000090.1, read as the reverse complement.
TAGCAATGCTCGACAGGTCGCGCATGTCTCCTACCTCGGCGCGGTAATTCGTCAAACCCAGCGCCTGGGCGCAATGCTGGCCCGCCGCCACAATCCGAGGATTCAGATCGACGCTGTGAACCTGGCTACCTGCCAAAGCGGCGGCTAGTATGACATGCGAGGCCGGTCCGCCTAGATCGAGCACCGATTTACCGCCCTCGGCGAGCCCCAGAATTTTGTAGAGCCAAATGTATTCCCAGAGACGAAAGGGACGAAGGGCAAGATCCGCCACCTCCTCCACCTCACCAGTGGAGCTGATCTCAGTGCCAATCTCTACACCCAGCAGGTCCAGGAGCAAAAAATCCTGAACGTCGGAATCGCTCTGGAACCGCTGAAGAAATTCCGCCAGCCGCTTCCGGTTGAGAATCAGATTGATGGAATCCAGACCGCCCGGCAACTCAGCATCATCCGGCGCCCATTCAACAACTTGTTCGACCCAATCGCTAAACTTCACGCCCGCTTCAGATTGCATGCGCATCACGAATGTCCTACCCGTCCTATCGTACCTGCGCGCTTGTGTTATAGTCCACGCTGAATGACGAACAACGCCTCCGCGCCTGGGATGGATTACTTTTACTCGCCGCATTACCAGGCCCACAATCAGGCCAGATTGAGCCACTTGGCCAGCCTCGGGCTGCCGCTCGAAGGCCGAAGAGTACTCGACGTGGGTTCTGGTCCGGGCGATCACACTGGGTTTTATCTCGATCGCGGCTGTTCGGTGTTCGCCGTGGATGCCCGCCCGGAATGCCTTAGGGCGGTACAGGATCGCTATCCCGGTATTGAAACAGCCCAGATCGACTTAAACACACCGAATGCCCTGACAAGCTTGGGGAGCTTTGAAGTCGTTCACTGCTACGGACTGCTCTATCATCTGGAAGACCCCAAAAGCGGTATCGCTAGTATGGCCTCAGTCTGCAGCCATCTACTATTACTCGAAAGCTGCGTTGCGGCGCGACGGTCTGACGAAGTTGTTCCCGCTCAGGAGATGGCTGAGGATTTCACCCAGGCGCTACGCGGTCTGGGTTGTCGCCCGGCCCGGCAATGGTTGTTTGAGACCCTTCGAGAATACTTTCCGTTTGTTTATCAAACCAGAACGCAGCCGAATCATCCCGAGTTTCCCCTGGATTGGTCGAGCGTCACTGATGAGCAAGGCTTGATCCGCATTGTCTTAGCGTGTTCTCGAGAACCCCTTCAAATGCCTCTTCTGAGTCCCTGTCTTTTGGAGCAGCAGGCAAGGTCATAAAACGACGCATCTTGTCGAGGCAGGTTTGAACCTCGGCAACTTGCTGGCGACTATTCCAATATGCCAACCTTGGAGCATTCCCGAGTTCAACCGCGGAGTGATCTCTGAGACTAGCCTTTCTAGCTGCGGGCTTGGTTGTTTTGGCGGCCAATATCTGCGGCCAAGGCCTGCCGGTGACGAACGATCTGGTTCGCCGCGCGTGCGGCCCCTGCCATCAAGCCGATTCGCAACAGCGCATGAGCCGCATCTCCTACGTCCGCAAGACGCCCGAGGGCTGGGAGGAAACCATCCAACGTATGGCGCGCCTGCACGGCTTCAGCGCATCGCCGGCGGATGCCCGCAAGATCGAGCAATACCTGAGCGCGAGCCACGGCTTGGTCGCCTCCGAGTTGGAAAAGATCGCTTATTCGCTCGATGGCGAGGATGTTCAGGAACAGGTGCCCAATGAGGCCGTCAAGAGCGCCTGCGTCACGTGCCACAGCTATGCCAAGATCGCCGGCCAGCGACGCACGCGCGAGGAGTGGCTGAACCTCAAGGATTTTCTGCTGGCGCTCTTCCCCACTCTGGTCTATCAGCACCGCTATGAGGACTGGCCGGCATTGTGCGATCAGGCGCTGCCCTGGCTCGCCGATCAGTTTCCCTTGGAAACGCCCGAGTGGCAGCGGGAGAAGGATCTCAAGGCGCCGGGAGAAGGCCGCTGGCTCCTGTCCGGTCATCAAGCCGGGAAGGGCGACTACGTTGGATCGCTCACCTTCCACCCGGTTGCCGATGGCGAGTTCGAAACGGAGATTTCGCGCCAGTTCGCCGACGGAAGCGAGACTGCGATGAAAGGTAGCGGCCTATGGCTCGGCGCTGCCGCCTGGCGAGGCAGCGGTCATGGCACCGATGTCGATCGGGAAAGAGAAGTCTTTCATTTATCCGCCGACGGAACCACTCAGCGCGGCCGCTGGTATCCCTACCAGCATCCTGAACTGGGAGCTTCAGAAACGCGCTACCGGGTGGATGCCGCGCCGCTAATTTCAGGCGTGTTTCCGAGCGCGCTGCGGCGAGGCGCGGCTTCCGTGCTTCGCATCCACGGCGCTAATTTCGATTCATCGATGAAGCCCAGCGATATCGCTCTGGGCGACGGGATCATAGTCGAAAAGATCACTCAAGAATCTTCCGGCCAGATCGCCGTTCAGGTTCACGTCGCTGCGGACGCGAAGGTCGGACGGCGCGACCTGCGGGTCGGGAAGGCATCCAAAACCGCATCCCTGACCATCTACGACAAGATCGATTACATCCTTGTGCTCCCGGACAAAGCTATGCCGCGCCTGGGCGGAGTGAGAGCGGTGAAGAAATTCATCCAATTTGAAGCACACGCCTTCAGTAATGGACTCGACCTAGGCATGATCAAGGCATCCTGGTCTATCGCAGAGCCTTCCACTTCCCCTGGCGCGCAGAATACCAAGTACGTCGGCACGATCGATCAAGCTGGGTTGTTTACTCCCGCCGAGGAGGGCCCCAATGCCGAACGCTTCCGCAGTACGAATAACGCCGGGGACGTTTGGGTCAATGCGTCCTATCAGCCGGACGGTTCCACCACCGCTCTAACCGCCCGCGCGTATGTGCTGGTGAGCGTGCCCGATTATCGCGAACTGATCACACCCTAAGAGTCGATATGAACCCATCGCCCAGCATTCCAAGCTTCGTTCCGCTGTCGCGGCTTTTCCAGGCGCCTGCCGCTTTGCCGGGTCTTCAAGACTCCGACCGTGCAGCGTATCTTTCCCGCCGTTCTGGGCGAGCATGCGGACCGGCCCGGCGTCCAACTCAACGAGATCAGGCAATTTCGAGTAGCAGGCAAAGAATACGTATTCGTGCCGGCCGTATCCGCCATTTTCGGCCTGGACGATCTCGGCCGGCGGATTTTGGATCTGCTTCGCCCGCCGGACCATCAGCATGCCATCGCTACCGAAGCCGTTCAGACCGCAGCCACGCGCCACGCTCCCCTGCCAGAGATCATCGGGGCGCTCGAGCCAAGCTTTACCCGCTCTGCCATCGTTGCCGCCGTCAAAGAGCTTCGCGATATCGGCGTTCTGCGCTTAGTAGGCTTTCGCGACCAAGGCCTTCCTTCGCCCGCGCTCCCGCTGCCTCCCATGCCGTTTCCGCAGCGCACGCTGGTGCTCAACGTCGCCAACGATTGCAACCTCGGCTGTAGCTATTGCTTCGCCGCGCAGGGCGACTACGGTACGGCCAAACGGATGATGAGCGAGGAGACCGCTCGCCGCAGCGTGGATTTCCTGCTCGCGAATTCAGGCACGCATAAGAGCGTTACGGTGGTCTTCTTCGGCGGCGAACCGCTGATGAACTTGAAGCTCATCCGCCGCCTGGTGGACTACGCCAACGAGGCCGGCGCGAAGGCCGGCAAAGAAGTCGAGTTCACCATGACCACCAACGCGACGTATCTTACCAGCGAGGTGATCGACTTCCTGAGCCAACAGCGCATCGGCGTCTCGGTGAGCATCGATGGTCCCAAGCAGTATCATGACCTGCGGCGCACCTACAAGAACGGCTTAGGCTCCTATGACTTTATTCGCCCGCGCGTGCTGGAGCTTCTGAGCCGCCACAAGACACGTCCCATCGCGGCCCGCGCCACCCTCACGCACGGAGTCACTGCGGTTGAGGAATGCTTCTGGCATTTGAAGGAAATGGGATTTCACGAGGTAGGCTTCGCTCCGGTCACCTCCGCGAGCCACGATGAGTTCGCTCTATCGCCCGATGAAATGTGGCAGGTCATGAACGAATTTCGCAAGCTGGCCAATGTGTACGTCGAGCGGGCGCTGCGCAATGAACATCTCGGATTTTCAAACGTCTCGAATGTTCTTTCCGAGTTGCACGCCGGCATTGTGAAAGCGTACCCGTGCGGCGCCGGTCTGGGACTGTTGGGCGTGGGGGCCGATGGCGACCTGTATCTTTGCCATCGATTCTCGGAATCCAAAGAGCATCGCATGGGCTCGGTCCAGGAAGGGCTGGATGTGGCCAAGCAGGAACAATTCCTCAGAGGCGCGCATTTGAACCGCAAGAGTGGCTGCCAGGTGTGCTGGGTGCGGCACATTTGTTCGGGCGGGTGCCATCACGAAGCCTACACGCGGCATGGCGCCCTGCACCAGCCCAACTCACACTATTGCGAATGGATCCGCACCTGGATCGATTTGGGGCTGGACTGCTACGCCCGGATCATGGATGCAAATCCGGCGTTCTTTGAGAAATTCATCGATAGGCGAGGTGCCTGAGCCATGGACCATGTGCGGGCGCTAAATAAAAAAGCGAGATTGCTCGAAGAGCGTGCCGAGCAGCGCAAGATCGTAAACGAAGAAGATGTCGTGGCCTTGCAATCGCCGCTGGGCTGTTCGCTGATCTTCGATCCGGGATGGGAAACCGATTCGAGCGGCGGGGTAACCGGTTTGTGCCAACCCGTCGAAGCCGACCTCTACGGCTGCTATGACGACTGTTGGTGGCCAGCCCAAGTCCCCGACCAATTGACGAACAATTTGAATTGGTCCGACTCATGCGCCTCCGCCGAGCGAGACTGGCGCAAATTGGATCTGATTTATCCCGAGGGCACTTGAGAATGTTCAACCTCTGTGCCGTGGCAGCGGCCCTGAGTCTAGCAGCGCCCGCGTTCGCACAAACTCCCGAACTCTACGTATTGGGAGTTCACCCGCACGGCATTGTCGTCTTCGATGGAACGCGCGATGAGATTGTCACCGTCATCCAGACCCGCGGCCGGGCCCCCAAAGAGTTGGTCCCGTCCGAGGATGGCAAGTTCGTTTATGTGACTTCGGACGGCCGCGCCAAGCTGGAAGTGGTAAACCTCCAGACCCGCGCGGTAGACAGAGTGCTCGATCTCGCGCCCGCTGGATATCGGCTGACCATCTTCGGCGTGGTCCTAAACCACAAAGGGGACCGGCTCTACGTGCATGTCAAACCGGTGCGCGAGCTGGCCGACCGTTACGTGGTGGAGGCGCCTCAGATATGGTCCGTTGACACTGCCACGGGAAAAACCAGCAAGATCGCCGAAGTCCCACAGGGCGTGGCCGCACTGGCGCTCACGGCAGATGAGCGCCGGCTAATTGCATGGGGACGGGATCTCTATTATATTGACATCGCCCAGGGGCGCATCACAGACACTTATCCTCTAATGAATCCTGTGAATCCCACCGAAGGGGCGCTGAACACGCTCGCGCTCTTCATTCAATATGAACGTAGCGGAATCTTCAGCATCCCGTACTACACCAAAGATCCGATCACGAGCAAGGACTTGATGGGCCTGGTGGATCTCGACGTGAATACGGGCAAGGTGGAGACCGTCGAGCTCGGGTCTCCCATTCCGCTTTATTCGGCCGTGGTGTCGCCCGACCGCAAACGCGCTTACGCGGTCATGAACCAGTTGATCGCCGTCGATCTCGAAAAAAAGCGCATTTTTCAAACTGTCGACCTGGACCGCACCAGGTACGTGGCGAATATCAGTCGGGATGGAAAACGGCTATTCGTCTCAGGCGCCGCTCCGTACATTCATGTGTACGACACTGACACCTTGAAGCTGATCAAGACTGTCGATTTGCCGGGCGATCCGGCCCTAACAGGTTTCCGCGCACTGCCATCGGGCGCCCTGAAATAGAAACCGACAACCGTGAGCATGGAGCTGGCGGAGGGGCTTGAACCCCCGACCCTCTGATTACAAATCAGATGCTCTACCAACTGAGCTACGCCAGCTTTGACGAATAGCGCTTGAGCATTGGAGCACTCGCTCGTCCCATGATATCAAGCATCCTTGCTTCCTCCGCGCGAAGGTGGAGAGGAATGCGTATCAGCAGCGACTGGCTTCTCGCGAATTATCGGCCGTGAGGCACGAGAAGTTTAGCGGCTGACTCCAATTACGACGCCTCGTACGCAACGGGCACTCTCAGAATCAGGTCTCAGCCCTCAAAAGCGGCCGCACGAAATCCAAAACTAAGGAATGAGCAGAGCCGTGCCGATCTTTAGCCAATGGACGAGTCGTTAGAAAACCTCTTAGATGCCTGCCAGGATACCGGCGACCTTGCGGCCCCAGCCCCGGATAGCAACAACGCTCCCATCGTTCCTCCTGTCGTCGATTCGATTGAGGAGGCGGGCATTGCATCCAGCGTCATTGAACATTTGATTCTCAAGTATCTCCATTTCCGCGGCGAAATCGCGGGGAGACAGATTGCTAATCTTATCGGCCTGCAGTTCAGCGTCATTTCCGATTTGCTTGCCAGGCTGCAACACCAGCAGCTCATTTGCGTGATACGGGCGCTTGGTCTTGGCCCGGTGTCCAGCACCTTCGCGCTGACCGAGTCTGGACGAAATTTGGCGATAGAATACCTTAAATCCAATCAATACACGGGCCCCGCGCCCGTTCCTCTTTTTCAATATGCCACCATCGTGGAGCTACAGAAGCTCAAGCATAATTGGTTAAAACCAGAGGATCTGCGGCAAGCTTTTGAGCATCTGGTGGTGGAGAATGACATCTTCGCGCAGCTTGGTCCGGCCCTGAGCGCGAGCGAGTCGTTCTTGATTTACGGACAGCCGGGCAATGGCAAGACCGCACTCGCGGAGGCGCTCGTCAAAATCGAAACGGCGCCGATTTATATTCCCTACGCTTTGGAATATCAGGGCAATATCATCCAGATCTACGATCCCACTTTCCACCCGAAGATCGATCGCGAAAACTCGCTGCTCAAGGCGATGGCTGACGATCCGCCTTATGACGGACGCTGGTTTAAAAGCCAACGCCCGTTTATTACTACGGGAGGCGAGTTAACACTTGAAATGCTGGATCTGAGCTACAACGCGAGCTCCAAAGTATATGACGCGCCTTTTCAACTCAAAGCCAACAACGGCATTTATCTGATCGACGACTTCGGCCGTCAAAGGGCGGGCCCGAAAGAGATCTTGAATCGCTGGATCGTACCGATGGAACGGCACGTGGATTATCTAAACCTCCACTCCGGAGGCAAGATCACCATACCTTTTGAAACTTTCCTCATCTTCTCAACAAATCTGGCCCCGAACGATCTGGGCGATGAGGCCTATCTCAGACGCATTCAATACAAAATGTTTGTTCCCAGCCCCAAGCCCCCGGAGTTCATCGAGATCTTCAGGCGGGTGTGCCGGTCCCAAGGGCTCTCGTGTCCGCCGGGCTTGGCCGAAAACTTTGTGCAGAAGAATTACGTCGATCAGCCCAAGCCATTTCGCCGCTGCCAGCCGCGCGACATCATCAAGCATGCGACGCACATCATAAACTTTGAGTGCCGATCGAAAGAACTCTCCGAAGAGGTACTTAATCGGGCGTTCCGGAGTTGTTTTACCCAACAGCTCGACGAACTCTGAACGGCCGCCTGACAGGAGATTGACCGCGCATCAACCCCGGCTCGCGGTCACGCTTTCTTCGGCACAAACGCCAGGAATCGGCGCGGGTTGTCATGGAGAATCCCACGCACGGTTTCTTCTTTGACACCCGCTGCGATCAGCTTGGGCGCGAACACCGTCTTGGTTTTTCCATACAGCGGACCCTCCAACGTCCGCGCACCCGTAAAATCGGATGACAGCAGAAGTTGGTTCACGTAGCCTGCGTCCAGAAATTTCAGCAGCATTTGGACGCGTTTGTCATCGGACACCAAGCGCTCGGACGTGTTCATGCGGTCGAATCCCACCCAAGCGCCGCGCTTGGCGATTTGCTTAATCACCTCCGCTTCCGGATCGTCGAGACAGCAGGTATGGCCGATGGCGATCCGGTTCGGCTTCACGCCCACCGACTCGAACACGTCGAGCTGATGCAGGCCGGCATCCTTCGGGACGTTGGGACCGGTGCCGTAAGCGTTGTGCGTGAATATCGAAAGATTCGTGCGCAGGTGCGTCTTGCCCACCGCGCGAAACACTTTCCGCTCGATATCGCTCATGGCCGCGTTCGGATTCTCTCCGATCTCGCCCAGCGCTCCGTAGCGGTTCATGCGCGCTTCCTCAATCAGTTCCTCGGCAATCTGGTCTTCGGACTTGGAGGCAATCTCAGGCGGATAACTGCGCTCCATATAATAGCCGCCGCTCGACACAATATTCATGCCGGTCCGCTCGGCGATCAATTTCAGATTGTCGAGATTACGGCCCATGTCGGGATGCCCGCCATCCACGATGCAGACGATGCCGTCCTTCTGCGCCGCCTTCACTTGCTCAATGACCAAATTGACGTCGGAGGTAGCGGGCGGCTGTTTGGGCGGCGGACCATTGCGCGGCGCCAGATTGATCGACAGGTGTTCGTGAAAGAGAGTCACGCCGGGAGCCAGCGCGTCGGGCGGCAGATCTTTTTGGATCGTCCGGATCACGGCCCCTTTCGGAAAACGATTCCCTTTGGCAGCCGAGATCCCTCTGGGCAAGACCGCTAAAACGCCGCCGCCGGCCAGCCAATATAATGTGTCCCTGCGCGTCCGCTTGATCGGCATGAGAGACCTCCTACGCAGAAATCGGGCGATCGATGGCAATCATACCAGAGACCGCCTTCACCGATATGCAGCGGCTTGGATGTTGTAAAGTTCGGCGTACTGTCCGCGCTTAGCCAGCAGCTCTTCATGGGTGCCCGTTTCCACCACGCGCGCGCCGTCCAACACCACGATCTGATCGGCCATGCGCACGGTGCTGAACCGATGCGATACCAGAATGGTGATGCGTCCATCTGGTTGCGCCGGCATGAGCCGCGGCCGAGTAGCGTTCGAACAGCGCGTGCTCGGTCTCGGCGTCCAGCGCGGCGGTCGGCTCATCCAGCACCAATAGCAGCGGCTGCATCGCGCATGAAGCCGCGAGCCAGCGCCAGCTTCTGCCATTGCCCGAAGCTCACTTCGGCGCCTTCGGGCCAGGTTGCGCCAAGCTGAGTATCCAGCCGCGCCGGCAGCCGTTCCACCACATCTTCGGCGCCCGCCCGGCCGACCGCCGCAATCACCGCCGGCCGGTCCTCTCAGCCTGGGTATGTCGCCGAGCCCCACCGTGTGCCGCGCGCGAAATTCGAAGCGAAAGAAATCCTGAAATGCGCCGGCCAGCCGCGCTCGCCATTCATCGGTGGGAATTTTCGCCAGGTCGGCGCCATCCACCAAGATGCGTCCTTGGTCGGGCACATACATCCGGCAAAGCAGTTTCACCAGTGTGCTTTTGCCGGCGCCATTTTCGCCCACGATCGCCACCACGGATCCGGCTTTCAAATCCAGATTGATATCCTCCAGCACGCAGCGGGTAGTTCCTGGATAAGCGAATGAAACGCGCTCGAAGCGGATACCGCGGGCCAGGCGCGCGGGAGCAGCTTCCGCGGCCTCGTCGATGACCGCAGCGGCGTAGTCCTCCAACCACGCCAGCCGCCGCGACCCTTCCAGCCAGAATCCACGCAAGAACCCTATCTCGCCCACGGTGGCCGAAATGTAAGCCGAGAGCCGAGATCCCGCCGCGAGCACCAGCAGCAGCGCGCCCGCGCCCAGGCCGCGTGAGGAAACGAACACCACCGCGCCCACGTAAGCCGCTCCGAAAATCGCCCAGCTCAGCATGTGCCACGCGGCACTGGTCCAACGTGCGGCCGCAACCGGCCCGTACCAGCGCTCCCACGTCTCGCGCCGATCTCGGACCAGGCGCTCCCCGATGCGCGTCACACGCACTTCCTTACCCGGCGGCGCGGTGGTCGCGACGGTGAAAAGATGCCGCGCCAGCCGGTTCGCCCAAGCCATACGTTCTTCCACCGCCGCGCTCCACGCCCGGCCGCCACGTGGAAGCCAACACAGTTGGCAGCGCGAAGACCGCCAGCAGCGCCAGCGCGGGATGAACCGACATCAGCAGCGCGATGGTAACCGCCAACCGCAGTACCCAACCGCAGGTGGAAAACATCGACATGTACATGTGGTCGAGCACGAACACCTGATCGCGCAGCATCGCCAGCCGATCCAGATAATCGGGGCGCTCGTGATGAGCGATGGTCGCCACCGTGGCTTGCAACCGCGCCACGTGCGACTCCAGCGCCACTGCTCACGCGATCGCGAAAGCGGCGCTGCGTGCGATCGCTGATCACCTTGAGAAACCATGCCGTCGCGGATACGCCAAACCCCGATCGCCGCCGCGATACGATCAACAGCGTGTGATTGGCTCCAGCACACCGTCGGCCAGCAGCTTGATCCACAGCGCCAGCAGCGCATCCGGCAACGCAGCCAGCAGCGACAAGCGCGAACGAAACACGCCAGCAGCGCGCGGCTCCGCTTCGTAGCCGCGCTTGAGCGCGCGCCACATGGACGGCAGCGCGGCGGCAGTCGATCAAGCGAGGACATCCAGCTCCACTCCTTCTTCCTCGCCCTCGGTCCGAAGCGCGACGCCTGCAACTCGAACATGGTGCGATAACGGCCGCCGGCGGCCATCAGTTCGTCGTGGCGTGCCGAGCTCCACCACGCGTCCGTGTTCCAGCACGCAAATGCGGTCGGCGTGACGCACGGTCGAGAATCGATGCGAGATCAGGATGGTGGTGGCGTGACGCGTCGCCGCCAGGATGCGATCGAAAATCTCCGCTCTCGCCGCGCACGTCGAGTTGCGCGGTCGGTTCATCGAGCAAGACCACGACTCCCGCGCCTAGCCTCACCGCGCACAGCGCGCGCGCCAGCGCAATGCGCTGCCACTGCCCGCCTGAAAGATCCGTGCCGCCCTGGTAGCCGCGCGCCAGGATCGTGTCGAGTCGGCCAGATGCGCCGCGCCTGCTTGGGCCAGCGCGGCTTGAATCACCGCGTCCGGCGCGCCCGCGGGCGCAACGTTGTCGCGCAGCGGCAGCTCGAATCGGATGAAATCCTGAAAGACAGCCGTCACGCGCGCGCGCCATGCGTCGATGTCGAGCTCGCGCAGATCGACGCCGTCGATCTCGATGGCGCCCTCCTGCGGATCGTACAGACGGCACAGCAGTTTCGCCAGCGTGGTCTTGCCGGCGCCATTCTGGCCGACGATCGCGAGCGACGAACCGGCCGGGAATGGTGAGATCGAAGTCCTTCCAGCACCGGTTCGGTCCGATCCCGGATAAGCGAAGCTGACATTGCGGAATCGGATTTCGCGCGCCGGCATCTCCGGCAAGCTCGCGATTGCCCGAAACCAGATCGCCCGCGCGCCCCATGCTCTCGCGCAGCCGAAGCACTGCACCGGCCGGCGCCGCGGCGTCGTCCAGCGCCCAAGACAATCCGCCGAATGCGATCATGCTGGTCGAGGCAGCCGCGCTGACGAACGTTACCAATCGCGCGAAACTCAGGCGGCCGGCCGCTGCGTCGTCGGCCATCATCCAAAAGATAAAAACGTTCGCCGAGAGCACCACCAGCAGACTCCACAACACCGGCCGCTCCCGCAAACGCGTCGCGTTCCATTGCAAATCCAGCAGCCGGCGGCGTTGGGAAGAAAACCGGTCCACCACCCAACCGGCCAGGCCGAAGAGCCGCAATTCCTTTGCAGAAGGCGCATCCACGGCCAGGCGATAGGCGTAATCGGCGTGCCGCTGCGCTTGCCGGACTTCGGGCGTGTTGCGATCCTTCCACACCGCGCTTTCCCGCAGCAACCAATGCGTGGCGATCCAGGCCCCAGCCAGCAGTACGGGCGCCCACCAGTTGTATGCCGCCAGCACCGCTGCCGATGCGACTCCGGCAAACAGCTCCACTAAACCGGACGAGATGAATCCCATGGAGATCGTCAGCGGCGGACCGCTGATGCCGAGATCGAAGTCGCGCGCCATGGCGAGGTCCGTGGTAAGCCGAGGGTCTTCCAGGTGTCCCATTCCGGGAGGGCGTACGCAGGCTTGGGTGAGTTGATCGTAAAGCCATGCCGCCGTGCGGCTCCCGAGGTTCGTTCCGACCACCTGATGCAACGGTCGCAAGAATCTGCAGCAGCACAAAAATCGTCCCGACCGCTGCGAGCGGCGCCACCAGAGAGACCCCGTGCTGCACCGCGCCCACCAGCACTCCCATGGCGATGGCAAACAGTGCGGGCAGCAGTCCACGCAAGACCAGAACGGCCCACCACGTGACCGCCAGGCCCAGATCAGCCCGCAGCAGGACACCGAAAAATTTCCAGTAATCGCTGCCGCGGACTTGGTCGAATCCATGCGTCATTTGCCTGAACCGCGCACCGAAGGAGCTCTACCAGCGTAGCTCCGCGCAGGCCCCCATAAGAGAAACTTCAGGCGCCCAGAAAGGTTACGGCAGGAACTTATGAAGGTCCGCTCACTTTTTTGCAAGTTTTCTGTTCCATCGCTCATTCACTCCCAGGACCACATGGCTGAACACCCCAAGCGAATCGACAAACTCCTTCCGATCACCGCGGTTCTCTGCCTGACCGCAATCTCCTTGCCGGCCCAGGTTCTCGAAATGAACACGGTGTATCAATGCCAGGTCCCGCTCAGCTTTAAAGTACTGTCGTGCACGGGCAAGCAGCCCAACGACACGTGCGACGTGCAATCGTTCAATGCCGGGCGGCCTTTCCAGCACGGTAAATCCACCTATGCGCAGGTGATGACGCTTGTTCCGCGCTGCCACCTGCAGACGCCGGCCGAAGCGCAGGCGCAAGCACGCGGCGAAATGCCTCCCGGAGCAACCGGCCCGGGCGGTTTCAAAGTGGGCGACCGCGTTCGTATCCTGACGAACGGCTGGCAGGAAGGCACCGTGGTCCAGATCCATGGAACTATGTTCGTGGTTCGCCTGCCCGGTGGCATCGACGTACCGAAGCCCTGGCCCGTGGAAGTACGGCGAATCGGCAAACTCACCGCCGCCGACCACGCCGTCGGGCAATACGACGCCCATGACCGCGTGCAGGCGCTGTTCAACGGCAAGTGGACCGAGGGCGAGATCGTGGGCCAGCAGGGAAACATGTATACGGTCAAGCTGCCGGGCGTGGTCACAAGCACGGACTTCGGGGTTCAGGACACCATCACAACAACGCCGGAGAACATTCGTATCTCGAACACGCCGCCGCCCCCGCCGCCGGCTAAGCGAGCCGCTGGTCAACCCCCGCAAGCGGGACTCACAAGCTGCGCCGGAAAGTTCGAAGGACGCTATGAGTTGTCCAACGGCATGGGCGGCATGCGGGTAGTTTTCCGGTCCGGCAAAGCGATCGTGAACGAAGTGCTCAGCGGCGACATCGAATACGAGTGCTTCACCGGCGGCGGCAAGATCGTTTTGTACAAGGCCGGCTCCTTCACGCCCTACGACACGTATGACCTGAACGGCGACGGAACTATCCAGACAGAACTCGGCGAAATCAAGAAAAGAGGAAATTAAGACCATGCGCTTTGAATATTTGCTCGCATGCGCTGTTTTGGCATTTGGGCTGGCCGGCTGTGGCTTAGGGGGGTCCGAACCCTCCGAAACACAAATGAAATCGGCTATGTTGGACGAAATGAATCATCCGCCGGGCTACACCGTCACCGAGCCCGTGTCGATCACCTTTTTCAAAAAAGGCGCTTGCGACAAACCCACGCCGCAAGGGTTCAACTGCACCTTTACGGTGAAGGTCGCATCCACCAACATCGGCGCTAGCATGTACATGAATATCCCGTTTGCCGTGTTCTATAAGGAATCGGGCAAGTGGATGATGCGGCCGCCGTTTTGATTGGGCCCACCGAAAATCGGCTGAGCCTGTGCCTTCGACGCCGGCGTCCTACCTGGCCTGCGGGCGCGGGACGATCCACAGATAAAGCTTGCGGCTGAACAACTCCGCGCTTGGACCAGCGAGCGTAACTTGTTTGTCAGGTTTCCAATCGTACATATCGAAGGTGTTGGAGACGATGCGCGCGCCGGGCTTCAGATCTTTGAGCAGTTTGGGACGAAGCCGCAGATTGACATCTTCGCGTAGAAACAACGTCACCACGGTAGCGTCGTGAAAGTCGGCTGCAAACAAATCCTTCTGTTCGAAACGGACCAGCCGCTCGACTCCAGCCTTCTTGGCGTTGTCATTTGCTTCCTGAATGCGCCGCGGGTCGATGTCGATTCCGACGCCGTGCGCCCCGGCGACCTTGGCCGCCGCGATCACGATGCGTCCGTCCCCGCAGCCGAGGTCATAGACGATGTCGTCCTTTTTCACATCCGCGAGCTTCAACATCGCTTGCACGGCTTCGTCCGAAGTCGCGACGTACGGCACCCGAGGCTCCTGCGGGGGCTGCCGTTGGGCGACGGCTACCAAGGCAGGCAGGATGAGCGCGGCTACCAGACTGGCGACGCTGCTTCGTCGAAGGAACATAGTCAAAGATACCCCACAACAACTGGTCTCAGGATCGCCAACCGCCGAACGAAGTCGTGCTACGCTGGGGCTCTGAACTTCATAAGGCTATGGAGCCAGGCATTTTCGTTACTTCCGCCGCGATCCTCCTGTTGAGCGCCGCGACAGCATTCAGCCAGTCGCCCGACAGCGCGCCTATCGTGCAACCCGGTGCGCCGGGGCAAAGCAGCAAGAGGCTGACGCCCGCGACTGCCGTTGCACCTCCGCGCGCGCCGTCAGCGGCTGACATCAGCTTCATGCAAGGAATGATCATGCACCATTCGCAGGCGGTTGAGATGACCGGCCTGCTTCGCACTCGCAGCCGCAACAAAGACCTCCAGGAATTGGGGAAACGCATCAGCATCTCACAGACTGACGAGATGAACTTCATGAAGCAGTGGCTGGAGGATCGCGGCCAGCCGGTGTCCATGGTGCATAGCCACATGGGCGACATGAAAAGCGGCGATCATATGAACCACATGAACATGGATTCGATGCCGCTGATGCCCGGAATGCTCAGTCCACAACAGATGAAGGCCCTGGAACGGGCGCGCGGCGCGTCCTTCGATCACCTGTTTTTGACCGGCATGATTCAGCATCACACCGGCGCCCTGGTTATGGTCCAGGATCTCGTCAACACGCCAGGAGCGGGTCAGGACGCAGTACTGTTCGACTTCGCCACGGATGTAGACAACACCCAGCGCGCCGAAATCGAGATCATGCGGAACATGCTGTTGAAGGAGAAAAAATGATTGACGAACGAGCTATGCGGCGGTCGCGCCACAACGTGACCTTGTGGCTGGCCCTATCGGCCTGTTTCCCTATACTCTGCGCCGGCCAAACCAGCGGTTCTGGTTCATCCGCGGTTTCAACCAATCCGCGCGCATCGTCGGACGACCCTCGCGTGGGACTCAAGCCCGGATTGTACGACGCCGGGGAAGCGATATTCGGATTGGAGAAACTGGTTTCGCTGCCGAAGCCTCCTGGCTTTGCGCCGGGCAATTTTATAGCAAACGGCGCTCCGCCTCCGGGGCCTCCGGAACCGCCTCCGCCGGGTCAACCGCCGCGGCCTCCCTCGGTTCAATACGGTTCAACCAACTCCGATCTTGCCTTCAGCGGGAACTACGTTTTTGTCGGCAACTACAACGGCATTAACTTCTACGACATCGACAACCCGGCTCAGGTGAAGCTGCGGGCCTCGCTGCTCTGCCCCGGCGGTCAGGGAGACGTATCGGTGTACGGCCATCTTCTTTTCATGTCGGCGGAGGCGCTCAACGGGCGCCTGGACTGCGGCACTCAGGGTGTACCGCTGCCGGCCGGTTATGTGGCGCCGCCGCTGCCACCGCGCCCACCCGTTGTCCCGGGAGTTGAACCGGAGCCGCGCCCGCGTCCGCTTCCGCCTCCTAATCCCGACCGGTTCCGCGGCGTGCGCATCTTCGATATCAGCGACCTCTCGAATCCCAAGCAAGTAGCCGCCGTGCAGACCTGCCGCGGCTCCCACACGCACACGCTCGTAGTGGACCCCAAGGATAAGAACAATGTGTACATTTATGTTTCCGGCACAGGCAACGTTCGCCAGGCGGAAGAATTGGCGGGTTGCGTGGCTGGGGACAACCCCGCGTCCACTCCCAACACCTCGTTGTTCAGCATAGACATCATCCAAGTGCCGCTGGCGCATCCCGAGATGGCGAAGATCGTTTCGAGCCCCCGGATATTTACCGACGCGCAAACCGGAGCCATCAACGGTCTCTGGAAACGCGGCAACCACGGCGAGGGGACTCAGACCACTTCTGGTACCGATAAGTGTCACGACATCACGGTCTACTCCGCCATGGGGCTGGCGGCGGGGGCGTGTTCCGGGAACGGACTCCTGTTGGATATCCGCGACCCGGTACATCCGGTCCGCATCGATGCGGTGAGCGATCCGAACTACGCCTTCTGGCATTCGGCTACATTCAACAATGCCGGCACCAAGGTGTTGTTCACCGATGAGTGGGGTGGCGGCGGCCAACCCCGTTGCCGCGCGACCGATCCGATGAACTGGGGCGCAGATGCGATCTTCGAACTGTCGAATGGAAAGCTGAAGCTCGCCTCCTATTACAAGATGCCGGCCCCGCAGACAGAACTCGAGAACTGCGTAGCTCACAATGGATCGCTGCTGCCTGTTCCCGGACGCGACATCTTTGTACAGGCCTGGTATCAGGGCGGCGTCTCGGTGATGGATTTCACCGACGCCGCGCATCCTTTTGAGATGGCTTACTTCGATCGCGGACCGCTGGATGGGACCAAACGCGGCTTAGGCGGCTACTGGTCCGTCTACTGGTACAACGGTTATATCTACGGTTCAGAGATTGCGCGTGGGGTTGACGTATTCAAACTCGTACCGAGCAAATTTATCACTCAGAACGAGATCGATGCCGCCAACCAAGTGCATTTCGACGAGTTGAATGTCCAGAATCAGCCGAAAATCGTCTGGCCCGCGAATTTTGTAGTGGCGCGCGCCTACGTTGACCAGCTTGCCCGCAGCGGCGCCCTCGCGCCTGCGCGGATTGCGGGACTGAACGCCCTCATGACGCAGGTAGAGAGATCGAATCCTGACCAAAAGGAAGTTGTACAGCTGAAGGCCACGGCAGCGGACCTGGACAAGGACGCTGCCGTTGCCAAAACACCAGCCGACGCGCAACGTCTGCGCGCATTGGCCGCGATTATTGCAGAGCGCGGAAATCCTCGTCCCTAGCCAGACTGCTCGCTGAAAACCTGGAGCGGGAGACGGGAATCGAACCCGCAACCAACAGCTTGGAAGATTACGTGTACTTTGAAAATAAACAACATATGCGCCCAAGGCGCTGAATCCTGGCCATCCAAACCATTGAGTTTTCTACCTCGCTCTGAAACGCTCCGCTTAATAGAGTAAATGGAGTAACGGCAGCGAACACAGTCCTGCCTCGCTCCAGCCTCAGCGACAGCCCTAAACAAGCGCTATTCAACAGCGCTTCGTGAGCTATCGAAAGGCACAAACTTGACAAACATCTCAAGTTCACGCGGAAGTGTGTCCCAAGGCAGGTTCAGTTCTCCGACTACTAACGCCACGCTCGTCCCACTTGCGCAAAGACGGAAATCGTACAGCGCATCCCCATCACCACAAACGGAATCGAGCGCGAGCAAAAGAGGTATGTTGTCGGCCAGCCGTTCAACCCATGGCGCCAGATGTGCGGATTCTACCCCCCAGACCTCGTCGGTCGCTTGGATTCCCTCACGGATGGGCAGAAGCGCCTCTATGAGCGCCTCGTGCGGTACGCGGGCCAGGATGGTCTCTGTTATCCGAAGCAGGAGAAGCTCGCGAGGGAGTTGGGAAAGAGTGAACGCCAAGTCCGTTACGACCTCAAGAAGCTCTGCGCTCTAAATTTCATCTCCGTAAGGCTACGCTCCGGTAAGCGGCGCGTGAACATTTATGACTTTCTCTGGCATCCCGTTTTTGACGGGCACCCCATTGCCGGTCGGCAAGAGCCGAAATTGAATTTGACCGGCAACCCCTTGCCGATCCCTCCGGCGGCCCGCGCTGAAGATTGCCTCTCACAACCGGCAAGACTCGACAGTTTGAGCGGCAACCGATTGCCGACGAATTCAGTACAAGAAATACATTCAGGGGAAAAATCTAATCTTCGTCACCAGTCTGGACGGTTAGAGACAAACGGAACTCGGATGACCCCCGAACGACGACGACGAGATCGCGTTGCCCTCAGAGTCCCCCAACCCCAACTCGCGCGCTAGCGCGTTGAATTCGGAAGGAACCCGATTCGAGCGGCAACAGCCCAGCGAGAAGGACTTAGCCCTGTTGGGTGATTACATGCGCAAACATCTGCCTGTCGGATATCACCGGCCATGGAACGACAAGAGCAAGAGACTGGAATTCTACCCTCCGGCGGCGCCTCCCCCAAATGGCAAGTACTCCGATGTTTCAACTGTGCTCCAGGCTGGAGCGTGCGGGAGATCTTAGCTCGGCTCGAAGAGAACAAGACGATAAAACGAGGCACGCCAGAAACGTACTCGTGGTTCGAGACAACCATTGCGGACGTTTACGACCGGTGCGACGGAGTTGCGCCAGCGGAGAGCGAAATCCAGGAGATACTGAAGCCGAAAATTGAACCAGAGACCGCGGCGAAGCCAGCTCCAGGCATCTCTGATTGCAGGTGTGATTCCACATGCCCGACGTGCAGGGATACGGGATGGATCAACGATCAACAAAAGCGCGCCGTTTGCTACTGCGAGGCGGGTAATGCTGTACGACGAAATCGTCAGGAACAACGCGAGCGCGAATTGGAAGCAAAGCGGCAGCACAAACGGCGGACCGACCAAGGCACCCGATTCATGGCGGTCGCAAAACGGTACAGCCTCGACGTTAGGAGACGCATCGAGGCTTCTGACGGTCTAGGTGGCGAGTTCTTCGCTGCAGATCTTGAGGAGCGCGAAGGGATACTGGCGCAGCTCGAGAGTGGAACCCATCGAGTGTTCCAGAGGGCCGCCTGCCAATTGAACCGATTACAGACTTCGCACAATGAACAAACTCCGAAAACCATTAAAGATGCGAGTTTCGGATAAGATGAGCATCCTCTACTTATCACCAGAGATGAGTTGTGGTAGCGAGCAATTGCTCCTCGCGCAAGTCCAAAATCTACTCTTCGCAGCACAGTACGCAACGACGGACTTGACGTGCACGAGGGCCACTTCACAACAACAACATTTTTCGATCGTAAGGCTGGGAGTACGATGAGGGCGGCGCTCTACGGGCGAGTCTCAACCAAGGACAAGGGCCAGGAGGTCGCCAATCAGGTCATTCAACTTCGGGAATTTTGCAAAGCGCAAGGCTGGACTATCGTAATCGAGTATGAGGACCATCAGTCTGGAGGTACGGCCGACCGCCCTCAATTTCGAAAGATGATAGCCGACGCCTCTCAACGCCGCTTTGACGTCCTCGTGTTCTGGGCTCTGGATCGATTCACACGCGAGGGGACTCTCGCTACATTGCAGCATTTGAAACAACTGACCACCTACGGCGTCGCCTTTCGCTCTTACACCGAACCATACCTGGACAGTTGTGGAATTTTCGGAGACGTTGTGATCGCGGTTCTCGGAACCATTGCCCAGCAGGAGCGTGTGCGCATCTCCGAGCGGGTACGGGCTGGCCTCGACCGAGCTCGATTACAAGGAACCAAAAGTGGCAAACCAATCGGAAGACCGAAGGCGGTGTTCTCCCGAGATGAAGTGCAGACGCTTCGAGCTGAGGGCTTATCTTGGAGAGAAATCGCCCGGAGAGCAGGCGTCAGCGCTGCAAGTGTGCGCAGGGCCTGTCGGCCGACCACGCCGTCGTGAACCCTGCCAAAACCCTCGCGAAAGTTATTGGCACAGTCCTGCAGCGTAGTAGCTTACAAGCCGACCGCAATGCGCGCCGATTATCTTGCTCATTACTTCTTCGAGTCGCCGGGATTGTTCCAGCCTGCGCCAAATTTTGCAGCCTGCACCAAGAGGATGGCTCGTAACCGGCGACACCAAACCAGTGTTTCCCCTGGGACAATTCCGTGCAAGGTACCCGAATGCAGATGTCCACCAAAAAAGCGGCAACCGGTGGATTCCGCATGCCTACCTCGCCGAAAAATATTTTCGAACGTTTCGTTACGCTTCCAGTCATTCATTTTCCAACTGATAGCTCCAGAGTTGACCTGACACACAGAAGGGAATCGTTTCCACCTGCCGCTGTCGACCCAAGCCACCCGGCATGCTATCGTTCGCACAACTTCCAGAACACCAGCGCTGGCAGATTGTGGCGAACTTGAAGAGTTTGGCACCCCCATTTGATTGGCCACGCGCGTGGGCCTGCCATGTCTGGCCAAACCTCTGCGAATCAACGATACTCCTGATGCGCGATCATAAAGTCGTATGTCCAATAGTCCGGCCAATCTGACTCCGAGCAGCCGGGATTGGTTATACGCCCTCTTCAAGGGCGGCCTTTCGGCAATACCTGGAGCCGGAGGGCTTGCGGCCGAGTTTTTCAGTCTCATAGTGAAGCCGCCGGTTTTGAAAAAGCAGGACCGGTTGATAACCGAGATCCTGGCCGAGCTGGAACAATTGCGCGGCCAATATTTGTCGTTCGACCCCAACACGCTCGTTGATAATGAAGCGTTTGCGGCTGCGGTTCTGACCCTAATGAACACTGCGATGCGGACATCGGATGAAGAAAAACTACGCGCAGTGAAAAATGCTATTCTCAACACGGCCATTGCTCCGGATCGCGATGCTCATCTTCGTGAGACGTTGCAGTACTTGGTCGACCGGCTGACATCCGCACATTTGCGCACCCTGCTTCTCCTTGTGCCTTATTTAGCAGGCTGCGGAAAATCGGCTGAATTTGGCAAAGAGAGGCTTGCCTCGTAGGTTTTGTGTCGGTTCAGCTCTCGCCGGAGCCGCCTTTCTTGCGGTCTGGCCGAGCGCGGAGGGCTCAGGCCGCAGCGAGGGTGGTGAGGTTTCGCAACCTTACCAAGTTGAAGGCCGCCGCGGCGAAGGTGAACATCCATGCCGACTCGCTTGCGGCCGCGATGCTTGGTCTTGCGCAGGCCGGCGATGGTTTTGATCCAACCGAAGATCTCTTCGACACGTTTGCGCTTGCGTTGGCTTACGGCATAGCCTTCGTGCCGCGTGGTGCGTTCATCAATCGCGCTGGAGCGGCGTGCGTGTTCATTCTGCGCCACGTGCGGTGTTGCTCGGATCGCGCGCAACGACGCCACCAATTGCTGCGTGTCGTAGTTCTTGTCGCCGCCGAGCGTGATGCGCCGCTGGCCACCAGGCCACGCGCCAAGCCATCATCCAAGCCGACTCGCGTTCGGCCTTGCCCGTCGACTTGGTGAGCCGCGTATCCACCACCAATCCGTTGCGATTCTCCATCAACACGTGCGCCATGTAGCTCAACTTCGACTCGCTGCCACTGCGACTTCTTAAACAGCCGCGCCTCGGGATCGGTCGTCGAGCGATGCGTGTCGTTGCGCCGCTGGTCGCCATGAAAGTTCACCGTCGGATTGCTGCCGCCATCTTCGGGCGGCTGGCCCTTGTCATCCTTGCGTTGAAAGCTCTTCTGCCCCGCCCAGGCTTCGATCAACGTGCCATCCACGGTGAAATGATCGGCCGAAAGCAACTGCTGCGCGCGCGCTTGCTTCAACACTTGGTCGAAGAAGCCATCCGCCACTTCGCTCTTCAACAGCCGCTCGCGATTCTTCGTGAACACGGTCACATCCCACACCGCGTCGTCCATGTCGAGCCCCACAAACCAGCGATACAGAATGTTGTAATCGAGCTGCTCCATCAACTGCCGCTCGCTGCGGATCGTGTACAGCACTTGTAGCAACAGCGCCCGCAACAACTTCTCCGGCGCAATCGACGGCCGCCCCCGCTTGGCATACATCCGCGCAAACCGCGGCGACAACCCGCGCAACGCCTCATCCACCATCCGCCTCATCGCCCGCAATGGATGATCCTGCGGCACCCGCTCCTCGGCCGTCCGGTAGCTAAATATCCCGCTCTGCTGCTTGTCTTCACCTCGCATAAAACAGAGACGGCTACTCTTGTTTCAAGGTGTCCGCTATGAGGGATTTTGTCGCGGTAGGGACGCCGGTTGCCCGGCGCCCCCCGCACAGATCCGTACGTGCAGGATTGCTGCATACGGCTCCTACCTCAGATACCTGGCGTCGAAGCGCACGTTCGGGTGCGGATGCAGGATCTTGGCACTTGGAATCCATCGATCGACCAACCGCCAGAACCGTTCCCAAGTCATCGGGTCCCGCTGGCTCCGCCGCCGGAGCGCGCGGTACCAGCGCCAGATCACCTGAGCCCGAAAACTGTTCAGACTATCCATATTGCCGGGAATTGCATGGTAGTTGAAGTAGCCTTGGACGACCGACTTCAACCACTTCCCCACCTCGGCCACTGGTTGGTGCCAGCGTCGCCGAAGCTCCTCCTTCAGCTCACTGAGCTTGGCAGAGAGTCGCTTACGGATCGTCTTTCGCTTGACGATGAACCGGCCGGTCTTCCGAGTCGTTCCACACATGTGCGTGAAGCCCAGAAAGTTGAATACCTCCGGCTTGCCCTCGCTTCGCTGCTTCCGGTTTGCGGCTGCATTGCGCCCGAACTCAATCAGGCGCGTCTTGTCCGGGTGTAACTCCAACCCGAACTTCTGCAGGCGCTCCTTCCATTCCTGGAGAAAGCGCTCCGCGTCGGCACGACTTTCGAATCCCGCGACGATATCATCGGCGTAGCGGACGACGATCACATCGCCCGTAGCTTGATGTTTACGCCAGTGCTGAACCCACAGATCGAAGACAAAGTGCAGGTAGATATTTGCCAGCAGCGGTGAGACTACTGCCCCTTGCGGGGTGCCTACTTCCGCCTTCGACCACTTCCCTTCCTCGGACACCCCCGCCCTCAGCCATTTCTGAATCAGGCGAAGTATCCTTCGGTCGGCGATGCGGTGCTCGATGAACTTGACCAGCCATTCGTGCGACAAATGATCGAAAAAGCCACGAATGTCGGCATCGAGAATCCAGTTCACTTTCTTCCGCATGATCCCCACCCACAGCGCGTCCAGCGCTTGATGCTGGCTGCGCCCGGGCCGGAAACCATAGGAGAACCCCAGAAAATCCTCTTCATAAATCTGATTCAGGATCGCCACTGCGGCCTGTTGAACGACCTTATCTTCCAGGGCTGCGATGCCCAAGGGACGTTGCCGTCCATCGGCTTTCGGAATGTAGGCTCTCTTGGAAGGCTGCGCTCGATACGTCCCTCGATGGATTCGGCTATGCAAGTCTGCCAGCTTCTCATCCAGGCCCGTCTCGTACTCTTTCCACGTCACGCCGTCGATTCCAGGCGCGGCATCTCGCTTCAGGGCGAAATAGCTGTCCCGTAGCAAACCGACAGTGACGTGGTGGAGCAGCGCAGTGAACCGCGTCCGCTTGTCTTTCCGTGCTGCCTTACGCACACCGAGCAAGTCGCTCAACTCGCTAATCCGGCTCTGAGTCCGGGGCGCGGTCGCCTGCTCGATGTTCTCCTTGGTCGGTTGCCTTCCCTCCATGCCCTCCGCCAGCGGTTGCCCGCTCTTGTTCGGACACTTCGACGGTAGTACGCAACCGTCCGACTCCCCACCGGCGTACATGTTGGACTCCTGGCTCATGGCCTTCTCCAACCGGCCCGCCGCAACTTCCGCGGCCGGCACCGATGGGGTCTCCCGGTTCTCGCGCGTGGAGTTTCCATGCATGCCTGGGGTCTCAGACTGCGCAGAGTCCGCCAGGTGCTTGCGATAGCGCACCCGTCGGTATTGCCTTCCGCCATGCGGAACGACGTCGGCACTCCGATTGCGATTATTTCGCAGCTCCATACCCTGCCTGCATGTGCCCCTGTCAACGCTTCGATGGCAGCCTCACGGCTGGCCATGCATGACTCGGGGTCAGGATGGTTCGCTAAACCTTTCCTGTATGACTCTTCCATTCATTACTCCACGCCGGTTCATCCCGGCGCACTCCGCAGCCTGCTAGGACATGGGTCGTTCGGCGAGGGTATGGCTGAAGCGTAGCCCGCCTGAAGCTGAAGCACAACGAATGGATGCAAACCCAACTCTTGCTTCCGCAGGTAACGATATACGGTCATCTGACCGGTTATCGTCACGATCGATGCTATCGAACGGCGATTGTCACTGTGTTACTGGTCTGGGCCCCGGAAGTAACGGCGAGTGGGGCGGACTCATCGCTGGGCAGTCCCGATGGGACTACACAATTGATCTGATCGAGACCGGGCCATCCGGGCGCGCGGCCTGCATACATCACTGGACAATCTTGACCTGAGATCGTGACTGTTGGCAATTGATCGGCATAGTCCAAACCGTTTCGAGCCGTCGTTGTTCCCAGGCCAGTAAGGAACAATTCCAGGTAGTCACCACTAAGGAGCGGATTCTGTGGGGAAACTACTGCCCCGGTTGCTCCGTTCAGCGCCGCGGCGGCGCCGGTTCCCGAGGCATCCAGCGTGAAGATCGAGGGCGCCGCGGGCTCAACCAGTACATTGACAGTGCGGCTGCCCGACATATTCTGGACGCCCAGCGGCATCAAGCCAGAAGCGTTGTCGGGAATGACTACGTTGATGTGACTGGGCGAGGCGTAATACAGGGGGAGCGGTGTTCCGCCTAGCAGCACCTGCGCATCGCTCAATTGCAGCGGAAGGGGGATCGCGGTTGCCGGGGCAGTCTCCGCCGCCAACAGGTTGCCGTAAACCGCAACAATCATTCCCGGCGCAATGATCAGCGGAAAGACGCTGCTAGCGGCCGAGTACGCCCGCAGGATCGACGGGCCCGTTTTGATGACGATGGGGGCCACGGTGCCGGCCGGTAAGGTCAGGGGCTGGGTCAGATTAACAGAGCCGGCCACCGCCGTAAGTACCAGCGGTCCGGCAGGAAACATGTCCGTGTAGGCCACGTCGTGCGACGGGAGATTCAGCGTCTTGGTTTTTCCCGATGAGGAAGCGGCGCTGACAGAGTCGGTCGAAAGGTTCGCATCATTGGAGGTCCGCACCGTGACATACAGGCCCCCATTGGCGGAAAGTAGCGGATTCTGCTCTGCCGCTTGTCCTATGCTCTGCCAATCCGCCGTTCCATCCAGGAAAGAAATCACGATGCGGGCCGGGTCTTGGGTGGCAGAGCGGAACACCGCGATCCCCAGGGCGTCGAAGCCGCAATATCCGGCGATGCTGATAATGCCGCCTCCATCAACGTGACAGAATGGGACCACGCGCGTGCGGCCCGCGAGGTAAAACCCAAGCGATGCGCTGGTGAGTGCGACCACGCCATCGTCGAAGCCGTCCGTGGTAGCATTTCCGGTCCCGCCGTTTCCAATTACAGCGATCGCATCCAGGCCGCGCAGGTCGTCGGTTCCCTGGTTCCAAGTGGCCAAATCGAATAGGAAGCGGCTGCCGCTGGTAAGTTCGTCGAGTTGAGCCGTGGAGAACGGCAATATGTCAGTGACCCCCGTACCAAAGTGCGGCGTAGCCAGGAAAATAAGCTTGCGGAGGTGGGTTATGACAGGAGGGTTGAATACGGCCGCACCCGATTGTTTGCCACTCAGATAGCTGCGCACGATCAGGCCACCCATACTGTACGCGACGCTGTCGACCAGATCCACCGGCTGGCCGTCTTCATAGTGCAGACCAGCGAGGAAGAGCCCAAACGCCGCTCCCATGTCCTCAATGGTGGGGTGGCCGGGCACCGTGCAGTAATTGAAGAACAGACTTGCTTGCCCATTTGCCTGGAGTACTTGATCCGCGATCCCGAACGTGCCTTTGAAGGAGGCACCACCGCAGTCAGTCTCATATCCATTCACAAAAACCACAGGAAGTTTTCCCGTCCGCGGGACCGCCTGACCGGGAGCAACGAGTTGCGCGCAAAGGGGTAATACTGAAAAGACGAATCCGGCAACGAAGGTTCGATACATTGTTTTTGGCCGCAAATGCGCCAGCAATTACAAGGCCGCGAAAGTTACTTCCAAGCCACGAACATCGCGAGACTGGCGCCAGTCATTACAGCCACCGTGATCCACCCGAGCGAGGCGAGCCAGAGCGGGCTCGATCGCGCTCCCATGATCTGGCGGTTGCTGGTCAGAAGAATCACGATGACGATGAGTGGTGGCGCCAGCACACCGTTGAGGACGGCGGCCCAGAACAACATGGATACTGCGTTAAATCCAGCGTAGTCGAGAGCGAGTCCCAGGGCCAAGCCGATGGCTATTACAGCGTAGAACCCTCGTGCGAGGCCAGGACCATCGGCCAGTGAGCCTCGCCACCGGAAGGCCTCTGCGACAGCGTAGGCGCTCGATCCGGCCAGAACTGGAACACCAATCATGCCCGCTCCGATTAACCCCAAGCTAAAAAGCCAGTACGCCCCTTTTCCCGCGAGAGGACGCAACGCTTCCGCCGCGTCCTGTGCCGTGGCAATGGTCGTTTTGCCGTGGGCATGCAGTGTTGCCGCCGTAGTCAGGATGATGAAGTACATGATCAAGTTCGAGAAGAACATGCCCGTGATCACGTCGTCGCGCGATTTTCGTAGTTCCGCGGCCGTGGCGCCTTTACGCGCTGCGAGCGTCAACTCTCCCTGGTCCCGCTCCTCCTCCACCTCCTGCGAGGCCTGCCAAAAGAATAAGTAGGGCGAAATCGTGGTTCCGAAGATTCCTACCAGTGTGGCCCAATAACGGCTCGACCATTCGACATGGGGAATAAAGGTAGAGTGGATCACCGCGACCCAATCCGGCTTAGCGAAGAATGCAGCCAGTAGATACGCGAATAGGACCAGGGTGAGCCACTTGAAGATCCGGGCGATGGCGTAGTAAGACCACCAGATCAGGAAGGACCCAATCGCTACGGCGTAGAACGGCGTCCAATAGAGACTCTTGATGCCGGTGATCATCTCCGTCACCTTGCCCATGCCGCCCAGGTCCGCTCCGATGTTAACGGTGTTGGCGGTGACCAGCAATGCAGAGGCGCTCCACAGGACCCAGCGGGAATAGCGGGAGCGAATGACGCCAGCCAGTCCCTGTCCCGTCACCATGCCTAGCCGCGCGCACATCGTCTGCACAGCGGTCATGAGCGGAAATGAGAACAGGGCCGTCCAAAGCAGTGCGTACCCGAAGGCAGCGCCCGTGACCGAGTAAGTCGAAATTCCCGAAGGATCATCGTCGGCAGCGCCGGTGATCAGACCCGGTCCCAAGCGGCCGAAGAACCTCCGAAACTGGAGCGGACCAACTCGATGTTTCTCGCCTTTCGAGCGTTGAGCGCCGGTCATAATTGCGTTGTGTTGATCAGCTGCAAGGCGTAGTCCGAGATCTAAGCTGCGCCTCGTCGGGAACTCATTAGGTTGATGACGAAAAATTCGGCCACTCGGCCGAGCAAAACAGTCTAAGATCGCTGTTCAGGCCGCTACGACGAGCGAGGCATCGATGCCGCTCCGAGTTGTCTTGTGACTGCAATCCGCAGCCTCTTGACAGGCGATACAAGACCGAGTCCACGGTACTGCCGTGAGCCGCTTCGGGCTAATTTCTTCTTCGCAGTCCAGGCAGATCCCAAAGGTATGCGTATCGATACGGCGGAGCGCGGCGTTCACGTCACGTAGCACGTTGTAGTCGCGCTCCAGATTGCCGATCGCGATCTCGCGCTCAGTGGCGTGCTGGATACGATCCAACTCATCCGGACTAGTCGCGATAGCTAGAGATTCACGGTTCCTATTTCCGTTTACCAATTCGGCCTGTTTCTTCTCCAAGGCCCTGCGAAATGAATTCAGTGCGGACTTTGTCATGGTTTCGCGCATATAGTCAACTTGGCTGAGAGTCGCCGTTAGTTCGACGAGCTGGCCTGTTGCCCCTTGACCTGTAGTTCGTTCACCACCTGTTGCACATTTGGAACGGAAGACGCGACTGTTTCTGCCCGCGCGCGCTTCGATGGGGAGTCGACATTGCCGGTCAGTGTGACGACTTGATTCTTGACAGCGTACTTTACGTGCTCCTGGAGTCTATCTTGGATGAGCGCCGCATCCAAGTTTCCCTCGATGCCCTTGTCCAGATCCGAGTTCATGTTCTTAGCAGCTTTCTCGGCCCCCGGCGGAAGCACGGCGATCTCGTTGGACACAACTTGGGACCCTGCGATCGATCTTGCGATGGATTCGGCTTGTGACTTGTCGCCGTCCGCTGGAACATGGCCACTCAGGATCACGAGACCTTTTACACGATCCTGCACTACCGAGACATCTTTTAGGCCGGCCTGATCCAGCGCTGTGCGGATGCTGTCTGAAACAGCCGCAGTTTTCGTGGAGGTGGCCGAACACCCTACCAGAGTTCCGACGAGCACCGCAGCCAGCAAGGACAAGCACGGTTTGAACATTTTCATATTTCTCCTTTGACGGTGTGCCTTCGGAGCATGAGAAAGACCGAACGTCTTTCTTTAGGCTGAAAATTCCACTCGGCCATGTACAAATATTCGAATGGGTCACGGATCTTGAGGCAGCTGTTCACCAGCTTGGTAACGATATACGGTCATGTGACCAGATATGGTCAAACGAGCGAAAAGTCCTCGAAGACCCTCGGCTCCTCTAGATCGACCCTATTCTCTTCCCAGGTATTCGGAAGGCACATCGTCCTCCGGGACTTGTTTGGTGTGAACTTCAGCCACGTCGGGGTCTGATGCCTGCTCCACGCCGCTGATCACTTCCGCTTCGAAGGACTGCCCCTCCTCAACCAATTCTTCGACGCTCTCTGAGCCAGCCTCAGCGACGTCCGACAATCCCTGGGTGTCCCCAGACTGGCCGGCTGAACCTGAACCCGGCCCCTTCTCTCGACTCGAAACGGGAGAGTACGTTGGGATTCCTGCATGGTCTTGCTTGTTCATACATATCTGGCCGCATTCGACTTGCCAATGCTCACAACTTAGGGAAAGGCCTTTCGCCCCCAACGGTTCATGCTGGCATTGGTCCGTCTCATGCTCAAGTGAAAGGGTAGACCGCTCTTGTACAGGAAGAGGAAACACCGTGCACGAGGCACAGCGGGAAGCCGCTGAGCAGCACGAGCTTGCTGCGCGTGAGCATCGTACAGCGGCTGAGTGCAATGAGAAATTGGAATTCAGAGCGGCGAGCTGGCATTCCGAGCGAGCGCTGGAGTATTCGGATCACACCTACAAGCTCGCACACGAAGGCCACGCCAAGTCAGGGCAGACAGGAACTCTTTGAATAGGTCCAGTCGTCACGACAACGGATCACATTACGATAACCACCAGCAAGCCGCCGAATTGCACGACGGCGCCGCGCATGCCCATCGTGTTGCTGAGCAGCAGGGAAAACAGGGTCACCTGAGTGGACATGAACGTTCACGGCAAGACCTCGAGGCGGTCTAGAGGGATCGCCCGAAGAAGATTGGTTCAATGCCGCTAAACAATTGCGATCTCGCACATACGCCCGTTGATCCCGGCGACCACGCGTGTCCAAAATGCGGAGTTGAAATGGAACCTATCGAGATAGGTGTGGAGGGGCCGCCGCTTGAGCAATTGCAACTCTGCCCGAGCTGCTATCTGGTTACTTGGAGCGATCAACATGGGCTTCACGTCCGACAAGGTGTGCCGGCGAAAAAAGGCTCTAGCCGTGGCAGCGAAGCCGGGTGGTGGGTTGGCAAACCGGAGGAATGCTGACGGCTTGAGGCTTTTGTCCCCGGCGGCGCCGCGTCCAGAATCGAATTCCTGTAAAAGCCGCCGGCTGCGTCAGCAATTTTCACCTGAATGGTACGGCGCATGCGCATAACTTCCCAGACGCTACGTACATTCCGTTGAGAACAGTAACACCTGGAAGGAAGTCATGAGTATATATTCAACTACCACAATTGCCGGAGCCGTCTTGACGACTCTCCTGTTCGCGGTCTCGGCCTTCGCGCACGAGCATACCGCCCTGAACGGCACCTGGACTCTGGTGCCCACCAAGAGCAATTTTGCCGGCCAGCCCGTCATTCAAACCGGTACCGTGACGATCAACGAGCGTCAGGGTGACATCACCGTCTCTCGCAGTTTCACGTATGAAGGCGCCACCGATACCTTCTTCTACCGCGACCTCACCGACAGCGAGAACAACGCCACGATTCACAGCGGCAAAGACCTCAAGACCAAGACCAGGTGGGATCACGACGTCCTCAAGGTGACGACCACGCAATCCGGTGCAATTACTGTCGAAAGCTACACCCTTGCCGCGGACGGCACCATGGTGGTCAACGTCGTAAGGCCCGAGCACAAGCCGATCACCCTCGTCTTCCAGCGCAAATAGAGCGACTGCCCGGAGAAGAAGCTTGTCCAGCCCACCATCACAAGCGCGAGGCGGGCCGACCTCACATAGCAAAACATGGCTGCCGAGTAGGCCGCATGCCCGGGCGTAAGAATTCATTCAGGCGACTATGCCATTAGGCGCGATGCCGGAGGGTTATGCATACCTTTGTGGCGCAGCGCGACAGCGGCAAACACAGGTTCAACATTTCGCAATGGTTGGGAACGGTGACCGCCATTGGTCTCAACGACGCGTATCATCCGGGGAACGAACGCGGGCTTAGCCCCGCCCTGAGGACAGTTGGCTATGCCCTCGCCTCAGGCATGGGCCTCGTTGCAGGTCACGACCGCGGGGAGTCACATGACCGAATTTCGTCGGTAATCCTGGGCCTCACTCAACCACGAAAGCCAGCGCCATTGGAGATGTACTCGACTGGCGTGACCCGGGGAGCTCAATGCCAGCGTCGCAATGCTGTTTAACGAGTACTACCTTATCTAGAAAATAGACCTCTCTTTTTCTTCGACGGAGAGAGGATGCGTTGTCTTAGAGAATTCCGGCTGGTTCTCCAATTGCACCACACCAGTAGGCCGGATGCCGCCAATACGGGCTCGCGCACACATCGAGTGAGGGAAGAAATGTGAGATCATGCACAACAAATTAATTGGATTAATCTTCGTGGGCATACTGTCGGCCGGGTCAGGCCTAGCGGCGGAGGTCTTCGTTACCATTGCGCCGCCGCGTGTCGTGGTCGAAAAACGTGGTCGCGCACCCGGACGCGATTATGTGTGGATCAGCGGCTACCACCGCTGGGACGGGCACGCCTATCACTGGGAACCCGGCCGGTGGGAACGCCCGCCGCGGCCGCACGCTCGTTGGGAACAGCATCGCTGGGTTCACCGTCACGGCGGCTATGTCTTTGTTGAAGGACACTGGCGTTAGGCCTGCGATTAAGTCAGGTTTCCGCCAAGCCGTTGTCTATTGGCTGTCGCGGCATTCGGTGGCTTGCCGCGACGCCGTCAGCATGGGTGCGGCACAGCGGGAGTGGTCCTAGGCCTCGCCGTGCATCGGAGCAGGGCGGGCGGCAAAACGGTCAACAAGCGCTGCGGCAACCCAACTCGGCGTGCCGCGGAGGACCTTGAACGACATGATGCGGAAGCTGAGGATCTCTCGCCAGGATCTTTGATTTGTGCAGGCCAGAATGATGCGGATCAGCAAGCACGGAAGCGGAATCATCACCCTTACGGCCTCATTCGCCCTTTTCGCTCAGAATGTCGATTCTCCGGTCCAATCTCAGAATCGTTCCGACGTGCCGGACGTTCGCCAGATCGTGGACTCGTCAATTGCGGCTACGCAGCGTCACTGGCAGGCGCGGCTCCATTACACCTATGTGGAGCATGATGAGAGCCGGCGCCGGGACTTGGCTGGACAGGTGAGATCCGAGGATGTCGATGTCTCGAAAACGATTCTGGTCAATGGAGTTCCGTTCGAGCTTCTCGTGGAACGCAACGGGCGGCCTCCCTCGGCCGAGGAGGTACGGAAGCAGAAAGAGGAGATCGACAAGTTGAAGCGGGAAACTCCCGAGCAGCGGGCCGAGCGATTACGCAAGCAGGAGGAGGAGAACACGTCGCTTGTTCGGGAAGTGCCCAAGGCCTTCGATTTCCAACTCGTGGGCGAAGAGGTAGTCAACGACAGGCCGGCTTATGTACTGCAAGCGACGCCGCACCCCGGTTATCAAGCACAGGGCAAGTACGGCAAGATGTTCGCCAAGGTAGAGGGCAAGCTGTGGGTCGACAAACAGAACCTCGGGTGGATCAAGGTGGACGGGCAGGTAATCCAGCCGTTCTCGATGGGCTTATTCCTGGTGCGCCTGTTGCGCGGCTCGCAGATTAAGATGGAGCAGACGCGCGTCGGCGACGGTATCTGGATGCCGGAGCGGATCGAAGTGCGAGCGGCCGCTAAAATCTTCTTCGTGAAGAGTCTCGTAATCGATCGGGTCCTGAGCTATTCGGAATACCGGCGCGCAGAACCAGGTGTGCCCAGGACAGGAGATCCGGCGATCCCGTGAACACGATGCTCGGGGGCCTATGACGACTGTCTTCCTCTACATAGTTTTTGTGCCTTAATCCGGACGGCAATGCTACCGTGGCCACACGAAACTTCAATCTTTAGTCGCAGTAGCGCCAGCCTGGCATAACCGACTTCGATTACCGCCGTCCGCCGCCACGAGATCCGCCGCCGGCTGGCTGCTGCCTCTGCTGCACGTGCTGCATCTGCTGTGTCTGCTGCGTGTGCAACTGCTGCGTCTGTTGCTGGTGCCGCTGCTCCAGCTGCTGCGTTTTTGCTGGAGGAGCGTTCTGTCTCGCCAGCTGCTGATGTTCCTGCTCCTGCTTCTGCTGGAGTTGCTGCCGCTGCTGGTTCTGCTTCGCGATTACGCTTTCCTGCTGCTTCTGATATTTCTGGTCCAGCTTCGGATTCCCCGTATTGGGAGCGGAGGCTCTAACGGGCGGCAGGTCCTTAGGATGGGCTGCGAGGTTGGGGCGGGCAGTCGCGGCAACTGGCGGGGCGCCGCGGTTTACGGAAGCCCGTTGCTGGGGGTCATTGTGTGCAGACCACGCATGCTGAGCTTGGGCGGACACAGGTCCAACATGTCTACCACGCGCGGCAGCCTCTTCTTCAGACGTGGCGCGAGCGTTGATCCCGCCGTTGCCGCCGTTGAAGCTTACGCGATTCGTCGTCTCGTTCACCCTTGAGTTGTAAACGTTGTGAATCCTGTTGGCGTCGACACGATTCACGGCCGTATTGTAGAAGAAGTGCCCGTTCTGCCAGCGGCCGCCTTCATAACCATGACCGAAGTATCCGAAGCCATAGTTGATCCCTCCGTAGAAACCTACGGTCGGGCCCCAGTAGCCTTCGTTGAAAACGAATCCGGCGCCGCCCCAACCCCAGTATCCGGGAGTCCAGAGGAACCCGGGTTCGGGAGCCATCACCCATGTGCCCGGTACCCAGTAATACTCACCATCCCAAGCCCAATAGCCTGGCGTCCAGATATAACCGTCGCCGGGGCAAATAGGCTGCTCATAGACGGGCAGCTCAGGCGGTGCGATTTGGACCGACACGCCAACTTGCGCGAAAGACGCCCCCGGCAGGAATAGCATTCCTGCTGTAACGAATGCTGTCAGCAATAGCGAACGAACGAAGCGAATACGCATGCACTTTCTCCTCTTGCCGATTCTCCATCGGCTGTCGGCAAGCGCCGAGACTTTCCAATTAAGAAGCCATCCTCGTCAAACGATCCTGCGTCCCTGAAGCAGGCGGATGACCAGCGCAACGACCAGCAAAATGTGAACAAAGCCGCCGAACGCATACGATGTGACCAGTCCTCATGGCCACAGCACCAGCAGAATTACAAAGATTGTCCCTGTTCTCCTAGCAAGCGTATGTCCAAACGGAAGCCGGCCGCTTGTGGTGCTTACTGAGGAGAGCCGCCAGTCCCTGTCGCCGGTCTACTCGCCGCCTAACCACGCGGATGGGACGGTGCACAAGACCAAGTCCGAGGCGCAGGCAGCAGAAGCGGTGGAACATAGGTAGGACGGACTGGCAGTCTAACTCCGAAATTCCACCCAACCCTAGGGCTTCCATCTGCGAGCGGCGTTCTCTTGCTGCGTCGAACCCTCTTTTGATTGGGGCTCGCATTTGCGCCCGCCCATTTGGGCGTTCGGATGGTAGTCACGTTGGAATATTCCGCCCAGCGACTTCGGTCCTTCGCATGCCTCTAGAAAAGAGCGAGAGCTTTGCCGTCTGAACTCAACACTCCAGGAACCTCCCGCTCCATGAGTGCGGATCCGGGCGGGAACGGCTTTCGTCAACGCGGGGAAGGTGTTTCTAGATGATCGCAGAAAGCAGAAGCAAGGCAGTTCGGAAAGGAAAATGGTCATCGGCTTCGCTTTGGCTTCTCATCGGGCTAGCGGTCGCCGCCATTGTGGCAATATCTGGGATCCTCCTCATCCGAAATTGGCCGTTTACCGAACAAGCCGTGAAACAAGCGCTGCAGGACCGGTTCGCAAGGCCAGTCGAGATTAGTAGCTTTCGCATGACCTACTTGCCGCCAGGGTGTGTGGCGGACGGAGTCAGCATTCTGCATCGAAAGCGTAAGGGCCTTCCACCTTTGATTACCGTTCAATCGCTGATCATACACGGCAGCTACACCGGTATTCTTGGCATTCATAAGAGTGTGCCAGCGATTCAGGTGGTTGGGTTGCACGTGCTCGTGCCGCCTAAACGTTCGGACGGCGAATCGTCGAATCTGATGCCGCTGACCACTAGTACTTCGGGTAAGCAGCTTGGTATCGGTGAGTTGACAACGGATAACGCGCTCCTGGAGTTCATGTCTGCCCAGCCCGGCAAGGAACCCCTGCAGATGCCAATTCACCGCCTGACATTAGACCACGTGGGCGAGAGCGAGTCCATCGGGTTCCATGCAGCGTTTCTAAATACCGAGCCGCCGGGGGAAATTCGTTCAGAGGGTCAAATCGGACCTTGGAATGAGGATGATCCCGGCAGTACGCCGGTTTCAGGTTCGTATACCTACGAGAATGTGAATCTCGGCGCACTTCAAGGTCTCGGAGGCACCCTGTCTTCGCGCGGCACCTTCAGTGGAACCTTCGGCCATCTCGATGCGAAAGGCCAAGCCGACGTGCCGAACTTTAACATATCTACCAGCAACCACACTGTCCATTTGACTTCGGAATTCCAGGCCGTCGTCGATGCGGTGAACGGAGACGTTTCTCTGCAGGACGTCCGCTCACTTTTTCGGCGAACCACCATCGTTGCTAAGGGCGCCGTTAGCGGACACCCGGGCCAGAAGGGAAAGACGGCTGCGCTGGATATGACAGTTAAAGACGGCCGTATCGAGGATTTGTTGTATCTCTTTACCGAAGATAAGAATCCATCGATGACCGGCAGCGTGAATCTGAGCGCGAAAGTGGAAGTGCCTCCGGGGCCATCAGGGTTCTTAACCAAGCTAAGCCTCATCTGCGACATAGGAATCGGCAGTGGACGGTTCACGAATCCGACGACACAAACGTCTGTCAATGAGCTGACCGAAAGTGCGGGCGGGAAAACCAAGCAGCAGCAGGCGGAAGATCAGCAAACCGTGCTCTCAAATCTCAGAGGACGGGTGTCGGTGAAAAACGGTGTCGCGACATTGCTCAATACCTCATTTGTAGCGCCCGGTACGCGCGCGGAGATTGGCGGTACGTATAACCTGCTGAACAAAATGGTCGATCTACATGGGATCCTGTACACCAATGGCAAGTTGGCCGATACCACGTCCGGCTTCAAGGCGGTGGTATTGAAGGCGCTCAGTCCGTTTCTGAAGAAGAAGAACTTAACGATCGTACCTTTCACGATTACGGGCAGCTCTTCCGAGCCTAAGTTCGCGCTGGATTTGGCTGGAAAGCGGCAGTACTAAACGTAGGTGCGCATCTCGCCTGAACAGCATCCCACCGCATAAGTCCTGCACGCGCCAAAGCGCAGGTCGAGTAGTACAAGGACCGCAAAAGAATTGACACCAGACTGCTTTATCCTTTCTAATCGTTCCATCCGTCTGATAGAGTTGTTGGTGCGATCAATATTGTCCGTTCTGCTCGGGCTTTTCCCGCTGGTTCCGGTGGCATTTGGCGAAGGCCGCAAGACTTCGCAGTCTCACTCACGCGGCGGCTCAAAATTATCCAGCGTCCGCTTCATGCTTGGCCGAGTGACCTTCCTTGGCAAAGCCACCATAACGTGATTGATAAGGAGACCCCCACGTGCGTCTGGTACTCGCGATTCTCATCTCGTGTTCGATTTCGTCCGGTTATATTATACGGTCCTGACCCACGAAGCGATCATTGATTCGGTTTGGGATACTTCCCTCCAGAAACAGCTTCTCAAACGATTTCCCGGCGCCACTCGGCAGCAATTGGAGCAGGCGCACGCCTACGCGTATGGGGGTTGCATCATTCAGGACCTGGGATATTATCCGTTCAGCAGCCACTTTTTCAGCGATCTCACGCATTACGTCCGCAGCGGCGATTTCATCATGGCCCTGATCCGCGAATCGCAGGACCTCAACGAATATGCATTCGCTCTGGGCGCGCTGGAACACTATGCCGCCGATACCGAGGGACACCGTATTGCCACTAATCGCGCGGTGCCGATGTTGTATCCTAAGCTGCGGCGGAAATACGGAAATGATGTGACCTATTGGGACAATCCGGTCGCTCACATCCGGACCGAATTCGGCTTCGATGTGCTCCAGGTAGCGTCGGGGCGATACGCGCCGGACGGGTATCACAGCTTCATCGGTTTTCAAGTATCCAGGGACCTGCTGGAGCGTGCGTTCCGGGACACCTATGGCATCGAAATGAAGGATGTTTTCGGAAACGTGACCCTTGCGCGGGTCTTACCGGTATGCCATCCGGTCGATTATTCCGGGCATGACGCGAGTGGCATGGAGTCTCAAGCAGGACCAGCTCAAAAAAGAGATCCCCGGCGTCACACGCAAGAAGTTTCTCTACAATCTCTCGCGCTCGAGCTATGAAAAGGAGTGGGGAAAGGAGTACCACAAACCCGGCTGGGGCACGCGGATACTGGCGTTCCTCTTCAGATTTCTCCCCGGCGGCGGTCCCTTCAAAGCGCTCCAGATCCGCACGCCGACTCCGGAGGTGGAGAAGCTGTTCATGGCGAGCTTCAACGCAACCGTTGACCGCTACAAGGTGGTGCTCGCCAACGTGGACGCCGGCGGACCGGAGTTGGCCAACGAGAACCTTGATGCCGCCGGAGCAACCATCGCGGGCAAGTACAAGGGAACCGACGAAGCCTACGCCAAGCTGGTTGGAATGCTGGCGGACCGTCAGTTCGCTGGGATGCAGCCGGACCTTCGCCAGAATATTCTTGCGTACTATAAGGACCTGAACCCGTCCATTTCCGCCCAGTCCACCAAGAAAGAAAAGACCGAATTGACGAAGCTCCTGGATCAGCTGGATCGGCTGAAAGCGGTGCCAGAGACTGTCCCTGCGCCGCAAGTGCCCTGACGATGTTTGGTCTTGGCTGCTCTGCTACGGCGGACACTCAGGACGAGCCACGATGACCAACGAATGTGAAGAATCCAGCGAGCAGCAGCGCCCATAGCGGTTCCGAGCGAAATGCCGCTCACGACGTCAGTCGCATAATGAACGCCCAGGTATACGCGTGAGGCGCCAACCATGATAAGCATCGCCGACACCGCCAGAAACATTGCCGTCCTTGCGCCAGAGCGCTGTACATAGCGTGCTGCAATGATCGCGATCGTCAGGTAAAGCGCGGACGTCGAAACCGAATGCCCGCTCGGGTATGAGAAGCCCGACACCATAACCAGCTGCTGGGCTTCCTCTGGACGAATTCTTTCGATGCTGTTTTTAGTCACCAGCGTCAATATTCCCGCTCCCGCCGACGCCGCGAGCAACTGGAGGGCCCCCATCCGGTCGCGCAACACAAGCAGCACCAAGAGAGTGAAGACGGAGAACAACACCACCAAGGTGATCGACCCCAGCGCTGTCACGTCGACTGCCGCGCTCGTAAGCCATGGGGTGCGCTTGCTTGCGACCGACCGCAAGATTGCACGGTCCATGGCGCCGACATCCCCTTGCGGTGGCCCCCTGAGCTGGGACAAGTAGTTAAGACACAGTTCGCCGTTCGATGAAAACTGCTCGACCGGCAAGACGACATTACAGCATACTGGTGCCCGGCTGGTGAAGCGGAGGCGGGCACTGCTGGAGAGCAACTCGCCGAGGAATAGCCGGCTGGAAACTCATCGAGACGATGGGTGGGGGCGGCAGCCGTAGTCGCCCCCAAGCTT
Source organism: Terriglobia bacterium (assembly GCA_963761935.1). Lineage (GTDB taxonomy): Bacteria > Acidobacteriota > Terriglobia > Bryobacterales > Bryobacteraceae > Palsa-89. The sequence goes on along the minus strand of CAVXJU010000090.1, from coordinate 10,934 downwards.
TGCCAGCAAGAGAACCACATCGGACGATAGATTTCCGGATGCCTGAGAAAACTCATAAAGAAAACTGCCGCGCAGCGGCATCCTTTTCGGCGGTCGTCGCGTGATTGGCCTCGAACTCGGCAGGTGGCAGGTAACCGAGTGCAGAGTGAAGGCGCTTCTGGTTGTAGATTTTGTCCAGGAACTCAGCAATCGAGGCGCGCGCTTCCGCCAGGTCGCGGTATTCATTGCGATGGACCTCTTCGTACTTCAGCGTTTTCATGAATGACTCGCAGGCCGCGTTATCCCACGGAACTTGCTTGTGGAGGGCGCGTTTGGGAAACATGTTCCCCGCGAATGGAACGCACTGTAAGCAACCCTCCCTGGGGATTCTCACCCCGAGCTAACACGCAGTCAAACGCCAAACGGCCCACAGTAGTCTGGGGTATCGGACGCCAAATCCCCGGCTCCGCCGAACTGAGTTCGCGAATCCGGTGGTGCGGCCTTGGAGACTGCGCCGATTCTCCAAGCTCAGGCTGACCCTGCGCAGGATGATTGCGTTTCCGTGCTCGGCAGCTCAGCATCCTCAAAGATCCCTGCGGGAGATTCCCGGCGGGACGGGTTCGTTTCCGCATGGCGGCTGCGGTCCTAACTGGGCATAGCTGTGCGCCTGGCGGGGCAGCGTTGCCGACGATACAAATCGAATGCGGGGCAACCTGCTCACCGGTTTGGGGAATCGCTTGTCGTGGGCACGCCGGCTTCTGCCAGTCGGTATTCCGAGTAAGTGACGACCCGATCGATCACGAGACTCCTAACGAAGAAGATCTTAGCGGCTGCTCGCACTTCGACGCGTTCCGGCATCCAGATCCCTTCGTCGACGCGTGTCTGCTCCATCGTAAGGTGTGAGCCGCGCAGCACGCGCACCAGGAATAATCCGATCGAGAACGGCTGGATCACAAGCCCGTCAGCCTTGATCCAGCCGAAATCTTGCTGGTCGACCCAAAACTTGCCCTCTACTTTGGCGAACATCTTGCCGTACTTTGCCTAGCGGTTGATAGCCGGGGCGCGGAGTCGCTTGAAGGACATAGGCCGGCCGGCCGTTGACCACCTCTTCGCCCACAAGTTGGAAATCGAAGGCCTTTGATACTTCCAGGACGAGCGACGTGCTCTCCTCTTCCTGTTTGCGTAATCGCTCGGCGCGCTGCTCTGGAGTTTCGCGCTTCAACTTGTCGAGCTTCTCTTTCTCTTTGTGCTCGTCCTCCTCCGAGGGGGCTGGCCGTTGCGTTCCACAAGTTGCTCGAAAGGAACACCATCGACCAGAATCGTTCTGGATACATCCACATGGTCCGACTTCACGTGTCCCTCCATGTCAAGGCGCCGATCCTCGTCACGCTCCATATAGGTGTACTGAAGCCCCACCCGCCAGTCCCGCTGTGTCGCCGCGATCGATGACGCCACGATCTGGCGGACGTCCGGTATGCTCAAAGGATTCTGAGATTTGACCAGAGAATCGACACTCTGAGCGAAAACGGTAGATGAAGCCGCGAGCAGGATGATTACGTTTCGATGCGCGCCGATCTGCATCGTCAAAGATCCTTGCGGGAAATCCCCAGCTTTCGCATCATGGCGTTCAAGGTCGTCCGTGGCACCCCAAGACGATTGGCTGCGGCGCTGATCACGCCACCGGTTTCCCGGAGAACACGAATGATATATTCGCGTTCCATTTCCGCGAGCGTAACACCGGCCGTTTCCCCTGCATCAAACCGCAGTTCAGCCAGGGGAGCTCGGAGCGTTGATCCCCGCGAAAGGATGACCGACCTTTCAATGAAGTTCTCCAGCTCACGCACATTCCCGGGCCAGGGCCAACTCATCAAAGCTCGCATTGTGTCCGACGGAATGGTTGCAACTTGCTTGCCCATTTCAGTGGCGTACTTCCGTGTGAAGTATTCGGCGAGAGCGGGTATGTCCTCGGGGCGGTCCCGCAGCGGAGGTATCGTGATCGGGAAAACTTTCAGCCGGTAGTAAAGATCGCTGCGGAAAAGTTTATGCCCCATCATCTGGGTCAGATTCCGGTTGGTTGCCGCCAGAAGCCGGACGTCAATGGGGATCGTTTTGGTGCCGCCCAACCTCTCAAACGCCTTCTCCTGCAAGGCGCGAAGCAACTTGGGTTGCAGTTCCAACGGGATGTCGCCCACCTCGTCCAGAAACAGAGTTCCACGGTGAGCCAGCTCAAACCGGCCGATTTTCTGCGACAAAGCGCCCGTGAATGCTCCTCTCTCGTAGCCGAACAGCTCGCTTTCGAGCAACCCGGTTGGAATCGCCGCACAGTTCAAGGTGATGAAAGGAAAATTCTTGCGACGACTCATTCTGTGAATGGCGCGCGCGATCAATTCCTTTCCTGTACCGGTCTCCCCCAAGATCATCACGGTCGCATCGGTGGGAGCAACCGTTTCAACCTGACCCAATACCCGCTTCAGAGCCGCGCTTCTGCCAACAATCTCCTCAAAATTGCCCTCCCCGACCGCGACATCGGCTTTCTCTGCCTCCTGACCTCCCGTGAGGGGCTGTACAATGGTCATCCAGCGAAATGGAGAAAGGTTCAAAACTGCGACCGCTACCAGAACGCGGACCCGAGTTCCGTCTTTGCGAATGTATTCTTTTTCGAAAGGCGTGCAGGCCCCGTACCGCATGCCTTCTTCATGGGCCTGTTCATCCAGGGGCAAGTATTCCGCGGGAGTGAGATCCGGCCAGTAGAGCTGGCCCGCAGCCAAGTCTTCGCGGCTATAACCGACCATTTCAAGGAACGCGTCATTCGCGTCTGTAATGTGGTCAAACTCGCCTGAAACGACGCCGGCAATGGTCGATTCCTTCGCGCGTTCGCTGCTGAGGAGCCGGAGCACGCCGCCGCGTCGCAAGTTCTCTTCCGCCACGTGACGCTTGCTGAAGTCGCGCACCACTCTCGCAAAGCCCCGCAGTTCTCCGCTCTCGCCTCGGAGCGCCATCGTAAGCACGTTCGCCCAAAACCGCGACCCGTCTTTCCTTGTATGCCAACCTTCGTTCCCGAAATGTCCGTGAGCAGCGGCTCTTTTCAACTCCTCCTTTAGCTTGGTGCCAAGAGCGTCCTCGTCTGGATAAAGGCACGATACAGGCTGCCCGGCGATCTCCTGACTCGGGTACCCGTAAATGCGCTCTGCTCCCGAATACCAGCCGGCAACCCGCCCGTCAGCGTCAAACAAGAAAAGCGCATAGTCCTGCACCCATGCCGGATCTTCATCAGACCGGGCCAATCCGGGGAGCTTCCTGGATTTGTCACGCAGAGCCAGTACGTGACGCTCGGGCAAGGCGTTTCCCTTCGCCGTGTACTCAACTTCTCGCACGGTACCGTCGGAACCGACCAGCCGGAACGTGCCCCGCTGTTCGCCTCGTTGTAGAAAGGCCCGCCAGAGCTGCTCAATGTGAGGCCGGAAGCTGGATTCCGCGAAGTCGTCAAGGCGGCGGCCGATGATTCTGTTTCTTGGAAGCCCGAACAACCTGCCTGCACCGCAACTGGCGTCCCGATAAGTGCGGTCATTGTCCGCGATGAGGATGGGTTCGGCAGGCGGGTAGACAATTGCCCGAAACAGCAGTTCTAGCTGCTTCAAGCCGACGTCTAGAAGCCACTGGCCGCTATGTGGAGGGGAGGCCTCGGAGCGCATAACTTCCTTCCTGAATTCGGAGCCACCTATTCTTGAGGCCGTCGTGGCTTACGGCCAACAGCCGGGAGCGGCTGGCCGCCGAGCGGGCGGGACACTGAAAATGGTCGTTCAGGGGCGGCGAAGCACAGTTGAGCGCCCAGGGCCATCCGCGCGGACAGACCAGCCGGATTTGGTTTGGATCTCGGTTAAAGTATAGGATCTCTTTGCCATCCCTGCGCCATACGGCAATGCGATGGAGTTGTGGCCCAATGGCGAATCTCGGCTCCGTCTCAATTTCAGCACCCATGTTCCGCTTGGTGATGTTCCAAAGCGTCACGTGCCGCTTCGTAAGCGCGGCGAGCGACTCTTATTCGCCGATGAGCCAGATTGAAGTCCGAGTCTGCGGCTGAATTGTCGACAAGTATGACCAAGTCGCGGATGGACGCACGAAAGTTCTGAGCGGCTGCTTGATGCTCGTGCCGCAACGAGTCGCGCTCTGCACACAGCATCTAAAACACCCCTATCGGGGCTCCCGCTGCCCTTTCTAACCCCGTTCCTCGGCTTCGGGCAGGGCCACAAAGTCTGCCGCACGCGAAGTGAGCGTGCGCGCAGCTAAAGGAGGAATTATGCCGCATGGGCTACTCACAGGCAGAGACCGAACAGGCTGAACTCGAGAAAAAGACTGGAAGACTCTCCTCTGATATAGGGCCCTCGGTTTACTTTATCCTCTCCTTTGCCTATCCTGATGCCGCTTCAGCATCACACAGACAATTATGCTGACTCCGCTTCAGCAATGTCAATCGGCAGTTGAAACAGTTAGCATTAATACCAATGGCTCGCAAGACGACGGTATCGAAATACCTGGCTGGGATCGGCCGCAAGGGAGGGAAAGCCAGCGGCAAGGCCCGTATGGAAAAGCTCACGCCAGAGCAACGCGTGGCAGTCGCCAAGACGGCCGCCGCCGCCAGATGGGCGAAACCGGTTACTCAAGAAGATCTTAAGCGGCAATCAGCGTTTCAGGTCGCTGAATGGACCGCTGACCGCGTTGCCCAGATGGGCGCGGAGGATATCAAGTCGAGGATAGCGAGCGGGGCCACGGTGAAGCCCGGGAAGCTGACGTTTGACAAGAAGCTAAAGATGGCCACGAAGGCGAAGAAGACCACTGCGCGCCCCTCCGTACCGGTTGTGGACGCCAAGAAAAGCAAAGCTGAGCCTGGAAACCGACGTAAACCAAAACCTTAAGATTTAACCGTGAGCCGCCGAGTTTGGTCTAGCCATAAAAAAGGCGCCAGCCCCGCCAATTGCCCTCTTGCCACCTAATCGGGCCACAGATGCCGGGGCCAAGTCGCTCAAATTCCGCTTGCTGTTTCTCCCAACCGGAGTGATGAATTGTCACGACCGCAAACGATGCGGCAAAGGAGAAACGGAATGACCACAATCGAATCTGAGAACAGCGCGGCGTCCGAGCCGCGGCTGCACAGCCGAAGGGCGGGCGCAAACACACCAAGAAAGCCAAGGCGCAGAAGAAGCCGGGCCGGACTAAGAGAACCGCCGGCGCGAAGACGGACCGCACCAACAAGAAGGCCGAGGCCATCGCGCTCATGAAGCGCGCCAAAGGAGCCACGCTGGCCGAGATAATGAAAACTACCCGCTGGCAGGCGCACACCGTGCGGGGTTTCGTTAGCATCCTCGACAGCAAGGGCGGCGAGAAGATCGAATCGTCCAAGAGCGCGGCCGGCGAACGAACCTACAAGATCAAGTAGCCGCAACGACCTTTCAACCAAACGCCGCTACCGACTCAGGCGGCGAAGGCGGTCTATCGTAAACTGCGAAGCTCGGGATTCGAGGTGTTCCCCGTCAACCCGAATGCCCACGAAGTCGAAAGTGACCGATGCTACCCGGACCTGGCCTCGTTACCGGGCACTATCGACGGCGTCGTGATCGCCACCCATCCCAGCGTCTCAGTAGAGCTGGTCCGTCAGTGCGCCGCAATCGGCATCCGCCAAGTGTGGCTTCACCGGTCGTTCGGTCAAGGCAGCGTCTCTCCAGAAGCGATCGAGGAATGCAAAGCGCGCAATATCCAGTGCATCGAGGGTGGGTGTCCGCTGATGTACTGTGAGCCCGTGGATCTGGGGCACCGCTGCTTCCGCTGGTGGCTACGACGGGGCGGGGTTCCGGGTTAGTGAGGTTCCTAGTCTCGGCCGTTTAACTTCAGATCCTCAACCTGCTCAGTAATGATTCTCTGTCCCACTCACTATCGTAACGAACGCCATCTAGATACAAACCCGGAGTGTGGTACACCCCGTTCTGAACCCCGGCAAGAAAATCGGTCGCACACTCTGTCGCTGTACGTTTGGTTCCTCAACTCTTCCCGGAACCGCTCGACATCTAGGCTTAATTCTCCCGTGTAGCGAATCAAGTCCTTGGTATGAAGGGCCTGTGGTCGCTCGAAAAGCAGCGCGTGCATTTCCCAGAATTTCCCTTGAACCCCTGGATTCCGCGAAGTTGTCAAGCCGGCGGCCGATGATTCTGTTTCTTGGAAGCCCGAATAACCTGCCTGCACCGCAACTGGCGTCCCGATAAGTGCGGTCATTGTCCGCGATGAGGATGGGTTCGGCAGGCGGGTAGACGATTGCCCTGAAGAGCAGTTCAAGCCGCGTCAAGCCCGTGTCTAGCAGCCACTCGCGGCTCTCTGGTTGGGAGGCCAAACGTCTCCTTCTGAACGCAGGGGGAGTGCGGTCAATTTTAGCATTCGAGGAATGACCGTATTTGGTCAGCAAGCAAAATTCCAAAGAGAAGACTCGTCTTTGGGTTCCGTTCAACAATGGTTTGCGAGCAAATCAATTTGCTGTGCTGGTGCCCTGAAAGGTCAAAAACCAATTGCTTGCGCCAATTCACCCGCGAGGCCCGGGGTCCCGTACATGTTGTGGCCAAACTCAGCAAATGCACGTCATGGAAACGATTCTGGCACGCCTTCAGAAAGCGACCGGTACGGTGCTTTGAACGGGCGTCTAACCGACTGCACTGCCTGGTTGCGCGTCCGACGAAAATCGCGCTGAACACCCCCTCCACTTTGAGGCGGACGGGGCGTCCGCTTGACAGGTGCAACTCGTAGCCTGGTTGAAATGGCAATGGGCGTGCTTCGTTGGAAATGATCTTGGTCCGTGTCGGCGAAAGTTCGCATCGATAGTGGCCACGCGGGATCCTGGGTTCAAAACGAAAGACGAAGGGACGACCTGTTATGAGAATGAATTTAAGACACCGTGTCTGGGTTCTTGCAATTGCCGGTTCCATGACTACCGCCGCTTTCGCGGCAGACAGAGAAATCAAGGTCGACGACAGGCTGGACGCTTCGGCCGAAACGCTGACCGACATGATGAAGGCTTCCGATAAAGGCATCCCCCAAGATCTGCTCGATAAGGCGCGCTGCGTCGTTGTCGTGCCGGGCATGAAGAAGGCGGGATTCATCTTCGGCGCGAAGTATGGCAGCGGGTTCGCGGTCTGCCGCCGGCGCGGCGGCTCAGGTTGGAGCGCCCCGGCCGCGATGCGGGTTGAAGGTGGAAGTGTCGGGTTTCAAATTGGCGCTTCGGAGACCGATATTGTGTTGCTCGTGATGAACGACGGCGGAATGAAGCACCTCCTGTCCGACAAGTTTACGATCGGCGGAGAGGCAACCGCGGCAGCGGGCCCGGTTGGCCGCGACGCGGGCGCTCAGACGGACGCCATGATGCACGCGGAAATGCTGTCGTATTCCCGTTCGCGCGGACTTTTCGCAGGCATCTCGCTGGAAGGCGCGACGCTTCGTGCGGATGGGGATACCAACAAGGAACTCTACGGCCGCGAGGCAACCAATCGTGAAATTCTCACCGGCGACTTCAAAACTCCAGCGGCCGCGGGAAAGTTTGAAAGGGCGCTGCATCGGGAGTCGCCCCAACGCAAACGATAGGTGCGGCTTCCCGCTACGGCAGGGAATCGCGCGCGTCCTAGTGTGAGTGCGCCTGGGGCGCGGGTTGATGCCTAACGTAATCAGAACTCGCAATCGACTCTTCATAAGAAGGAATAAGACTATGGCAGGAAAGAATACAGCAGATCACCTGACGGGACACGAGCTTTCACGGCACGCCCACGAACACTTCCCAGTCGACCATCAGCGCACTCCGACGGCTACGACTGGACACGGCATTTCCACATTCGGACATGATGACATCGCAGCCCTCGCTTATGAACTCTGGCAAGCGCGTGGCTGTCCAAACGGTTCACCGGATGAGGACTGGTTCCATGCCGCAGAAGAACTGCGGTCCCGCACCAGGAACGTTTTCGAAAGAAGAGAGGAGCAAACAAATGAAACCAAGCACGAAGGATCAGATCACAGGCAAGCTTCATGAAATGAAAGGCAAAGCCAAGGAGAAAGCGGGACAGGTAACTAACGACCCCAACCTGGAGGCTGAAGGCCGAGCCGAAAAAATTACCGGTAAGGTTCAAAAGAAAGTCGGCCAGATTGAAAAGCTGCTTGAGAAGTAAATGAACCGGTATCCGTGCGCGTATCTCCGCTTGAGGCCGTCATGAACAAAACGCTTGGAATAATCCTGATTGCGCTTGGCCTGTTCGGCCTTGCGTGGGGAGGTTTTTCGTACACGACCAGGGAGAAGGTTGTCGACATCGGGCCGATTCACGCTGCCCGCGACAAGACACATAATGTAGCTCTGCCGCCCATCGCAGGCGCAGTGGCGCTTATTGGCGGCATTGTGCTCTTGGCAATGCCCAGGAAAGCATAACTCCGCCGGGCCCGCTGGGGCTTAGCTTTGAAGAAAGGAAGACCGACAATGCTGATACTCATCATCATCTTAATATTGGTTTTTGGCGTCGGTGGAGGGTACTACGGCCATACCCGCTGGGGTCCGAGCGGCGGGGCCGGCATAGGGCTGGGGACAATATTGATAATTCTCCTCATCGCTTACTTGCTTGGCTTGTTCCGCTGATAGCGATACATTAGGTCGAGACTGCCGTTCTCGCTGCCCCCTCAGAAACCCGAGCGGTACAACGGAGCATGTGCGGACCCGGCGGAGGTTTCGGCAAGAGCGAGGGTCGCTCCGGCCTGATTTGATCTTCTCCATCTCGGCTTGCCCGACATAAATGCCCGATGCCTTCCTCAGGTCTGCGGATGCGCGCAACCTTAGGCAGCGTGAGTGACAACAGGGGATGACGTTTGTACGGTGCGTGATCTCTCAGAGCCGTCGGAAGAGGATGAAGAAACGTAAAACACAGTCGAAGCGGGTGCATTCCGGCTCCTCGGGTCTGGGGTTGTGCCAGCCGCCGTCTGAAGCGATGATAAGGTCAGCCTCTTTCGGCCCCCAGGTGTGCCGCCTGGAGGGGCGAAACCGGTGGTGTCTTTTAAGGACTGGATCGACCACCGCCCAGGCGGCTTCGACCGCGTCCTCACGGGTGAAGAGCGCTCCATCGCCGGTCAAGGCGTCGCCCAAAAGCCCGCCAAACGTCCGCGCGCTTAAAAGCTCGGATTGTGACATACAACATGGACCCCGGTTTCCTTGTTTGTACTCAGTCTCAGAATCCTCAATTCTTGTCGAAGGTTTTTGGCACGGGAGCACATTGGGGGCCTCGGACGATTCTGGTGTCTTTCAGGCCGAGTCTGCTTCGACGAAAATTGACCATTCCGGCCACTGAGACGAGGTTGCCCGGAGTTCCGTTGAAAGTTAGCGACCCTCGGTTCTCATAGACTACGCGACCGCAGCTCCTTTGGCAATCGATTTCTTAGAAACGGCATTGGCCATCGAAGACAGCAACAACGGAATCTGACGATGCCCGATCACTCTCCGGAACTGCCGTTCAGCGACCAGCAGTCCCGAGCCAACCCAGCGCTCGATCTGATCGCCTGGCTGCCAGCGTTTGACGTTGCGGCAAACCGTCTCAACGATCGAAAACGCCGACTCGATCACGTTGGTGCAACACAAAGTGCGGCGGAGTTGATCGGGGACGCGCAACTTGTGCACGGTGAGCGTTTCCTCCAGCCCTTCCTCCAAACTGCGTGCCGCGCTGGGATTGAGATCCATCAGCTCGCGGTGCAGTTTCTCCAAAGCGCGCTTGGCTTCGCTGTAATCGACCAGTGCGTAGGCGTTTTGCAGTTTGCGCTTCACGTCCGCCTTATGTTGCTCCGGCAGATGATCGACGACGTTGCGCTTTTGCAGAGTAGGGCGCTGGCGCGGTGGCCACAGGAACGGAGGTTTCGGTTGACCGGCGGCTTTCGCCGTTGCGCCGGTGTCGCAGTCCGCTCCATAGCTCCGTCTCCAGCACCCCCTCATCGAACCGTACGTGAAGTTTTCCCTCATACGGCTCTCCGGGAGCCCTCCCCCGGCGGCATTCAGCTCGTATGCACAATGCGGCCCTGAATCGAGTACAGGCCGGCTTTTCTCCAGTAAGCCAGTGGCGTTCTCCAGAACGCTCGCCGTTTGCGTTGATGTTTGGTCCGCAACCAAAGCCGAAGTTTCCGCGTGACATATTGATCCACCTTCCGAAAATGCCGGGCTGAGTTGAGCCAGCCGAAGTAGGCCGACCATCCCCGCAGTATCGGGTTCAGCCGGTCCAACTTCTCCTGCACCGCCGGGCGGTTATCACGGCCGATAGCCGCCTTCACCTTATCCCGAATCCGCTGCATCGAACGTTGCGATGGCCAGCAGTAGCAGAACCACTTGCTGGCATCGCGCCGCGATGGCTGTTTCCGAAAGTGCACCCCCAGAAAGTCGAAGCCATCCTGTGCCGCGACCATGCGAGTCTTGTCTTCATTGACAGTCACCCGCAGCCGCCCCAGGAACTGCCTCAGCTTCGGCATGTAAGTTTCCGGTGGCCTCCATCGGCACAACACCACGAGGTCATCCGCATAGCGGACCATCTTCGTCGCCTTCACCTCCCGCTCCCAGTACAGATCGAGCGGATGTAAATAGATGTTGGACAACAACGGCGAGATCACTGCCCCTTGCGGGGAGCCGACCGTAGTCTCTTCCAGAATCCCTTCGTGCAGCACTCCGGCTTTCAACCACCGCCGAATCAACCGCAGAACGCGCGGATCACGGACCCGCCGTTCGACCAGCTTCATCAGCAAATCATGGTCAATCGTGTCGAAGTAGCTCTTGAGATCCAAGTCAATGACTTGGTCGTAGCCGTAGGTCACCCACTTGCGAATATCGTAGATCGCTTGCTTGGCACTCCGTTTGGGCCGGAATCCGTACGATCCCGGTCGGAAGCTGGCTTCAAACAGCGGCTCGATGACTA
>CAVXJU010000089.1:0-73580 GCA_963761935.1 Terriglobia bacterium | reverse complement strand
GATCGAGAGCTATCACGAATTGTCTCTGGAGCTGATGTCGTTCGACGTGGCGCCGCAGCAGGACCTGTACACCAAGCAGGGCGTCGCGGTGACGGTGGAAGCGGTCGCGCAGATCAAGGTGAAGTCGGATCCGGAATCGATCCAGACCGCGGCCGAGCAATTTCTCACCAAGAGCGATCAAGCGCGCGAGGCGCTGATCCGGCTGGTGATGGAGGGCCATTTGCGCGGCATCATCGGGCAGCTTTCGGTGGAGCAGATCGTCAAGGAGCCGGAGATGGTGGGCGACCGCATGCGCGCCACCTGCGCCGACGACATGAGCAAGATGGGCCTGGAAGTAATTTCGTTCACCATCAAGGAAGTTCGCGATAAGAACGAATACATCACCAACATGGGCCGGCCGGACGTCGCGCGCATCAAGCGCGATGCCGACGTGGCCGCGGCCGAGGCCGAGCGCGACACGGCCATCAAGCGCGCGGATGCGACGCGGGCTGCCGCTGTTGCGCAGCGCGCAGGCGGATCAGGAACGCGTCCTCGCGGAGACGCTTGTCGCAGGCCAAGCAGGCCGAGGCGCAGCGCGATCTGGAAATCAAGAAGAGCGCAGTATCTGGAAGCCACCAAGAAGCAGCAGGCGCAGGCCGACAAAGCCTACGACATTCAGGGCAACATCATGCAGCAGCAGGTGATGGCCGAGCAGGTGCAAGTCCAGCAAGTGCAGAAGGAAGCACGAGATCAAGGTGCAGGAGGCCGAAATCCAGCGCCACGAGAACGAACTGATCGCGACCTTGCTGAAGCAGGCCGAAGTGGAGCGGCAACGCATCGAGACGCTGGCCGCCGCCGAAAAGATGCGGCTCATGGCCGAAGCAGAAGGCCGCGCGGCCGCGATTCGCGTGCAGGGCGAAGCCGAAGCCGAGATCATCCTGAAGAAAGGCGAAGCAGAAGCCAAGGCCATGAACGTGAAAGCCGAGGCCTTCCAGGAGTACAACCAGGCGGCGGTGATCGACAAGCTGCTCACCGGGCTGCCGGAAATGGTGAAGGCGCTGGCGGCGCCGCTCGCCAACGTCGATAAGATCACCATTGTCTCGACCGGCAATGGCGATTCGGCCGGCATGAGCAAGATCACGGGCGACATCACCAAGATGGCCGCGCAAATTCCGGCGTTGTTTGAAACGCTTTCGGGCATGCAGATGTCGGATCTGCTGGGGAAGGTGAGGAGCATCGGCGATAAGAGTCCTAAACCGGGTAATGGCTCAAGCACGGACACAAAATCTTAGGAGGTAATGGATCATGGCACTTATGGAGCGAGTAGCAACACTGGTGCGGGCGAATCTGAACGACCTGATCGACAAGGCCGAAGATCCCGAGAAGATGATCAAGCAGGTGATTCTGGATATGCAGAACCAATTGCTGCAGGTGAAGACGCAGGTGGCGATTGCGATTGCCGACCAGCACCTGCTCGAAAAGAAACGGCAGGAAAATCATGAGAAGGCAGCCGATTGGGTTCGCAAGGCGGAGCTGGCGGTGGATAAAAAAGAGGATGACCTGGCGCGCGCGGCGATCGAGCGGTCCATGAGCTGCCGCACGCTGGCCGAGAACTTCGCGCAGCAGGTGGCCGATCAGGGCGTGCAGGTGGAGAATCTGAAGACCGCGCTGCGGAAGCTGGAGCAAAAGCTGGCCGAAGCCGAGGCGAAGAGCGATGTGTTGATTGCGCAGCATCGGCGCGCGCGGGCGTTGAACAAAGCCGGCGACGCACGCATGGCGGCGGGCGACATGTCGAGCGCGGCGGCCTTTGACCGCATGAAGGGCAAGGTGCAGCGCAGCGAAGCATTGAGCCAGGCTAAGGCGGAGCTGACCGCCGACGGCATGGAGGATCGGCTGGCGTCGCTCGAAAAGCAGGATGAGATCGAGCGGCTATTGGCGGAGTTGAAAGCCAAGCGCGGCGTGGCTGGCTGATCAATCGGGCTAATCCAGCACCACCGTGGAAATGTCCACGCTGGGCGGCGGATACTTCAGCCGCATGCGGTCCAGAGCCTCCACCACTATTTCCGCAACCGCGTAATTGCGGAACCATTTTTTGTTGGCTGGAATCACGTACCAGGGCGCCCATTCGGTGCTGCAGCGATGCAGCGCCTCTTCGTAAGCTTCGGTGTAGTCGTCCCAGTGCTGGCGCTCCTCGAAGTCCGGTAAGGAAAGCTTCCAATTTCGCGACGAATCCGCGATGCGGGCTTCGAAACGCCTCTTCTGCTCTTCCCTGCTGATGTGCAGGAAAAATTTGAGAATGGTGACGCCGTTCTCAGTCAGCATCTGCTCGAAATCGTTGATCTGGCGATAGCGCTTGCGCCAGACCTCCTTGGGAACCAGGTTGTGCACGCGGACGATCAACACATCCTCGTACTGGGAACGATTGAAAATTCCAATGTTGCCGCGATTGGGAGTGGCCTTGTGGATGCGCCAGAGAAAATCGTGCGACAGTTCTTCGTTGGTGGGGGCCTTGAATGAGACCACTTCGCAGCCCTGCGGATTGACGCCCGACATGACGTGCCGAATGGTCCCGTCCTTGCCGCCGGCGTCCAGCGCTTGCAGGATGATCAGGAGCGCGTAGCGCTTGTCGGCGTAGAGCAAATGTTGGAGTTCCCGGAGCCGGCGGAGATTTTTCTGCAGCGCGTCGTCGTTGCGCTTTTTCCCGAACGTGTCATCGGGATCGAAATTCTTCAAGCGAAGTTTTCTGCCGGGCTTTACGATGCATTGCTTGCTGAGGTTCATTGGGATCAACTTAGCATGTCGGGAATCGGCAGTAGGGCGACGTCACGTATTGGCGGGAATCTGGTAGCCCTTGCGGGCGCGCACACGGGCTTTGGGAAAACGCCGCTGGGCATCGGGAGAGAGTTCGATCTTCACTTGCCGCTCTTCTCCCGGCTTGGCCGCGGGCATGGCGTAATACAGGCTGTAACGAAGGCGGATGCGATGCATCATTTCGCGAAATGACTGGCCCGGGTCGTCGGCTTTAATCGTGTCCCCGCCGGTTTTCTCCGCTACGCCCTCCATTCCTTCGCGGAGCAGCAGGCCGAGCGCGGGATTCATAACCGTGGAGGCCGTGTTGAGCGCGGTGTCGAGCGAACTGCGAATAATCAAACCGCTCAAGCTGGCGTCCGCTTCCCAGAGACGATGCACGACGGTGCTGGAGCGGCGCGATCGCTGGCCAAAATTGTCAGTCAGAATCAGGATCGCGCGGCGCCGGCGTGTTTTCGGTTGCTCGAGGAAGTACTGAGCCGCATCGTCGACTCCTGCCAGCAGGCGCGTGCCGCCGCCAAACCTTCCTCCCACCACGTCTTCCTGGATGGTGCGTTGGACGGAGGCCAAGTCTTCGCTAAAAGGTGCGACGACGCGGGTGCGGCTTTGAAACGTCATCACCGCGACGCGATCGCCTGGACGTAACTCAGAAAACGCCGCCTGAGCGGAAGCGGCTACGCGGGCTACGTTGGACCGCATGCTGCCGCTGATGTCGAACAGCAGAATGACGTCCAGCGGCTCTTCGTCCTGCGAAAAATAGAGGATGTGTTGCGGCTGGCCGTTGTCGAGAACCAGGAAATCCTGCTGGTGAAAACCGGTCAGGAGACGGTCGCCATCGGTGACTTCCAGGTCCACGTGGACTAGCGAGAGGTCGCTGCGAAAGGTGGGCGCATCCTGCGCGGACAGGCCGAAAGCCGCGAATAATATGAACGGGGCGCACCGCATGATCTGCTGTCATGATAAGGCTAATCTGGGCGGCTATAGATCGGGCGACGCCGCGCCCATGGCGTAAGCGCGGTACGCGCCTTGAGTGGGTTGATAAGTCTCGACGAACATTCTGCGGCCGTCGGTGCGGATGGTAACGAGCCCCTGTTGATCGGTACGGAAGACGCCCACGCGGTGCGCGGCCAGGCGAGCCAGGACCTGCGGATGCGGATGATGAAACGAATTGGCGAATCCATCGGAAATTACCGCGAACACCGGCGCCACGGCGTCTAGAAATGGGTCGGTGCTGGAGGTGTTACTGCCGTGATGGCCTACTTTCAGAACGTCGGCGCGGACCGGCTCGCCGGAACTGAGCAAGCGCCGCTCCATGGGCTTTTCCATATCGCCAGTCAGCAGGAAGGAACGCTGGCCGTATGTGATCCGCAGAGCTAGCGAGTCGTCGTTCTTGGGGGTGTCCGCTGCGATGTAATCGGGCGGTGGAGAGAGGACCTCGATGTGCGCGCCGCCAAAATCGAAGCTTCGTCCGCTCTGCATCGCGAGAATTTTCACGCGCTCGGATTGCGCTTTGGCGCGCACTTGGGACCATGCTTCACTGGCGGGCGTCGAGCCGGTCCAAAGCTCGTCCGGATGAAAATTCTCGATGACGGCGGGCAGGCCGCGGGCGTGGTCGTCATGCGCGTGCGTCAGCACCACCACATCCAACTTGCGGATGGAGCGCGTCCACAGATAGGGCGACACCACGTCTTCGCCGATGTCGAAGCGCGGCTTCACTTTTCGGCCGAACGACAAAATTCCTCCGCCGTCGATCAACATGAGTTTCGAATCGGGAAAGCAGACCAGCAAGCTATCGCCTTGCCCCACGTCGATCACGCTCAGCTCCAGTTGTCGAGGATGCACCGCGGGCGGGAACGGATGCAAGTAGACCAATGCGAACAAGCCCAGCACGGGAACGGCGCAGGTCCAGGCCAGCCGGCGCGAATGCCGCATCGCCCAGGCCAGCAATAGTATGGCGCAGGCCAGCGCGAGCGAGAGCCATAGCGGCGGATCCGGAACGCGCCAGTCAGGCTCGAAGCGCAGGTGCCAATTGGCGACGTTTTCGCCAGCTTTCAACAACCATGCGGCCAGCGCGGCCGGCAAGTGCCAACCGGTAAAAACAGCGACGAAGCCGGCCGGGAACTACGAGCGCGAGCAGAGGGACCACCAGGACGTTGGCCGCCAGGCCGGTGAGTGAGATGCGATGGAAGTAGAGCGCCATGGGCAGAGCGACCCCGACCTGGATCGAGGTAGAGATTACGGCGATTTCGTAGGCGTAGAAAAGCACTCGCGCGATCGCAGCCAACGCGTGTAGCAGCCAGGTTTCGGGAATTCTCAAATAGGCGTGTAGGGTCTCGGCGAGCAGCCGCAGCTCCAGGCGGAATTGCGCGGCGATTGGCTCGAGACGCGGGTCGCGGCTTTCCTCGGCGATTCCATAAAGGGCGCGCGAGTAGGGGGCCGAAGTACCGTCGAGCACCGGTACGGCTAGCGCGCCAATCGCGGCCACTGCCAGGAAAGATAACTGGAAACCGGACTCGAAAAGCTGGCCAGGATCGGCGATCAGGTACACGATGGCGGCCACAGCCAGCAGATTCAAGAAGCGTCCGCGTCGATAGAAGTAGCGGGCGACGACGTACAAAGTGAATCCGCCGGCAGCGCGGACCGCGGGCGCGTTCCAGCCCGAGACCAGCGCGTACAGCCAAGCCCCGGCCGCCGTCATCGCCAGCGCCTCCAGTTCCGGGACGAAGCACAGGCGCAGCAGGAACAGCAGAAACGCGGCCAGCACGGTGATATGCAGGCCGTCGATCACCAGCATGTGGTACGTGCCGGTGCGGCGAAAATGATCGGTCCAGATGCCTTCCAGTTTGCGCGTTTCGCCGATCAACGTGGCTTCCATCATGCCGATGGCGTAAGGATTGCCGGCGTAGAGCCGCTCGATGCGATGGAGCGCAGCGGTTCGCAAGGCGAAGATCGCGCTGGAAAAGTTCGAGCCGCAGCGGCCCGGAACGACGCTGAGACGCGCGCCGGCGGGAATCGAGGCGGTCCAATAAATATTAGACCGCGCCAGATAAGCTTCATAGTCGAACGCGCCGGGGTTCTGGAAATTGCGAGTCGGCCGGATGCGGGCTTCGAATTCGACCCGCTGGCCATAATGCAGATCGGGCGGCTCTACGCCGTCGCGGACGATCATGCTGACCTGGGCGCGAGCCTTGGGCGCCAGCTCGACCGTGAATTGATCGCGACCTTCGTAGAATGCGGGCGGGCTTACCACGCAACCGTTCAGCAGGACCACCTCGCGCGCGCCGGCCTCGAGTTCAGGCGGCCGGCCGGGACGACGGGCCGCTTCAAGTACCGCACCAAGGAGCGTTGCTATCAGAAGGCAACAGGCCAGGGCCAAACGCCGTGCGCGCCACAGTGCGAGCAGCGCCAGGATGACCGCCGCGGCCAATGCCACGAACAGGCTCCGCGGATCGAGCACCAGCACATGCGCTGCGAAAATTCCGGCGGCCAAAGCCAACAGCGGCAGGATGAGCGGATTCTTCACGGCATCCAGATTAGTGCCGGCTTACTCGATAAAATCGCCCGGAAAATAAACCCGCCGCGTCTTCTTTATAATGGCCGCATGGGCAAGTTGATTCTCAGCCTTCTGGTCGCGCTCACCGCCTCCGCGCAAACCCCCAGCATCGAGCAATCGCTCGGCATGAAATCGGTGAGCGGCGCTCAAATATCCCCGGACGGGCGATTCGTCGCCTACACCGTTCAGCAAGCCAACTGGGAAGAAGACGAGTTCGTGCAGCAAATTTGGGTCGCCATGATTTCCACCGGCGAGCGCTACCAGCTCACCAGCGCGAAGAAATCGAGCCAGAACCCCAAGTGGTCGCCCGATTCCAAGCGCCTGGCATTTGCATCTGAACGCGACGGCAAGCGCCAGATCTACGTGATCAACCCGCTCGGTGGCGAGCCGCAGCAGCTCACCACCGAGGAGAACGGCGTCGGTGCAATTCGAGTGGTCGCCGGATGGAACGGCCATCGCCTACACCTCCACCGGCCCCGAGTCCAAAGCCAAGAAGGATCGCAAAGATAAATACGGCGACTTTGAGGTGGTCGAGGGCGACTACGCCATGATGCGTCTGTGGCTGGTGAAGGCGCCGGAGGAAATAGCGCCGGATCCCAAGCAGAAGCCCAAAGCGGAGGCCCTCACCGAAGGAGATAAATTCAGCGTTGAAACATTTTCCTGGTCGCCTGATTCGAAGCTGATTGCCTTCAGCGCGCAGCGCGACCCCGCCCTGAGCTCGTCCGGCACCGAACAGATTTACCTGGTGGACTTAGCCGACAAGCACGTCAAGAAATTGCTTACTTTAAACGGACCCAACAGCCGCCCGCGCTGGTCGCCCGACGGACGCCTGATTGCCTTCAACACTTCCAGCGGCGATCCGTTCTACTACTACGCGAACAAGCGCGTGGCCATCGTGCCTGCATCCGGGGGCGAGCCGAAAATTGTAACGGCCAAATTCGATGAAGACGCCGGCCTGATCGACTGGGGGCCGGACGGCATTTATTTCGCGGCCGACCAGAAGGGCACGGCCCACGTGTTCCGAGTAAATCCAACCAGCTTGGCGATCGACCGCATCACCGCACCGGATGCGTTGTACGCGGGCGACGCGTCCTTCACGCCCGATCACCGCACCTTCGCCGCGGTTGGCGCCCTGCCGAATCGTTTTAGTGAAGTGTTCGTTTCCTCCGTTCAGGATTTCTCTCCACGCTATCTAACCGACATGGCCGGGCAATGGAAGGATTTTCAGCTCACCACGCGCGAGATGATCGAATGGAAATCGAGCGACGGAACAACCATTCAAGGCGTTCTGGTGAAGCCTCACGACTACGATCCATCCAGGAAATATCCGCTGCTGGTGGTGATTCACGGCGGGCCCACCGGCATGGACACACTGGTCTCCTCAGCCGACCGTTATTATCCGGTGGAGCGCTTCGCCGCCAAAGGAGCGCTGGTATTGAAACCAAATTATCGCGGCTCGGCCGGGTATGGCGAGAAATTCCGAGCGCTGAACGTACGCAATCTCGGCCTGGGCGATTACGCCGACGTGATCTCGGGCGTCGACTATCTCATCGCAAAGGGCATGGTGGACAAGGATCGCGTGGGCGCGATGGGCTGGAGCGAGGGCGGCTATATTTCGGCCTTTATCACCACTTATAGCGACCGCTTTCGCGCCGTATCCGTGGGCGCGGGTATCTCGGATTGGATGACTTACTATGTCAACACCGACATACATCCGTTTACGCGCCAATATTTGAAGGCCACGCCTTGGGACGATCCGACTATTTATCAGAAAACTTCGCCGATCTTCTACGTCAGCAAGGCTAAGACTCCGACGCTGATCCAGCACGGCGATCAAGACAAGCGCGTTCCTCCGCCTAATTCGTTCGAGCTGTACCAGGCGCTCAAGGATCGCGGCGTTCCCGTGAAAATGATTTTGTACAAAGGCTTCGGCCATCCCATCAATAAGCCCAAGCAGCAGCGCGCGGTCATGGAGCACAATTACGACTGGTTCGCCAAATATATCTGGGGCGAGGAACCGCAGCAGGAAGCCGCGACGAAGTAAGGAAGGAGTGATCCACCACGCGCGCGGAAGTAGAGCAGCTGCTGGACGACACCAAGCTGGTGGATCAGATGAAGGTGTTCGGCCAGTGGGACGATTTCAAAGCCGGAAAGCGCGGGCTGTTCTAGCGATTTGCGCCAGCTTATGATGCGCGCTGCGCGGCAGCAAGCACGCCGACAATAAGGCCGAACCGAGGAACCAGGTCCGCTTGTCGGACAGCAGAAATGCAGGCGCATGACGCATGCCCCGCCGAAAAAGCTTGAGAGCTGCCGGTATTTCACCGTTTTCATATGCCGTGGCAGCCAGCGCACGGTGGTATCCGGCCTCGGTCAGGCGCTCGACCTCGGACACCAGATCCGGATAAAGCACACGCATCTTCGCCATGATCTTCTGGCGAATCTGGAGCCGCTGTTGCCAATCACTCGAAACCTGCCCGGCCCGCGTCCGGTATAACGTGGTCACTTGTGGCCGTCCATGCAGGCTGCCGGTGCCAAGGATCGACACGCGCAACCAATAATCGAAATCCGACGAAACCGGAAGCGCCTCATCGAACCAGCCGGCTCGCTGGACAGCCTCGCTGCGCATAACTACCGTGGAGGTGGGTATCCGATTCTCGATCAGCAGGTCACGCAGGGTCAGAGCGCCGGACCATGTGCGGCTCGCGCGGCCCAGGTCGTGCCCGGCGACGTCCACGATGCGCGTCGAAGAAAAGAGCAGATACGCTTCCGGGTGCGTCTCCAGATAGGCGAGGTCCTGGGCGAGCTTGCCTGGCAGCCATACGTCATCACCGTCCAGGAATGCGATATAGCGTCCGTGCGCGCAACCGAGCGCAGTGTTACGCGCCGCGGCTGGACCCCGACGATTCTGGCGCAGCAGCAGTACCCTGGGATCGCCAATTTCCTCGATCTCACGCGCGGTGGAGTCGGTGGATCCATCATCGACCGCGATCAGTTCCAGGTCTCGCCAGGACTGCGACAGTACCGATTCAGCGGCGGCGCGCACAAACGCCGCAACGTTGTACAACGGGAGAATAACGGAGACTTCAGGCACGCCTCGCCCTCAGTGCGCCCCCTGTAATGCGCCGGTGCAGACCGGCCGGCAGCAGCAGACCGCTGAGTGCGGCAACCGCCATCTCCCAATTGCGGCGATCGGAGAAAAACACCCGGGGCGCGCGGCGTAAAGACCGGGTCATGGCGCCCAAGGCCCGGCCATAACAACCCGCTTGATACCAGCCATAGGCGCAGACGCGTTGCATGTTGGATCGCGCCCGGCCTTCCACCAGCGCCACCGCTCGCGGAGCAAACCAGCGCGCCTTCTGCAGGAGCAGCTCGAACGACCTCTCTATTAATGCCACGTCGCTGGTTATCTGCCCGGGCCGGCGCCGGCAAAAAGTTAGAAACTCCGGGATAGCCCACAGGTTGCCAGGCCGAAGCGCGCCGATGCGCAGCCAGGCGTCCAGGTCGTAGCAGGCGGCGAAGGCTGCATCGATGCCTCCAGCCGCTACCAGAGCCTCGCGGCGGAACACCAGTGCCGACCCGTTTCCGATGGAGTTATCAGCCAGCAATTCGGAGAACGAAATGGGGCCATTCCACAAACGCGAGGTGAGCCCGGTGTCGCGGCCATCCTCATCCATGACGCGGGACCACGAAAAGGTCAGGTCGGCGCGCGGCTGCGCATCCATGAACTGCACGTGCCTTTCCAGTTTATGAGGACTCCACAGGTCGTCGGCATCTAAAAGCGCGACATAGGGTCCACGCGTTTGCTCGATGCCGTGGCGCAATTGCATGGCTGCACCGCGATGCGGCGACCGCACCACGTGCACGCGCGCATCTTCGAATTCTTCGGCAATCCGAACCGTGCCGTCGGTAGAGCCGTCGTCCATGACCAGCAGCTCAAAATCGCCAAAGGTCTGCGCCAGCGCCGATTCGATCGCTGCGCCGATATAGGGCGCCACGTTGTAAGCGGTCATCACCACACTGACTACCGGTGCGTCACCCATGCCGTACTCAAATCATAACTTTGATGGGACGCACTCGGAAGGCCGTGATCGCGCCCGCCGCGTATCGCGCCCGCACGGCACAGCCCTCCCGGCTTAGAATCGGAGATGCATGAACTTGGCCTCGCCCCGCCTGTACCTGGAGCGTCCCGGTCCCTTGTCGCTTTTCTGGGGAGTGCTGCGGCAGGCCTGCGTGGCGGCTCACGAAGACAATTGCTTCGGCATCGCGAAAGGCGCGGCTTACTCTACTTTGCTGGCTTTCTTTCCAGTGCTGGCGTCGATTGCGTCCATTCTGGCGCGCGTCAACGCCGAGTCGGTGGCGCGCGCTCTTACGCGCCTCTTGTTTCAGATTGTCCCTCCCGGCTCCGAGGACTTGGTGCGGAATCAATTTATCGACCGTGGCCAGCGCCCGCTGTTGATGATTCTGGCCGCCGTCCTACTGGCTACCTGGGCTGCTTCCGGTGCCATGATGACCCTCATGGAAGGCTTCGAGGCAGCTTACCGCTTGCCTTCCGGCCGTCCCTTTCTGAAACAGCGCGCCGTCGCCATACTGCTGGTTTTCATTGTCGCGCTGCCAGGCGTCGGCTCTTCGGCGTTGATCGTGTTCGGCACACGCGCCGAGCGTTGGATGCTCGGCTGGCTGGGTCTATCTCCCGACGCTGAGCTGCGAACTGGAATCGCTTTCCTGTTCTCGGCGCTGCGTTATCTGATCGCGCTGGCCGCCACTGTGTTCATCACTGCCTTGCTTTATTGCGTAGGCCCGAATCGCCCGATAAAACTCCGCAGCGCCTGGCCCGGCGCGGTGCTGGCCACGTTTTTATGGTTGGGCGCGACTTCGGTTTTCACCTGGTACGTGCGCAATATCGCCAACTACAGCGTGTTGTACGGAAGCATTTGGGCCGTAATCGCCCTGGTGGTGTGGATGTACCTGCTGAACGTGATCGCGCTCATTGGCTGCGAGTACAATGCGGTGCGCGAGCGTGTGCTCCGCGAACTCAGATTCGCCGCCAGCCCAAAACCCGAGCCTTGATCGCGTGGTTCCTCAGGCCGTGGTGCTGGTGCGGGCCGGCTGCGCTGCCAGAAATTCCAGAATCGCCTGATGGGAAGCATCCGCTTGGTCGGTGGGAAAAATGTGACTCGCGTTCGCCAGCAGCACCAGCTTGGCGCCCGGAATCCGCGAGGCGATCAGTTTGCCGTTCCCCACCGGCACCAGGCGGTCATTCTCGCCGTGGATCACCAGCGTTGGAACATTGATCTGCGGCAATCGGCTGTAGGCTTCCCAAGCCAGGATGCCTTGCAGCTGCGCCATGTACGCCTCCGGGGGCGCGAGCCACGGCCGGCGAACGTTCAAATCCTCATCGATTCGCGCGCGCGGCGTTCCGGCGTCATAAATATACGGGACGGCGGCTTCGGCGGCCTCGTCCGGCGTCATCACGCCGCGAGCCATGAGCAGCTTTCCGACTTCGGGCTCGGCTTGCACCGCGGTGGGACCGCCCGAAGCCGTACATCCTAAGATCAGCGATCGCACCCGCTCGGGATGCTGGAGCGTCAGCTCCTGCGCGATCATGCCGCCCATCGAAATGCCGTACACGTGCGCGCGCTCTATGCCCGCCGCATCTAGCGCACACAGCGCGTCGGCGGCCATCAGCGCGATCGGATACGGCCCCGGCGGCATATCGCTGCGCCCGACCCCGCGGTTGTCGACCACGATGGTGCGATAGCTCTTGGAAAGAACCGGACGCGTGCGATACCACATGTCCGACGGATAGGCCAGACCCATAATGAGCAGCACCGGGTCGCCCGAGCCTTGTTCGTCCCAGTAAATCTTAGCGCCCTGATTTTGTATGAATGGCATGTGAACCCCCTCCGATTGTACCCGCCCGTTCACTTCGTACGAAACGAGCAGAGCTGCGAGACGGGACAGGATCGGCACAGCGGCGCGTTGGCGCGGCAGAAAGTTTTTCCGTGCTGGCGAAGCAACAAGTGGGTGCGAATCAGTCCGGCGTTGTCGCGCGGCAGTTGGTCGCGCGTGGCGTCCTGAACGGAACGATAAGTAGCGCCGTAGCTCTTCAACACCCGGCCGAACCCTACGCGGGTTAGCACACGCAGGCCGTTCGATTCCAGCGGCAAACCCTGAGAGTTCCCGCAAAATAACAGGATCTTTTCGGCGCCCGGCTCGCCGATGCTGGGAAATCTCTGGAGCGCTTGCTTGGCTTTCTCATAGGGCTGTTCGAGAATGCCGTTCAGATTGCCGCCGAACTCGGTCATGGCGATGCGGGCGATCTCACGCCAGCGAAACACCCGCGTCTCGGGCCGCATGCCGCCCAGCTTGGCGAGCGCGAGCAGCGTCTCGCGCGGAGCTTTGAGAATGGCGGACGGCGCCAGGCCGACCTGTTCCCGCAGCCCCTGAAAGACCTCGGCGCGCCGCTCGTCCGACAACAGATAGCACGCGTTTTCCCACAGCACCAGCTCGAACGGACCGCGAGCCAGAGGTGCGCTCGGCTCGCCGTAGTGGCGCTTCAACTTGGCGACAAACTTTTTCAGATCGGGCACAGCGGAAGGTACCTGGGAATTGTAGCACCGGGATTCCACGCTCGAGCCGGGCCAGCGCGCGCGTTCGTCCGGCAGTCAACTGGCGCGTTTCTTGGACTGAGGCTGCGAGGACTTTCCAGTCAGTTGCCGGATCCTGGCTTCCAGCTTGGCCGCTTCCGGCTTGCGCCGCAGCTTCTTGAGCAGCTCGACGTATTGACTCGCGGTCTGCGTCAACAATTCCAGGTCCGTGTCGGCCGAAGTGGGCGAGCGCTTCGCGTTCAGCAGCCCGCGCTTGTCCAGAATTGATAAAGCCAGCCGATAGAGCGGCTCGGCTTCGCTGAGATTGCCCTTGAGCGTGTAGATGCCGGCCAGCGTGTTGAGGCTCGAAACGGTCTCCTTTTCCCGCGCGGTGAGAACCTGCAGCACCAACGGCTCGGCATCCACTGGACGATTCAGCGCCGCGTACACCTGGGCGAGTCTTTGATACTTGTCCTGCAATTCCGCGCTGTCGGGAGCCAGCGTCTTCATCCAGATGAACAGCGCGCGCTCGTAGACGTGCGCGGCCTCGGCGTATCTTTTCTGATCCGCCAGCAGCGCGCCCAGCCGGTCCAGATTGGCGGCGACTTCAGGATGCATCGGACCCACGCTGCCTTCGCGTAGAGCCAGCGTCTGGCGCAGCAGCGCTTCGGCGTCCTGTGGACGCTTTTGATCCAGGCTCAGATTTACCAGGGCGTCCAGAGCGGGCAGCAGCTCGGCGCTATTGGGCGGTAGTGTTTTCTCCTGGATGGCCAGCGCGCGTTGGTACACAGTGACGGCCGCAGGCCCGTTTTGACGCAGCACGTTGAGGCGCGCCAGCCGCAGCAAGTCCGGCACTATGGCAACGTTGTCGGCCCCGGCGGCGCGCTCTCGAATGCCAACCGCGCGCCGCAAATATTTTTCCGCTTCCGCGAATCTGGAATCCGATTCGTAGGCCAGCGCCACCGCCTCCACGAAGGGAATCAGCTTGGCGTCGTTGTCTCCGTACTCGCGTTCCATGATACGCAGCGAGCGCTCGTACAGTTCCTCGGCGCGCGCGAACTTCATCTGCGAGAAATTCACGCGCGCCAGATCGTTCACGGCCGGAATCAGCTCGGGATTCGCGCGGCCCAAGCTGTCCTCGGCCAGCTCCAGTCTCTTGCTGTACAGCTTTTCAGCTTCGACGTAGCGGCCCTGGGATGAATAGAAGTCGGCCAGATCCTGATAGCTCTTGGCCACCCGCGGATCGCTCGGCTTCCATTCGGCCGACGCGTTCACGGCGGCCAGCAGCGTTTTCTCTCTGGTCGTCATCGCGGCCGATTTATCGGGGAACTGCCCCAACGCGAAGCCGGGAAGTACTAGCAGGAGCTTGAGGAATGTGACAGGCCGGACGGTCTGCATTTCGCCATAGCATCGGCAAAATCGCACTGCCTTTACAGTATCTGGCCGCCATCTAAGGCCCAAATGAGACTATCCCGAGCGAAGTTTGCCCCCTCCTTCCGAGACATTTCGCCGCACGCCCGCACTTAGTCCCTAAGTGATGAACGGCATTGCATCCTGGTGGTCGTGGTGGGACGCTGCCGTCGCCGCGTGCCTGGCACCGGCCGCCATCGCGATTCTCATCAGCGGGCTGGACGACCTGGCGCTGGATGCGGTTTGCCTCTGGGCCTGGCTGAAAAGGCGCTGGTCGAAGACCGGCCCGGAGTCGCGTTTTGCTTCCGGCCAGCCTGAAAAATTGACCGCCATCTTCGTCCCGCTATGGCATGAGCACGCCGTGGTCGGCGGCATGGTGGAACACAACGTCGCCGCCATCAACTACGACAATTATCATTTTTTCGTCGGCGCTTATCCCAACGACGAGCCCACCCTCGACGCCGTCCGCGAACTCGAGATGCGCTTCCCGCACGTGCATCTGGCCGTCTGCCCGCACGACGGCCCCACCTCGAAAGCCGACTGCCTGAACTGGATCTACCAGCGCATGCTGCTGTTCGAAGAGCACCACGACGCTCAGTTTGAGATCGTGGTCACGCACGACGCCGAAGATCTGATTCACCCCGAGGCGCTGGCCCGCATCAACGCGTACTCGGACGATTACGACATGGTGCAAATTCCGGTATTGCCGCTGGCCACGCCGTTCCCCAGCGTGGTCCACTCCATCTACTGCGACGAATTCGCCGAGTGGCAGCTCAAAGACATGCCCGCGCGCCAGTTGATGGGCAGTTTTGTTCCGTCCAATGGGGTGGGGACGGGCTACACGCGCCAGGCGATCGAAAAGCTCGCCACCGCCGAGCACAATCTCATCTTCGAGCCATCCAGCCTGACCGAAGATTACGAAAATGGCTTGCGGCTGCATAAGCTGGGCTGCAAGCAGGTATTTGTTCCGCTGTCTGGATCGCTGGCGGCGTCCGTCGCCACGCGCGAATTCTTCCCTCAGAGCATGGGCTCGGCCATTCGCCAGCGCACGCGTTGGGTCACCGGCATCGCGCTGCAAACCTGGGAGCACCACGGCTGGCGCGGGACGCTCTCGCAAAAGTATTGGTTCTGGCGCGATCGCAAGGGATTGTTCGGAAATCCGCTCAGCCTGTTCACCAATCTCCTGTTCGCTTATGGGCTGCTCTCCTGGATGGGCGCCGGACTCAGCGGAGTTCCCTGGCGATTAGCGCAACAGGCCATGCATCCGTGGCTGCTGGCCGGCACACTCGCGATCCAGGCCATCCAGACCGCTGTGCGCATCGGTTGCGCTCGCCGGTTGTACGGAAGTTTCTTCGCCTTGGGCGTCCCGCTGCGCGCGGTGTGCGCCAATTGGATCAATACCATCGCGGCCTTTCGCGCGGTCTATCGCTATTTTCGCGCGCGCCTGCTGGGCGAGCCCTTAATCTGGCTCAAAACCGAGCATGCCTATCCTTCCCGCAGCGCGCTGCTGCAACATAAACGCCGGCTGGGCGAGATATTGGCCGGCTCCGGTTATGCAGCGGAGGCCGATGTCCGCAGCGCGCTCGAAACCTTACCGGCGGGAATGCGCCTGGGAGAATATCTGGTCGCGCTCGGCAAGCTCAGCGAAGACGATCTGTACGAAGCGCTCAGCCTGCAGCACAGCCTGCCAGCCGGACGAATCGAGCCGTGGGTAATCAACAGAAATGTGGCTCGCTCGTTACCCAAGCATGTGGTGCGCGACTGGCAAGTGCTCCCATTTCGCGTCGCGGCCGGGCATCTGTTCCTCGCCAGTCCCGAAATTCCGAGCGACGAAATGAGCCGCACGTTGCGGGGATTCACGCGCCTGTCGCTGCGCTTCCATCTGATCACGCCCGCCAATTTCGACGAACTCACACGCGAACTGCTATAGCGCGCGCGCCCGAGAACCCCACCGGCCGGCTGACGCCCTTCCCAGTTTGCTCTCCCCTCCGTCCAACGGCTATATTGTCCGAGTGGACGGGAAACCAGGCCTTCGCGATCGCAAGAAAATCCAAACCCGCAGGTTGATTCTGAAGTGCGCCGACACACTCTTCGGTAAACGAGGTTTCGCGGCCACGACGCTCGAAGATATAGCCGGCAAAGCGGGTGTTCACAAACAAACCGTGCTTCGGTACTTCGGCTCCAAAGAAGAAATCGCCCTGGCTTTCCGCCAAGTCGCCCTGCATAACTTCAAAAAGGGCCTCGCGGATCCCAACCGAAAGATCAATGTATTGCAGTATTGGCGCGATTTTATCGAGGCCTCCGCGACCGAAGTGGCACGCCGCGGCGATCTGCTGCGATATACCAAGCTCGTGGATTCAGACCCGGCCTTAACGGCCGCTTCGCTGAAGATCCAGATTCAGTACGAGGAGGCGCTAGCCGCCGAACTGAGCCGCGAAGCTGGGAAGGCCCCCGAGTCCGACCTGTACGCGCGCTTGCTGGCGGCCTTCCTGGTGGACGGCAACTTCAGCGTGGCCCGCATGGTATTGAACACCGGCTCGCTGGATCGATACGTCAGCACGGCCCTCACCGTGGTTGATTTCGCAATTCAGAAATTTCCGTCGCGCCCGGCCTTTGAGAGCCTTCTGAGTCCTGAAGCGGGCGCGGTCCCCGCACTTGACTCCTCCGATGGCGGGATCGCCGCCAGCGTGCACTAGCCGTCAATTCTTGCGCCTGCCGTTGGCGCTACGTTGGCAACATCGCGCTAATTCTGTTGGAAGTTAGCTAACAATGCTATTGACAAAACACCAAAGCTTCCAATGGTGGCACCTTCCCCACTCTGGCTCTGCCGGTCATCTCGCAGGATTTTCGGCTGACCAAGACCTTCACTTACAAAGAACGGTAGAAACTGTCGGTCCTGGGCGAGATGTTTACCCCCCAACGTCGCTAACCTGACTTACCCAACCACCTTCACCTTGGACCCCAAGGCGGCGACTGCTTTGCAGACCTTCGGTTCGGGTGGCCCCCGAGCGCTGCAAGTCGGCGCCCGAATCACTTTCTAAGCCTTATCCAGTTCCGGAATACAAAGGCCGGCACCCAGACGTCGGCCCTTTTGTAAGCTGGAATACTGCGCCACTTAAGCAAGGAGTACCTCCGGGCCGTACTGACGCCTAACCTGGCCAAGTTGCGAACTTAACAAAGAGACTAAGACTCAAATGTGACGGAGTAACAGCTGCGCGACAAAAACCGTAGCTTGGGGTTGCCAAACTGTTAACCCAACCGTTGTTATTAGCTCTTGACAGGGACATTAACCTTCGTGGACAATTGACCAATTGCTTGTTTAGTCTCCAAAACGGAAAGAAGAGGCCTCCATGTTTAGAGCTTTCGCTGCGTTTCTGGTTTTAGGGATAACGCTCCTCTTTACTACATTGGCTTTCGGCCAAGGTACGGCAACAGTCGTAGGAACGGTGGCGGATGAAACCGGCGCTGTGATCCCAAACGCTGCCATCACGATCACTAATAAGGCCACGGGCATTGTCCGTTCGGCCACGACCAATGCCGAAGGTTATTTCTCCGCTCCGTCGTTGCTGGCCGGCGACTACCAGGTGAAAGCCGAAGCTAGCGGCTTCAGAACCCTGGAGCGCGACGCCACGCTGCAGGTCGGCACCACCTTGACGGTGAACATGCCCATGCAGTTGGGCGGCACTAAGGAAGTGGTAACGGTGGAAGCGGCCTCGAACCAGATGAACTACGAGAAGCATGAGATCGCCGGTGTCATCGAACACGCCACCATTCAGGATCTTCCCTCCAACGGCCGCGACTATATCCAACTCGCCGCGCTCGAACCCGGCGTGACCATCAGCACTGGAACAATTGGCCAGTTCAATGCCTTGTTCTATGTCCACGTTCTCGGCAGCGGCTTTAATACCCCGGTCACCGTGGATGGCGGCAACGTCTCCGACAACATCGACGTCGCCGGCGGCGGCCAGTCCATGAACTTTACCCAGGAAGTGGTCCAGGAATTCCAGCTTTCCGAGTTGAACGTCGATCTTTCCAGTCCGATTCAGACCGGCGGTTCCATCAACGTCGTCACCCGCTCAGGCACCAACGATTGGCACGGCAGCGGCTATTTCTTCTACCGCGATCACAACATGGCTGCTTATCCCAACCTGGAACGGGTTGGCCCTGCCAATCCGTTTTTTGTTCGCCGGAATCCGGGCGTCTCGCTGGGCGGGCCGATTAAGAAGGACAAGCTGTTCTTCTTCTTTAACTATGAGTTCTTGAATCAGGTGCAGGCGCAGAGTGTCACCACCACCGATCCCGCTTTCCAGGCACTGCAGGGTACCTACGCGAGCCCTTACGTTGCCAAGAAAATCACTGTGCGTTTCGATTACCACATCAACTCGAAGAACAATATGTTCCTGCGCTATTCGCATGATGGAAACGATGGTTTCGGCCCGGCTCTGACATTGGGATCTGACCCATCCAACTGGCCGCACAACATCAATTGGGCGGATCAAAGCATCCTGGGCCTTACTACGATTCTCTCGCCCACTCTCGTCAACGACGCGCGCATTCAGTACAACTACTGGAACAACCATAATGACCCGGCCGTCGCATCGGACTGCTCGGCGCCCTGCGTGGCCGGCCTTCTTCCGAACATAGATTTCTTAGTTGGAACCAATCAGCCGGCTCTAGGTCCAAACTTGAATTCTCCGCAGGCCCGGAACACTCGACGCTACGAATTGGTGGACGGCCTAAGCTGGCAAAAGGGTGCGCACCGAATCAAGTTTGGGGGAGACCTCAACCCAACTTACTCGGCCGGCCTATGGGGATTCTGCACGCCGATGTGCGTGGGCGCCGTCTCGCCCACCTTCCTGAAAGAAGTAGTCCCGGCGAGCTTCGTCAGTCTCCTTTTCCCAACGCTTCCCACCACGCTCAAGACTGACGCAGACGTTCTCAACCTTCCGGTTTGGAATCTTAATCCGGCAATCTTCAGCGGCATCGGAGTGGGGAGCGTTCCCTTGCCTGCTGGCTACGACTATAACCAGAACAAAAATTATGACCAGTGGCGCATGTACATTCAGGATGTTTGGAAGGTTAAATCCAACCTTACGATCAACTACGGTCTGGCATGGAACGCGCAGACTGGATTCTTTAACTCGCAACTGCCCAAGCCCGCTCTGTTATCTCCGATTCTCGGCACTGGATCCAATAATCTAGGACCCACGGTGAACGACACCAAGGAATTTCAGCCCGCACTCGGCTTCGCCTGGAGCCCGGGCAAGAGCCAGAAGTGGGTCATCCGCGGCGGTGCCGGCATTTATTGGGACAGCACACCCGGATACTACAAGCTGCGCGAGGCCGCCGCTCTCGGACCCCCCGGAGCCGCCAGGAACACGCTGTCGGCCAGCGCGTTCACCAACATCTATCCGGGTATTTACAACCTGAGCGCGGGTGGCACTCCCATACCCGTGGGCGCACCTCTGCCGATCAACGCCTTGACCAACATGACGGTCGGGCTCTTTGAAAACCTGGTAAACACCGAGCTGCCTTCTGTTGAAGCACTTCTGGCCCCGCCGAATTACCCCAGGAGTGGATCCTTCCCCTATTCCGAGATCCAGTATGAACATCAAGGCGTAGAGATTTATCCCACGCATTATCCGATGGCCCGCAGCTACCAGACTTCGATCGGCGTTCAGCACGAACTGCCTTGGGGCATCGTCATAACCGCTGACTATGCACGGCGGGTAGGCGAGAACATCAGTCTCGGGGAAATCGATCAGAATCTGTTCACGCGATATTTGGGCTCATCCACTCCGGTTCCGGTGATTCCGCTGTGCGCAACCAACCCCGATTACAATCCGAATGACAATTGCTCCACCGGTGGGATCACCTTCTGGAATGGCCAGGGCGTGGCACACTACGATGCGTTGCTCGTGAAAGCCAACAAGCGCCTCTCTAATCATGTTCAGTTCCTGGTCTCCTATGCGTTCCAGAAAGATCTGACAGATGCGACCGGCGTCGGCGTCCTGGACAATTTGAATTATCTGGGCAGCGTTGGCCAGGATCTGCCTCATCAAAACCTGAACGTCTCAGGCACCATCACCTTGCCTTGGGGCTTCTTGTTGAGCATCAATTCCTCGATTGTCAGCCGGTTGCCGCAAGAGGCCGTGATAAACGGCTTGGACCTGCCGGGCACGGCTCCTTCCGGTAGTAACGAAGGGCTCCCCGGCATGCCCTTCAGTTGTCTCGGCGCTAGCTGTGGCAAATCTCAGCTTGCTGCGGCAGTCGCAAACTATAACACCAACTATGCTGGCAAGCCCAGCGCTCAAGGAGCAGGCGCTCCCAACCCCGGCCCGCTGGTGTTGCCGCCTGACTATCAGTTCGGCGATCCAACCTTCAGCCAGGACTTCCGCTTGACTAAGACCTTCAAGTACAAAGAGCGTTATCAGCTGAGCATCCTCGGGGAGGTGTTTAACGCGCTTAACATCTCCAACCTGACTTATCCGAGTTTTCAGCTGGATTCGCTTGCGGCCGGATGCACGCTAGCGTCCAACAACTACTCGGTAGGAAGCTGTGCGGCTGGAGCCGGGCAAACTTACGCTTTCGGCCAGCCCACTGGCCGCATCGGCCAAACCTTTGGTCAGGGCGGCGCGCGTGCGTTCCAGGTTGGCGCCCGATTCCAATTCTAAAGAGTTAACACCGAATCAGCAGCAGCGATTTAGTACTAGGCCGGCGCGCAATGCGCCGGCTTTTTCTTTGGAGTCCGCTAACGTTACTACCTGTTGTCTCTTGACGGTCCTTCTGCTTTGAGCGAAAATGTGGTGGTTCAGGGTCTCGCTTCAACGCTCTAGCTTAGGGCGCAAATCTCGCTTCAGGAGTACTTAATGTTGAGAGCAGTACGTGTCTGCCTGCTAAGTGTGCTCGTTTGTCTCGCCACGTTCGCGCAGGCTCCAACCGGGATCATCACCGGAACCGTGACCGACGAAACCGGCGCGGTCATACCCAACGCAACCGTAACCATCGCCAACAAGGCCACAGGTGTGGCCCGAACCGCTCAAACCAACGCCGAAGGATTGTATAGCGCTCCCGCCTTGCCCGCCGGCGACTACACCGTGCGGGTTGAAGCCGGCGGCTTTCGAACACTGGAGCGCGGCGCAGCCGTGCAGGCCGGCGTCACCACCACTGTAAACATGCCCATGACCGTGGGCGAAGCCAAATCGGTGGTAACAGTAGAGGCGGCCTCGGCTGCGATCAACTACGACAGCCACACCGTAGCAGGCACCATCGAGCAGAGCCAGATTCAGGAGTTGCCCTTGAATGGCCGGCAGTATATGCAGTTGGCCGCGCTACAGCCTGGCGTCACCATCACGCCCGGCTCGACCGCCCAGTTCAACTCGCTCTTTACCGTGAGCGTCCTGGGCGCTGGCAGCCGGACCGTCTTTACCGTGGACGGCGGAAACGTGTCTGATAACATCGACACCGGCGGTGGACAGTCTTCCATGAACTTCCCTCAGGACGTGGTGCAGGAATTTCAATTGTCCGAAGTGAACTTCGATTTATCCACGCCGGTAGCCTCCGGAGGCGCGATCAACATGGTCACGCGCTCGGGCAGCAATGATTTTCACGGCAGCGCGTATTTCTTCTACCGCGATCACAACATGGCGGCCTATCCGGCCCTGCAGCGCAACGCTCTGGATTCGAATCCGTTCTTCGTGCGCCGCAATCCTGGCGTAACGCTGGGTGGTCCGATCAAGAAGGATAAGCTCTTCTTCTTCTTTAACTACGAGTTCATGAATCAGGTGCAAGCATTCACCGTGCAGGGAAATCAGCCATCGCTTGCGCCGCTGACCGGAATTTTCAATAGCCCGTACGAAGACAAGGAAATCACCTTCCGCCTGGACTATCACCTCAACGACAAGAACAGCCTGTTCCTGCGATACTCCCATGACGGCAACGACGGATTTGGCGACGTTTTCTCCAATGGCAACCCCTCCAATTGGGCCAACAACATCAATTGGGCGGATCAGAGCATCATCGGCTGGACCTCCACGCTAACGCCGAACTTGGTGAACGATCTCCGGTTCCAATACAATTACTGGAGCAATAAGAATTTGCAGGCTCCTCCCTCCTCCTGCACATTTCCGTGCATCGGCGTTTCGCCGGCTGGCAGCCCCCTCAGCCAAACGGTACCCGAGTTGTTGAGCATCCTCGGAACCAACTTCGGATTCGGCAACGCTGCCATCGGCCCCAATGTGAACGCACCGCAGGCGCGCGCAACCCGCCGCTTCGAGCTGAGCGAAAACCTGGAGTGGCAGAAGGGCGCGCACCGGTTCAAATTTGGCGGCGATGCCAATCCGACCAGGACTAGCGGGCTGTGGGGATTTTGCACTCCCGCGTGCATCGGAGCCGCTGGGCCGGAGTTCACGCGAGCCACGCTGCAGGGCGCTCTCGGAACCCCAACTTTCAACGCGCTCTTTCCCACGCTTCCAACTGTCATCCGATCCAACCAGGACCTTTTGAACCTCCCGTTCTATGGGCTGACTCCGGGTATCTTCACCGGCATTGGAGTGGGCAGCGATTCCACGCCCGCTCCCTACGATTTCAATGAGAACCAGCATTTCAATCAATTTCGCGCTTATTTCCAGGACACCTGGAAAGTAACCAAGAATTTCACCCTGAACTATGGTTTGGCATGGAACGCTCAGACCGGCTTCTATAACTCCGACCTGGCTAAGCCGCAGTTCCTGGCCCCCATTTACGGCGCCAACAACCTGGCCCCGACCGGCAACAATACCAAGGAAATGCAGCCGGCCTTTGGATTCGCTTGGAGTCCCTTCAAGAGTCAGAAGACAGTCTTCCGGGGCGGCGGCGGTATCTATTGGGACAGCACGCCCGGATACTATAAGCTGCGCGAACCGGCTGTGATAGGGCCGGTGGGTGACGGCCGCTTAACGCTCAGTCCCAGCGATTTCACCAACGAGTTCCCCGGAATCCTCAACTTTAGCGCCGGCGGCGCCCCACTGGCGGTCGGCGCACCGGTTCCTGTCAATGCTTTGACCAACCTGACGGTCGGGCAATTCATGCAAATCCTGCAGGATCAGTTGCCAGGTATCCAATCCCTATTTGAGGCCAATGTGCCCAAGAGCGGACCATACACGGTAACCAACGTGGACATCGCCAAGACCGGCGTTGAGATTTATCCTCCAGGCTCGAATCCGTTGGGCCGCAGCTATCAAACATCCCTGGGCGTTCAGCAGGATCTGGGACATAACATGGTCCTGACCGCCGATTGGGCGCGCAGGCAAGAAGAGAACCTCAGCATGGGCGAGCTTGATGTGAACCTCTTCAATCGCTACATCAATGGCGTCCACCTGCCTGTTATCCCCGCTTGCCCGAAGCCCAATTTCACAGCCGGCGTGGAATGTTCCAACGGCTCCATCACCCAATGGACCGATCAAGGACGCTCAGTGTATGAAGGCCTGCTAGTGAGGCTTTCAAAGCGCTTCTCGAACCGCTATCAGTTCGGCGTCAATTATGCCCTCCAGAACTTGAACGCCGATAGCTCCGTCTGGAACCTAACCAACTGGATGGCATCCTACGGTCCTCAGATTCCGCGGCAAAATTTGGGTTTCCAAGGCACCGTCAACTTGCCCTGGGGATTCATGCTCAGCATGAACTCTTCGATAATCAGCCGCACTCCGCAGGTACCGGTAATTAATGGCATCGATCTTAACGGAACGGTGAACAACGGAAGCACCGAGCCGCTTCCGGGCCTTAACTACAATTGCGCCGGCATCACCTGCGGCAAGTCGCAACTGGTTCAGGCCGTGACCAACTGGAACGCGAACTACGCCGGTACCAAGGGCGCCAATGGAGGCACCCTCCCAACACTGGTCCTGCCTCCCGATTACCAGTTCGGCGATCCGTTCTTCGACCAGGATTTCCGGCTGACCAAGACGTTCCACTATAAGGAGCGTTATCAGCTTTCGATCATGGCGGAAATGTTCAACGCCTTTAACGTCGCCAATCTTTCGGGATATAGCTTCCAGCTCGATCCGCTGGCGAAAGGTTGCTCCGTGTCCAATGGTGCATTTACCTCGTGCGCGGCGCAGACCTATGGCTTTGGACAACCGACCCTGCGTACTGCCCAAACGTTCGGTTCGGGCGGTCCTCGGGCAGTTCAGCTCGGTGCCCGCTTCAATTTCTAAATGTAAGTAGTAGCGCTCAAGCTTTTGGGCCGTCGCTGACCAGCGTCGGCCCTTCTTCTTTTCTGCACAAACGAACCCAAGCCGACTCTGACCTAGGCATATGTAGTACTCTTCGCTGTGATACCACTAAATATTGGTTGCTACCCGCTTTACTTTGTGCACCGCCCGGTTTACCATAGTTCCATCCCCCGAATGCAATAATGGGAGGGGTAAGCACTTTGCTGAAACTCAAGCGGGTAGAGATTCAAGGCTTTAAGTCCTTCTTTGACCGGACCGAGATGAAGTTCAACGGTTCGGGCATCGCCGCCGTCGTCGGCCCCAACGGCTGTGGAAAATCCAATCTGAGCGATGCCATCAGTTGGGTGCTCGGCGAACAGTCCGCTAAGTCCCTGCGTGGCACGCGCATGGAAGACGTTATCTTCGCCGGCACTCGAGATCGCAAACCGCTCGGCCTCGCGTCCGTCACCATGACGCTAGTCGATCCGGCATCGGACCACCCCGGCCATCATCTTCATCTTGAGGCGAACGGCCACACCAACGGCAACGGTCATGCCGATCACAAGCCAAGCGAAGTCACCATCACGCGCCGGCTTTTCCGATCCGGCGAAAGCGAATACTTGATCGATGGCAAGCAGGCACGGCTGCGCGACATTCAGGATCTTTTCATAGGAACCGGCTTGGGCCCGGAAAGCTATGCCATCATCGAGCAGGGCCGCATCGGGCAGATTCTCAGCAACAAACCGCAGGATCGCCGCAACATTATCGAAGAAGCCGCCGGGATCGGCAAATTCAAAACCAAGAAGCGGCTGGCCGAGGCGAAGCTCGAAGGCGCCAAGCAGAATCTGTCGCGCGTCTTCGACATTCTTGAAGAAGTCAGCCGTCAGGCGAATTCGCTGAAGCGTCAGGCATCCAAAGCGCGGCGATATGAAGAACTGAAAGGCGAGCTGATCACGCAACTGCGCCGCTCGCTAACCGGCCGTTATCGGATGCTGGAGCGCGAGGCGGCCAAGACCGCGCTCGATCTGAATCTTGCGAACGCGGATTTCCAGAATCTCTCCCAGCAGGTCGCCGAGCGCGAAGCCGAACACACCACGCTGCAGGAAACCTGCTACCGCAACGACGCCGAACTCACCGCCGCGCGCCAGAAACTCGCGGATCTGCAGCTAGATCAAGAGCGGACGCGTGGCAAGCTGGAATCCCAGGCCAAAGAAATCGGGGCCATGGAGCAGCGGCTCACGCAAGGCGAATCGGAAACGCAGGAGCTCGAACGCAAGCAGGTCCAGCTTCAGCAGGATCTTGAAAAGCATCTAGCCGCCGTAGCCGAGCTGGAGCTCCAAACTGAATCCGCGCGTGAGCGTCTGGCCTTGAAATCGGCCGAGCGCGAACAACTCCAGCAGGCATTGCAAGAACGCACCCGTACCCTCGAATCCGGCCGCCAGACCGTGCTGCGGCTGCTCGGCGAAGCGTCCGCGCTGAAGAATCAACTGGTGCAGATCAGCGAATATCTTTCGGCCGTCGAACGCGATTCGGCTCGCTGCCGCAACGACGAGGAAACCGCCGTCGGAGATCTGGACCGGCTGAAAGCGCTCAAAACCGATCTGTCCGAGAAAATGGCCGCTCGCCAGTTGGAGCTCGATTCCATCGCCGACCGCAAGCGCCGCGTGGAAGACGAGCTGAACCAACGCAAGACCAGCGCCGCCGAAGCGCGCCGCGTTCTCGACCAACTGAAGACCGAGGCATCGCGCCTGAAAGCACGCAAGGATTCGCTCGAAGAAATCCTTTCGCACCGCGCATATACGACTGAAAGTGTCAAGCGATTGTTTACTGCTGTCGAGCAGGGCCAAGCCGAAGGATTCCGCCCCGCGGGCGTGCTGGCCGACTACATCGAAGTCGAGTCGGCTTACGAAAAAGCAGCTGAAGATTTCCTGCATGAAGAGCTGGAATATGTGGTCGTCCAGAACTGGAACGAAGCCGAGCGCGGCATCGACATCATGCGTGCGGACCTGGATGGCCGTGCCACGTTTCTGGTGCATCCGGAACCCGGCGAGCAGCAATCCCCTGCCCCGCAGTTGGACGGCGCCGACGGCATCATCGGACGCCTCGGCGATCATCTGCGGTTCACCAACGGCTTCGCCGCCGCGCCTCCGGACTTGCTTCCACGCCTGGCGCATTGCTTCCTGACGCGCGATCGCGCTGCTGCTCAGCAGCTTTCCGTGCAGCATCCCGATTTCTTTTTCCTGGTTCCCGACGGCGTCAGCTATCACGGCCATGCGGTCAGCGGCGGCAAGAAAACCGGCAGCGGTCCACTGGCGCTCAAGCGCGAACTGCGCGAGCTGACGGGCGAGGTGCAAACCAGGCAGCAGGCCGTCGAAGAAACCGCAGCGCGGCTCGATCAACTGGAGCGCGAAATCGCCGTGCTTGGCGAAGATCTGGAAGCGCTGCGCGGACTGCAGCAGAAACAGGAAAAGGAAGCGCTGGCGCTCGATCACGAGCATCGCAAGATGGCCGAGGAGTTTGCTCGCGCCTCTTCGCGATTGTCGGTGGCGCGTTTGGAACTGCAGCGCCTGCGCGAGGAAGGCGACCGCGCCCGCGCGCAGCAGGAGCGCGATCAGCAACACCTGGACGAAAAGGAAACCGCCCGCTCCATCGAAGAAGAGGTGCTGGAACAATCCCGCGCCGATTTCGAAGAATTGCAGACTTCCGCGCATCAATTGATGGAAGAGCATGCGGAGCTGCGCGCCGATCTGGCCGGCTTTGAAGAGCGACGCCGCTCCGAGCGCGCGGCTCAGGCTCGTTTTGAAACCCAGATTGAGGAAATCCGACGCCGCCGCGCCGAAATCACCGTCGAACTGGAACGGCTGGGCGTGGCGCGCGCCCGCCTTTTGGCCGACAACCTGGATCTCGATCGCAAAGCCGCTGAGTTGGTCGAAGAACTACGGGTCGGCCGAGGAAGCCGTCGCGCGCCTGGCCGAACAGGAAACCGCGCTGCGCGGGAATCTGGCGGCCCTCGAAGAAACACTCAAACAATTGCGCGCTCGATCTGCAAGCTTCGCAGGAGAAGCGCGCGCAGATCGAACTCGAGCTGGTGAAGAAGCAAGCCGAGCTGAAGTTCTTGGACGAAACCAGCCGCAAGGAATTGAATGCGCCGCTCGAGGAGTTGGCGGCGGGCGAAGAAACAGTGCTCGACGAGGTCGGCGCTCGCCGAAGCCGAACAGAAATACCAGGAAATCAAGACTCGCATCGAAGCGCTGGGCCCGGTGAATCCGCAAGCTCTGGAAGAATTCCAGGAAGCGCAGCAGCGCTACGATTTCCTGAATGCGCAGCGCCAGGATCTGCTGGATTCCATTCGCGACACCGAGAAAGCCATCCACGATATCGACATCGAATCGCGCAAGCGCTTCAGCGACGCCTTCGAAGCCGTCAACGGGCATTTCCGCGAGTTGTTCCGCACGCTGTTCGGCGGCGGCACCGGCGAGATGCGGCTCACTGATGAGAGCAACATCGCCGAATCGGGCATCGATATCGTCGCCTCGCCTCCGGGCAAGCGCTTGCAGAACGTCCTGCTGCTTTCGGGCGGCGAAAAATCGCTGACCGCGATGGCGCTGCTGATGGCGATTTTCCACTACACGCCGAGCCCGTTCTGCATTCTGGACGAAGTGGACGCCCCGCTGGACGAGCCGAACATCGAGCGGCTCACGCGGCTGCTGAAGGAGATGTCCGAGCAAGACGCAGTTCATCGTGATCACGCACGCCAAGCGCACCATGGAAGCGGCGCAGTCGCTCTACGGCGTCACGATGCAGGAGCCGGGCGTTTCGAAGCTGGTCTCGGTGCGATTCACAGCAGCCATCCTCGCCGCCTCCGGTCAACGGACCGGCGCAAGACTCGCGCTGAGCGCCACCGGCGATTAGGCCGCGGAAGACCACTCCGCCCTTCATCACGAAGGCCACCTTTTCAAGAGCGCCGATGTCCTCCAGCGGATTGCCCGGCACCGCGATGACGTCGGCGAAGTAACCGGGCTTCAAGTGCGCCGATCTGTCCTTCCCAGCCGAGCAGTTTCGCGCCATTGAGCGTGCCGGCCTGCAACGGCGGCCAGCGGCGTCATGCCGTACTTCACCATCAAGACGAATTCGCGCGCCTGTGTGCCGTGCGGAAACGGGCCGACGTCGGAGCCCATGGCGAACTGGCACGCCCGGCCGCCAGCTGTTTGCGAAATTCGCGCGGCGTGGAGTTCGCAGCGATTGGCGGTCGCGGCCGCGCCTGGTCCGGCGTCGCGGCGTGCTCGGCGAAGTACTCGGAGATGGTGAAGGTCGGAACCGCGAAGATGCCGCTTCTCGCGCATCAGCCGCATGGTCTCCTCGCTCAGCTGATAGGCATGGTCGATGGAGATCAACGCCGGCCTGCGCGGCATACAGCGTTCCTGGTTCGCCGGTAGCGTGCACCGCCACGCGCTTGCCGACGCGCGCGGCTTCCGTGGACCGCGGCTGCCAGCTCGGCTTCGCGTGTATTGGTAGGGCGTGGAGAAGCTTGCCGTCCACGAACGGAGTCGCGGCCGGTCTCGTAGATCTTGATGAAATCGGCGCCTTCCTTGAACTGCTCGCGGATCACGGTCACCAGTCTCGAGCGCGTTGTTGGCGTAGTCGGCGTTGGAGAGCACGTGCTGCGCGGGATTGAAGCGGTTGGCGTCTTCGTGGCCGCCGAGGATGTCGATGGCATTGCCGCTGATGCGCAGGCGCGGGCCGGGAATCAGGCCTTGGTCGATGGCGTTGCGCACGGCGGTGTCGGCCGCGCCCGCGCCTTCGGTTCCCATGTCGCGCTCGGCGGTGAAGCCGGCCATCAGATCGTCGCGCGCGGCCAGCGTCGCCAGGATGGTGCGCTGCGGAACCGATTCCTCGACGGTCTGCAGGTCCTCGGCGCCGGGATGCAGGAACAGGTGCACGTGCGCGTCGATCAGGCCGGGCATCAGCGTGCGGTCGCCCAGATCGATGGTCTCGGCGCCGGCGGGATGCGCGACGGACGAGCCGACCTCGACGATGCGGTCGCCGCGCACCAGCACTTCGCCGGGCGCCAAGACTGTTTCCGGTTTCCACATCCAGCAAGCGCGCGGCGTGCAACACTACAGTGCGCTGCTGAGCGAAAGCGGTTGCGATTGCGAGCACGAACAGAATAGGCAGACGCTTCATACGTTGACCCCGCGTTTGGCTTCCTCGAGGACCTGCTCCACTTCAGTTTGATATTGCTTCAGCAGATGCTCGTTGGCGGCTTCGAAGCGCATCACCAGAACCGGCTGCGTGTTGGATGCGCGCAGCAATCCCCAGCCTTCGTGGAAAGATGACGCGTACGCCGTCGATGTCGACAGTCTTGCGCCTGGCTTTGAAATGTTCCGCGACGCGGCGCACGATGTCGAACTTGAGTTCGTCGGGGCAATCGACGCGAATTTCGGGCGTCGAAACCATTTTCGGAATCCCGGCGAGCTGCGCCGAAAGCGGCTGCCCGGATTTCGCGACGATCTCGATCAGCCGGCAGGCGGCGTACGAGCGCGTCGTCGAAGCCGCGGTAGCGGTCGGCGAAAAACATGTGGCCCGACATTTCGCCCGCCAGCTCGGCGTGTTCCTGCTTCATTTTGGCCTTGATCAGCGAATGGCCGGTCTTATACATGATGGCGTTGCCGCCCAGCTGGTTGATCTCGTCGTACATCAC
The DNA here is from genome assembly GCA_963761935.1 of Terriglobia bacterium. Taxonomy (GTDB): domain Bacteria; phylum Acidobacteriota; class Terriglobia; order Bryobacterales; family Bryobacteraceae; genus Palsa-89. The sequence goes on along the minus strand of CAVXJU010000089.1, from coordinate 43,352 downwards.
CTGCGAGCATTTCACTTCGCCGATGAACGTCGCGCCGGGCTTGCGCGCCAGGATCTCGCGCGCATAAATCAGCAGCAGCATGTCGCCATAAACCACGTTGCCGTGCTCGTCCACCGCGCCGATGCGGTCCGCGTCGCCATCGAAGGCGATGCCAAGCTGCGCGCCGGTTTGCCGGACTTTGGTCGATCAACGCCGCCAGATTCGCCGGCACGGTGGGATCGGGATGATGGTTCGGGAAATTGCCGTCCATTTCGAAGAACAGCTCGGCAACGTCGACATTGAGCTTTTCGAAAATACGATGCATGACGGGTCCGGCCGGTCCGTTGCCCGCGTCGGCCACCACTTTGATGCGGCGATCGAAATGGAACTGCGCCGGCGATCTCTTCGACGTAAGGGCCAGTAACGTCCACGGTCTCGATGCGACCGCTGCCGCGCTCGAAGTCCTGGCGCTCGATGATGCGGCGCACGTCCTGATTCGCTTCGCCATGCAGCGTCCCCGGACCGCAGACGGATTTGAAGCCGTTGTACTCGGGCGGATTATGGCTGCCGGTGATCATGATGGCCCCATCGGCATTCAAGTGCTGCGCCGAAAAATACAGCACCGGTGTCGGAACCGTGCCGACATCGGTAACGTCGCAGCCGGCGGCTAACAGGCCTTTGACCAGCGCGTCGCGCAACCGCGTGGAGCTAAGCCGGCAATCGCGACCGATGTTTATCTTTCGCCCACTCTGGCGCGCGAGGTAAGTGCCGAGCCCCAGCCCGAGCTGCTCGACATCGGGGCTCAACAGTTCAGAATCGGCGATGCCGCGAATGTCGTACTCGCGGAAAATGGTCGGCTTGAGCATAGTTCCATTTTAGTGGCCATGCCCGCCGCGTTACTAGCCGGCGATTGAATCAGGCTTTGCGCTGGAACATGTCGAACGTGTCGAAGTCGCCTTTGAGCAGCGTATGCGTGTCGCGGTAGCCTAGCCAGCCGGAGATCATGGTCGCGTAGACGCGCCGGAAATCCGTAGTGAAGATCAGGTTGTCGCCCGCGTCCAGATTCGTCAAGCTGGGAATCTTGCCGTACTGGCCGCCCTTCACGCTCTTGCCGGCCACGAACATCAGGTTGGCCGTGCCGTGATCGGTGCCGAGATTGACGTTCTCCGGAACCCGGCGGCCGAACTCGGAGAAGACCATCACCACCACATCGTCGGCGCGGCCGATGCGCTCGAGATCCGTGAGGAAGCCCGACACGGCGTCGGAAGCGTAAGTCAGCAGGCGCTGGTGCACGTCGGCCTGGAAGACGTGCGTGTCGAACGCGTTGTTGCGGTAGGAAGTGTAGTACAGGCGCGTGGGCATGCCGGCCTGGATGAGCGCGGCTACCTTGGGCAGATCCAGGCCTGACGATGCCGTAGTCCACCGGCGAATGATACTTGGCCCAGGCCTCGCGGACCAGCGCCGATGAGCTGCGGGCGCTGCGTGCGATGTCCAGCAGATAGCGCTGGGATGGATTGTCCACTTTGACCGTTGGGATGGCCGCGTCCGAGACCGAGCGCTCCTCGGCGAACACCTCGCGTGTGAACTTGTTCGGATCGTCGAAGACCACCGGGACGTGCAGACGGCTGCGGACCGCGAGCGACTGGTGCGTGTCAATATCGACCAGGAAATTCGGCGGCGCGTTCGGCGCCATCGCGTCGGCCAGACGTCCCACCCAGCCGTACGGCTCGCCGCTATTCGGCGCGGCAGTGTGCCAGTAAGCCATCGACGTGAAATGCGAGAACGACGGATTCTCGTACCCGCAGCCGTGGACGACAGCCAGGTTGCCGCTCTTGTAGAGCTTTTCAAAACCGGCCATGCCGTGGCCGAAACCGAAGTGGTCGTCGATGACGCGGAGTTGCTTGCGCGGGATTCCGAGATTCGGCCGGCGCTTATAGTAGGCGTCGTCGCCATAGGGAATCAGCGTGTTCAGGCCATCGTTGCCGCCCGAGAGCTCCAGCACCACCAGGATTTTTCCGTTGGAGTTGGGCTCCTGGGCCAGCGCGGCGGCCGCTTGTCCGAACAGGCTCATGCGAAGGGCCGAGCCCGCACTCACGCTAACGCCGTACATGCTGGCGCGCAACAGATCGCGCCGGCTGGCTTTCGGAAATTTGAAACAATCGCAGCTCATGACGTAAGGCTCCTAGGCGAGTTGATACTCCGGCTGGCTCATGGTGAGATGCAACGCCAGCCGCAGCGAATCTTCCATATAGGTTTGAGCCGCCGCAATGTCGGACGTGCCCAGTTCGTTGTTCAAGAACGCAATCAGCTTCTCGCGCGCATCGCCGGCCGGTGGGACGCGCAGGAAGCGTCGAATCAGATAATCCACCACCTCGCCCGTATTCTTGAGCTGCGCATCGAGGACCATCTGCGACAGATTCAAATGAGCCGTGTCGCGCGGAATCGCCTTGACACGCTCGATGGCCATTTGCCAGCCGCGATAACTGCCGTAGCGGGTGTTGAAATCCTCATCGCGATCTGCCGCCATGTTGGATTCGGCTAACTCGCCGGTCTTGGCGTCGGGTTTGGTGGCGTCGGTAATGTCCATGCCGCGGCGCAGCCGGTCGGCCACACTGCGGATGTCCGCGCCGCCGTAGCGGTCGGGCGGGATGAAGGAGATGGTTGGGAACAGAACGTCGCGGACGAAATTCGCGCGCTCCAGCAGCAGGCCCGGCGTGACCCAACTTTGGCCGCTGTTCCATCCAGCCACCGTGGGAGGCGAAAGAAGCTGCTGGCCGAGAGCGCCGGTTGCGTTATTGAAGTCCGGAACGCCGGGAATGTCTGTAAGTCCGAGCTTACGGTAAGTGCTGACGGCCAGCTCCACCGGACCTTTGATCGCGGTACCGACTGAAGCGGGGCTGTAGAAATCTCGAGAAAGGAAAATCTGTTCGAGCAGCGGCGTGATTTCGTAGTTTGAATCGCGCAGCGTGGAGCCGAGCTTGGCCTGCAGCTGCGGCGACAGATCCTCGCGCACGAAGAAGCGGTAGATCTTGGCCGCGATAAAATCCGCCGTAGCGGGCTGCTCCAGAATGATCTTGATGATGTCGGCGCCGTCGAAGTTGCCGGTCTTGCCGAGGAACGTTTTCTCGCTGTCGTCGTGCTGCTCTTTGTTGACGACGAATTTGATGTCCACGCAGTTCCAGCCGGTGAAAGCGCGCGCCGCCTCGCGGATGTCCTTTTCCGTGTAATGGCCGACGCCCATGGTGAACAGCTCCATGATTTCGCGCGCGAAATTTTCGTTGGACGCGCCTTTGACGTTGACGCCGGCATCCAGAAAGACCAGCATGGCCGGGTCCTGCCCGACGGCCAGCAGTAGTTTGCCGAAATTGCCGGTGCCGTGGCGTTGGAACAGTTCCACCTGTTGGAGCAGCTTTCGATAATCGCGAACTTTGCCTTCGTTGGACGCGAAATGCCCGTGCCAGAAGAGCGACATTTTTTCTTCCAGCGGACGTGGGCTAGTGAGCATACGATTAGCCCACCAGTAAGCGACGCGGTGCGATTCGAGCAGGCTGGCGCGGAGCCAATAGAAAAATTCATTGACGATGGGCTGCAGGGGGCGGTTGCCCGCGGGCTTGACCTTGATGCCGAGCGCTTCACCTGTCTTCTTGGCCTCATCGGTAACGGCGGGGCGGCTGGGAGGAAAAGGTTCCAGGCCCGGATCGTGGACGCCGGAATGGTCGAAGGGCGCGAGGTGGCTGGAGTCGGCGCCTTCGAAGCGGACCAGGCGCGCCACGGCCTGCTCGGGCGTCATTTTCGCCAGTACTTGAATTTCATCCGGTATTCCGCCGAAGCCGGCGCGTTCCATCAGATGGGCGGCGAAGCCATAATTCCAATCGGCGGCGGCGATGGGCGCGAGATCATTTTGCCAGACCGCCGGTCCAGCGGTCTGCGAGATGGCGGCGGGAAAAAGGGCGCCACCCGGCACTCTCTGAGGCATGTTCGAACTCCTTCCGAGCCTGCTATAGATAATGTTGACAGATATGGCGGGGGGATGTAAAGGCGGACGCTCCGGGCGGTTTACTAGCTCGGCACCGTAGCCGCCCTGGTCGAGCTACTCCCTGAAAGAAGTAGTTTCTTCGTTGGCCGTCGTAGGTTCCGGCGGCCAGACAGCACTTCTTAAAAGCGCCGGCCGGACCCACATGGACACAGGTCGTTGCGGCCGAGCTTTTCGATGAGTTCTTTCTCGCCGTGGACGGTCCTGAAACCCTGTTTCACGTTGCTTTCGGATGGGAATCCTTTGCGGCGCTTGCTACCGCGCTCGAAAGGAGGATTGGTTGGTGTTGGTAGGTTGCAAGGGATGTTCCTCCTGTGTCCAGCACAGCAGCGAGTTGGCCCTGCGCGGATTTGATTGCATTGATATCATTGCTATATGGCGAGCATTACGATCCGAAGGCTGGACGATTCGGTTAAAGCAAAGCTGCGCATGCGAGCGGCCACTCATGGCAGATCCATGGAAGAAGAGGCACGCGAGATTCTAAAAGCCGGGCTCCGGACAAATTCGACGCCCCAGCTCAACCTGGCGGAATCTATAAGGAGACATATCGAACCTCTGGGCGGTGTAGAACTCGCCCTACCGCGGCGCGAGCGTGTTCGACGTCCCCCGAAACTTGGCAAGTGATTGTAATTGACACCAATGTAGTTTCGGAAGCATTTAAACCGACCCCGTCCGATGCGGTTCTGCGGTGGTTGGCCGCTCAGGAACCTTCCGCTGTATACATCACCGCCATCACCCAAGCGGAATTGCTTTACGGAATTGAGGTACTCCCGCCAGGAAAGCGGCGCACCAGGTTACGGGAGGCGGTTGAAAGGGTTCTCGCGGAAGAATTTGCCGATCATATCTTGCCTTTCGATGAGCACGCGGCGCGCGAGTTCGCGACAATCGTAGCAACGCGAGACGCCGCGGGGCGGCCGATCTCACAATTCGACGCGATGTTCGCCGCTATTTCGAAAACCCATCGCGCAGCCTTGGCGACTCGCAATGCAGGCGACTTCCAGGATTGCGGGATTGTTGTCATCAACCCGTGGAGAGACTGAGCCTCCCGGCTCTTCCAACTCGCATGATTAGGGGCCGGGAGGGCAGCATTGGGATTTTGTCGGGGGGGAGCCTACGCGCTCAGCGATTGGTCTCCACGCCGTGCGTGCTCACGCTCTTCTCGCCGGCCGACGAGATATCGTCCGCACCGGTACGCTTGAGCACGTCCTTGGCACGATCGATTTCTTCGGAAGTGTCGCAATGTACCGAGAGCAATAGGCCGCCGTCTTTCACGCGTCCTTCGTAACGCTTGGCCTCATATTCGGGGATGCCCATGCCGACCAGAGCGCCCACCAGTGTTCCCACCGCACCACCGGCGCCCGCACCTGCCAGCGTTGCAACGATCGGTCCGGCTGCGATGAACGGTCCCAGGCCCGGAATCGCGAGTGCTCCAATGCCCGCCAACAGACCGAACGTCCCGCCGATCGCTCCTCCGGCAACCGCCCCGGTGGTGGCTCCTTCCGGCGCCTTGGTGTTTTTCTCGGCCGCGAATTCGCGGGTGCTCTGCTTGTCCGGCAGCAGCACCGAAATGTCCGAGTTTAAAAAACCACCCGCTAGCAAGCTGTCGACAGCTCGCTCCACACCCTCTCGGGTTTTAAAGATTCCAAATACAGCAGTATTCTTTCCAGCCATAGTTTCTTGTCTCCTATTAATGGGGATTACTTTTAATGGGGATTTACTTGCTTGAGCGATCCGACTCGCCCTTGGGAGCTACGGTGAGCTCGTTCCTGACTTTGCTGCTTCCTGCAATCTCAGCGGCTTTGGCTTCGATCGCGCGCTTCTCTTCTTCGGAACGGACTGGGCCTCTCAAATGCACGACCCCGTTCTCGGAAATCACCTTCACGTTGTGTCCGTACGTGGAGAGCGATTTGTCCTTGACCAGGGCACGCCGGATATTCTTGGTCATGTCGCGGTCCGAGCTGTTGGCCTTCTGTTGGTCGGCAGTCGGTTCACCCTGTTGCCGATCCTGTTTATTGACACCTGTGTTATCGGGCTGGCGGGGAGTGGACTGAGCATTCAACAAGAATCCGCTCATCGCAAGCGTTAGAACAAGTGAGATGTTTCGCATATGTATAGTGTTCCTGTGCGGCCTGACGACCGCACTTTATGGACCCGCCGGCGGCACGCTCTGTTACAATACTGGTCATCCTTGTTTAGATGTAACTTTTGGCGTAACGCGGCGCCGCGGAAAAACTATGAGCTTTTTTGAGAACTCGCTAGTCGGCAGACAGATCGAATGCGTGCATGTCGATTCGGAGGTTACATACATGATGTTGAGCGATGGCACACATGTCGTGATTCGCGGCCTGGTGATTGTTGAGCCCGGGCGCGCCGCCGTTTCCGAGCCGGCGCCTTTAGTCCAGGAATCGTAACAAGTCTCTAGCAAACTGGTCCGTTTCCGCCGCCGCCCGACCGGTGGTCCGAAGTGTGATATAAAACTGGAACCAACGGATCTAGCTATGTCAATCCATCGCCTCGCCGCTGCACTGGTTCTGATTTCGGCCGTCGCCTCGGCCCAGACCTCCGATCTTGAAAAAGGTAAACAGCTTTTCTTAGGGATGTGTTCCCGCTGCCACGGCCTGACGGGCGCCGGCGGGGAAGGTCCCAATCTGAATCGCCCTGTGCTCACCAACGCGCCTGATGACGAAGCCTTGCGCGCCGTCATCCGGGATGGGATTCCCGAAGGGGGCATGCCGCGTATTCGACGCTTCACCGACTCCGAACTCACCGCCATGGTGGTCTTCGTCCGTTCGCTGGGCCGCAGCGCGAGTGCGGCGGCGGCCGGCAATGCGGCCAACGGCAAAGCGGTGTATCAGCGGCAGGGCTGTTCGTCCTGCCACACTATCGCGGGCCAGGGAGGGAATTTTGGGTCCTGAGCTCACCAATATCGCCGGGTTTCGCGCTCCCGATTATCTGCGCCAGGCGGTTGTCGATCCGGCTGCGGCATTGCCGCAGGGCGTAATGCTGGTCCCTGGCCGCGGCTTCAACGAGTATCTGCCCGTTCGAGTGGTCACACGCGATGGCCAGGAAGTGAGCGGCGTGCGAGTGAACGAGGATTCGTTCACTATTCAAGTCAAGGACGCCGCCAGCCAGTCTCTACTCTTTTCGAAAAGCTGACCTGCAGACCTTGATAAAGAAATGGGCAAAAGCTTTAATGCCCGAATTACAGCGGAAAAGTCTTCGGATTCCGAACTCGACGATCTGGTGGCTTATCTGTGGAGCCTGCGGAGGCCCGAAATGAAATCACGCTTCTTCGTCTTCTTGCCGCTCGTGATCGTGGCCGTGGCCACATCTTTCGCTCAGGTGCCGTACCAGCGCATCGTCGGCGCCGAGCCGACCCTTCCACCTGGGTCACCTACTCGGGAAATTATCAAGCGCAGCGCTTCTCCCAATTGCTCGACCAGATCAACCGGCAAAATGTCGCCCAACTCAAACTAAGCTGGGTTTACCAGATGCACCAACTCGGGGATCGTCGAGACTTCGCCTATCGTCGTCCAATGGCGTGATGTACATCACCGAGCCCCCGAGCACGGCCACGGCGCTCGATCTTCGCACCGGCCGGCCGCTGTGGACCTACACGCCCAATATTCCGATCCGATGTCATCATCATTGGCTCGCCGCCCGTTAATCGCGGCGTGGCCATTCTGGACAACATGGTTTATTACGGGACCGTGAATTGCCACCTGGTCGCGCTGGATGCCAAATCCGGAATCGTCCGCTGGGACGTGAAAGTGGACGACAACCAGAAAGGCTATTACATTACGTCGGCTCCGCTGGCTATCGACGGCAAAATCATTGTCGGATCTTCGGGCGCCGAAACGGGAATCCGCGGTTTCATCGACGCCTACGACGCCAAAACCGGCAAGCGGCTGTGGCGCACTTGGACCGGTGCCTGGCCAGGCGAGCCCGGATCCGAATCCTGGGGCGGCGACAGTTGGAAGCACGGCGGCGGCTCAACCTGGGTCACCGGCTCCTACGATCCTGACTTGCATCTGATCTACTGGGGCACCGGAAATCCCGCGCCGGATTGGAACGACGATTCGCGGCCCGGCGACAATCTCTATACTTGCTCGCTGCTCGCTCTCGATCCCGACACGGGAAAAATCAAGTGGCATTTCCAATTCACTCCGCACGATGTCCACGATTGGGACGCCACCGAAATTCCGATTCTTGTTCGACGCCGACGTAAATGGCCGGCTGCGCAAGGTGGTTTCCATGGCGAACCGCAACGGCTTTTACTACGTGCTCGATCGCCAGACCGGCGAGTTCCTGACGGCTGTCTCCTTACATCAAACAGACCTGGACCGACGGGTTGGATGCGAAGGGCCGGCCGTTTGCCCGCCGCGACGCGGACCCCAAGGAAGAATGGGACGCTGGTGTACCCGGACATCACGGGCGGAGCGAATTGGTGGAGTCCCAGCTATAGCCCTAAGACGCAATTGTTCTATCAGGCGGCGCGCGAAATCGCCGGCATCTACTACAAGGGCGACGCCGAGTATAAGGACGGCACCGCGTATACGGGAGGCGGCGGAGAAGGAAAACCGGCGACGATGCGTATGGCGCGGTGCGCGCGCTGGAAGCAACCACAGGAAAATTGAGCTGGGAATTCAAGCTCATCACGCCTCCGCTGGCCGGCCTGTTGTCCACCGCGGGCGGCCTCGTTTTTGGCGGCGCCGAAGAAGGCAATTTCTTCGCGCTGGACGCCGACACCGGCAAATTACTTTGGGAACTGCAGCTCGGCGGCCAATCCGTGCCAATCCAGTTCGTTCGCGATCGATGGCAAACAGCAGGTGGCCATCGCGGCGGGATCTCGCTGTTCGTTTTCGGTTTACCGTAGCCGGCGCTACGTAGTACCAAGGTACGTCTCAGGCGCTTACCCGATTGTGCGCGCCTCTTCACAGGAATATTCTGAGAACTCCTGGAAGAAGGCATGTCAAAACTCCTGGTTCCGGTTATCGCGCTGCTTGTCTTGACGGGGCCGGCCGCCGCGCAAGCGCCTACCGCCGGCAATTGCACGGTGCTGCCCGCCGACAATATCTGGAACACGCGCATCGACCAATTGCCGGTAAGTCCGAGCTCATCGACTTGGGTCAATACTATCGGCCCTTCGGCGCCGCTTCATCCGGATTTCGGTTCGGGAACCTATGACGGCGAGCCGATCGGAATTCCCTACATCACGGTTCCGGGGACACAGACGAAATATCCAGCGACCTTTACTTATCAGAGCGAAAGCGATCCGGGGCCATACGCGATTCCGCTCAACGCGCCGATCGAAGGCGGGAGCGCGAGCACCGGCGACCGGCACGTTATCTCGATCGATACCGACAACTGCATCTTGTACGAGATTTACGCCGCTTATCCGCAGGCGGCGAGCTGGCAGGGCGGCTCGGGGGCGATTTTCAACTTGCTGTCGGATGCGCTGCGTCCGGCCACGTGGACTTCGGCCGATGCGGCGGGGCTGCCGATTTTCCCAGGCTTGGTGCGCTACGACGAAATCGCCGCCGGCGCGATCCGTCATGCCATCCGTTTCACTGTTCCGCAGACGCAAAAAGCGTACGTCTGGCCCGCGCGTCACCAAGCGTCATCGTTGACGGGCGCGCAGTACCCGCCCATGGGAGCGCGCTTCCGGCTGAAGTCGAGCTTCGATATTTCCAAATTTTCAGCCACCAACGAGATCATCCTGACCGCGCTGCAGCGCTACGGAATGATGCTGGCGGACAATGGGTCATCGTGGTACATCTCCGGAGCGCCCGATGCGCGCTGGAACAATGACGATCTGCATGCGTTGACCGGCATCGACGGTTCGAATTTCGAAGCGGTGGACGTGTCGCCGCTGATGGTGGATCCAAATTCCGGACAAGCGCTCGGTACCACGGTATCGGTCAGCGTGAGCCCATCCGCCGCCAGCGTTGCGGTGAACGCGCAGCGCCAGTTCAGCGCGGTGGTTTCGGGAAATTCAAATCAGTCCGTAACTTGGGATGTGAACGGACACGTGGCCGGCAACAGTACGGTTGGTTTCATCGATTCGATTAGCGGTCTGTACACGGCGCCCTCGGTTGTGGCTTCGCCGGCCACGGTGACGGTGCACGCCACCAGCCAGGCTCTGAGCTCGGCGGTTGGCAGCGCTTCGGTCACCATCGGCAACCCGCAGGCTCCGCCACCGGTGACCGTTACGATTTCTCCGGCGAGCGCGGTGGTTCAAGTCGGGCGAACGCATCAGTTTTCGGCTAAAGTTCAAAACGCCTCCGTCACTAGCGTGAGCTGGAAGGTCAACGGCATCACGGGCGGCAACGGTACGGTGGGCAAGATCGGCCCCGGCGGCCTGTACACCGCGCCCAATTCGGTTCCATCGCCGGCTCTGGTTACCATCAGCGCGGCCAGCACCGCAGATCCGAATGCATCGGCGGCCGCTTCGGTCACCATCGATCGCAGCCCGCCGCGCAGATAACTCGGTGATGCTATGTGCGGGCAGCCTCGTCCGGCAATGCGACACCCAACTGCCGAGCGGCTTCCGACAGGCTTTTCCAAACGCCCTCGGACACTGGAATTCCTTCGATGCGCCGGCGCTCTTCGGCTCGCCACTCCGGATCGCCGGCCACCAGAATCTGATCGTAACCGCGCGCGGTTTTGGAAGACTTGACCATCGCTACCAGCTCCTGCATGCGGCGCTCGAAATCGGCCAGCGGCATGAATCGCGTTACGTCGATCCCGAGGAAAAGCTGGCTGGTCCGCATGGGCTGGCCCTTCACGCGAATGCCGCCCAGCTGCGTTGACATGGCGCCGCCACCGAGCACCGCGCACAGAATCTCGGCCAGCATCGCCAGGCCGCTTCCTTTGTAACCGCCCAGCGGCATCAACAAGCCGGAGAGCGCAGTCTCGGTGTCGGTGGTGGGCACGCCCTCGGAATCCATGGCCCAGCCTTCCGGAATGCTGGCGCGCCCGTGATTCTGCGCGTTCAGGATTTTTCCCAGCGCGACGGTGGTGCTGGCCATATCGAGCAGCCAGGTGTTCGAGCCCGGCACCGACATGCAAATCGGATTGGTACCGAAGCGCGGCTGCTTGCCTTGCCACGGCGCCACCAGCGCGCTGGCATTGCACATCACGATTCCGATGCAGCCTGCCGCGGACATCCGTTGCGCCCAAAACGCCGCCGCCCCAAAATGGTTCGACTCCCGCGCCACTACCAGCGACAGCCCATGCTCGCGCGCCAGGCGAATGGCGTGGCCGCAGCAGATCCCGGAGATCCATTGTCCGATGCCGCACTCGCCGTCGTACACCAGGCAGCCGCCGCTCTCGCTCGCTACGCGACCTTCCGCCTCTACCTTGATATTGCCCATCTGAATCTGCTCCAGGTAGTAAGGCAGAAGTTGCAGACCGTGCGAGTCGACGGCGCGGAGATTGGCGGCTAACAGCGACTGAGCTACCAGATCGGCTTTCCGTGGTGGTACATGCGCGGCGATGAGCAGTTCATAAGCAAATCGAGTGAGCGACTCGGCAGACAGAGTAGGCATCTGTTCCAGTTTCTCGTTTTACACTTCGTTACGGAAGGCGAGCTCATCCGAATTCGCCTGAGAGATTCAGCGTGCACAGGCGACTTCTGTTACAGGTTTATCGTTTCCGTGATCAGAAGCGCCTGCGCTGTAATCAGAACGCCTCGCCCGCCGTCATTACAACAGCCTGGATTGCGACGGATGAGGCGGGAGGAGAAGTGAAGCGTCGGTTTAAACCCGGACCACTTCAAAAAGTTTCGGCGCTGCTGGCTCTGGTTTGGATTCCATCCTGCCTGCTACTCTCACAAACCGCGGAATCCGATTCGCAAACCTCTCCGCCGCTCAGCGACGATCGCATTCTCGGTGTCATCCCGAATTTCGAGACTGTGTCCGATCCCCACCAGCAAGTGACGCCCCTGACGGTAAAGGAAAAGTTCAAGCTGTTCGCCAAGGAAACCTTTGACCCGTTTACACCCGCGGCGGCGGCCGCAGGCGCAGCGATCTCCCAAACTGACAACGACGATCCCAAGTATGGCTACGGCGGCACTGCTTACGCGCAGCGTTTAGGCGCGGCTGTGGCCGACATCACGTCGCAGAATTTCTTCCAGGACGCCGTGCTGGCATCCCTGCTGCACGAAGATCCTCGTTATTTTCGGATCGGGCCGGAGTATTCTTTTTGGCATCGCGTGGGGCATGCCATGAGCCGCGTTGCGGTGACGCGCACGGACTCGGGGACTACGACGTTCAACTACTCCGGAATTCTCGGCATGGGCATGGGTATTGGGCTGTCCAACGTCTACTATCCGGCCGTTAGCGTGACTGGAACCGAAGTAGCCAAGCGCTTTGGCACCAGCCTGGCGGCCTCGGCGCTATACAATATCCTGCCCGAATTCTGGCCCGATATTCGCCAGAAGATTTTTCACCGCAAAGCCGATTCCGGGCCGCGAAATTAGGACCCGCCGGTGCGAACCGAGCGCATCTGGTCTTGACTGGGAAGCTGGGATGCGTCCCAACCGCCACCCAAAGCTTTGACCAGATCCACCGCCGCCAGCAGGCGCCGCTGTAGAATCGAGACGGCCGCTTGCTGATCGCTGAGCGTGATGGCTTGGGTGGTGATGACGTTGATGTAGGAATCGGTCCCCGCGCGGTAGCGAGCCAACTCCAGATCCAAAGCCTGCACGGCCGCCGTCACCGCCTCTTGCTGTTGGACCGCTTCCTCGGCCAGGTAGCGAAGATTGACGAGATCGTCCTCCACCTCCTGGAAAGCGGAAAGGACCGTTTGCCGGTAGCTGGCCACGGTGGCGTCATAGGCGGCTTGCGTGCCTCGGAGCGAAGCGTCGCGGCGTCCGAAGTCGAATAGGGTTTGCGAAACCGACGGACCGGCGGACCACACGCGGCTGCCCCAGGTGACCAAATTCGCGAGCCCGGTACTCAGCAAGCCGGGAGTGGCTGACAAAGAAAGCGTCGGATAGTAAGCTGTTTGAGCCAGACCGATGTTGGCGTTGGCGGCCGCGACCTGGCGCTCGGCCGAGGCGATATCGGGGCGCCGCTCCAAAAGCAGCGATGGCATGGCGACCGGAATAGGAGGCGGAGGCGCATCGATTTTTCGAACCTCGATGCTTAACTGCGATGGAGTTTCACCGATCAGCACCGCAATGGCGTGTTCATTGGTGGCGCGCGCAATGCGCAGGTCGGTGCTTTGCGCCTGCGCTCCAGCCAGCTGGGTCTGCGCCAGCGTTACATCGCTCTTGGATGCCACGCCGCCGTTGTAGCGGTTGATGGTCAACTGCAGATTTCTGCGATAAGCCTCGATCGTATTTTGCAGAATCACCTGCTGCATGTCACTGCCGGCCAGGTTGAAATAATCCGTCGCCAGCAAGGCCTGCATGCTCAGGCGGGTGTTCTCCAAGTCGGCCGCGCTGAGTTGGGCATTATCGACAGCGTTTTCGACTGCCAGACGAACGCGCCCCCACAAATCCGGCTCCCAGCTCGCCGTGGCGGGCAGAGAAAAGCTTTGTGACGTCCCGGCCAGCCCACGGCCGGCGTTCTTTCCCGTATCGGTCTGCGTGATGGAGGGGGCCGATCCGATGATGGGGTAATAATTGGCATGGTTGAGATCCACGAACGTGCGGGCCTGGCGGTATTGCGCTTCGGCCTGCTTGACGTTCTGGTTGTTGATGTTGATCATCTCTTCCAGACGATTCAATTGCGGATCGCCGAAAATCTCCCACCAATTGCCTTTCAGCAGCTGGTCGCTGGGCGTGGCCATCTTCCATTGGTCGTTGCCGGCCAATCCCTTGAGAGCGGGCGCCACGGGCGCACTGGGACGTTGGTATTTCGGTCCCACCGTGCAAGCCGAGCAGAACAGAAATGAAGAAAGTGCGATTGTCCAAGAGCGAGTCATCAGTCTCCGGCAGCGCCTCCCGGAATGAGGAAGCCAGGCCGGTGGCGAAACTTCGGCTTGCGCGCTTTGAAGCGGACCCGCAGACGATCCAGCGACAGATAAATCACCGGCGTGGTGAACAAGGTCAGCATCTGGCTGACCAGCAGACCGCCCACGATGGTGATACCCAGCGGACGGCGAAGTTCGGAACCGGAACCCAGACCGAGGGCCAACGGCATGCCACCCAGCATTGCGCACGCGGTAGTCATCATGATGGGACGGAATCGCAACATGCAGGCCTGGAAAATGGCATCGCGCGGGCTCAGGCCTTCGTTTCGTTCGGCGGCCAGGGCAAAATCGATCATCATGATGGCGTTCTTTTTCACGATGCCGATGAGCAGGATGATTCCAATCAGCGCCACGATGGTGAGCTGGGTACGAAACATGACCAGCGCGATCAGAGCGCCGACACCCGCCGAGGGCAGCGTCGAGATGATGGTGAGCGGATGAATGAGGCTTTCATACAGCATCCCCAAAATGATGTACACCGCCAGCAGCGCCGTGCCAATCAAAATGGGCTGCGAGTCAAGCGAGGCCTGGAACGCCTGCGCCGTTCCCGCGAATTTGCCGGTAATGCTGGCCGGCATTCCGATGTCAAGCTCGGCCTTGTTAATGGCGTTCACCGCGTCGCTCAAGGAAACGCCGTCCGGAAGGTTGAAGGAAATGGTGGTGGCCGGAAACTGTCCCTGATGCGGCAGCGAGAGGGCCGTGATGCCCTCGCGGAAATGAGTGAAGGTTGAGAGCGGGATGGACAGCCCGCGCGGCGTCTGTACGTAGATCTTATCGAGAAAGGCCGGGCTTTCCCACCATTGTTGCTCCAGCGCCAACACCACGTGATATTGATTGATGGATTTGTACATGGTGGACACCTGGCGCTGGCCGAAGGCGTCGTAGAGCGCGCTGTCCACCGCCTGAGCGGTGAGGCCCAGCCGCGAGGCGGTGTCGCGATCAATCACCACTTGGGATGAAAGTCCAGAATTCTGGAGATCGGAACTGACATCCACCAATTGGGGAAGCAACGAGAGGCGCGCCAGCACCCTAGGGCCCCAGTGCGAGAGCAAGTCCAGGTCCGGCGTCTGGATGGTGTATTGGTATTGGGCATTGCTCTGCCGGCCGCCGATGCGTATGTCTTGCGAGTTTTGCAGATACAGAATAGCGCCCGGCATATTCTGAGTCTTTTGACGGATGCGGGTGATCACTTGATCGGAGGTAAGTCCACCGCGATCCTTGGCAGGCTTGAGCTGGATGTTCATGTTGGCGTTGTTGGCGCCGCCACGGCCGCCGGCGTTGGAGCCCGCGGTTACGTTCACCACCTCCACGGCTGGATCGTTGCGAACCTGTTCTTCAAACCACTTGACCTTCTCCACCAGGGACTGGTAGGAGATGTGCTGCTGGCCCATGATGTTGCCCTGCAGCCGGCCGGTGTCCTGCTGCGGGAAAAATCCTTTGGGAATCTCGATGTACAGGTAGACGCTGACGCCGATGGTCATTCCCACCACGATCAGGACCGGCACGGTCTGATTCAAAACCACCTGCAAAGCCGCGCCGTAGGTAGACAGCACATATTGGAAAATCCGTTCTCCAAAATTGTAGATCCGGCCGTGCTCATGCTTGCTTTTCAACATGCGCGCGCACATCATGGGTGTCGCCGTCAGCGATACCAGCAGCGACATGAAGATCGCGACCGAAAGAACCACCGCGAATTCACGGAAGAGGCGTCCCACGATTCCGCCCATCAACAGAATGGGGATGAACACGGCAATGAGCGAGATGCTCATGGACAAAACGGTGAAGCCGATTTCCTGAGCGCCTCGCAGCGCCGCGGCCATGGGGGTCATTCCATTTTCGATATGACGGGTGATATTTTCGATCACCACGATCGCGTCGTCCACTACAAATCCGGTGGCAATCGCCAAGCCCATCAGCGACAAATTATCCAGCGTGTAGCCACATATATACATGACGGCGAAGGTGGCAATCAGCGAGACTGGAACCGACACGCTGGGGATGATCGTGGCCGGGATATTCCTCAGGAAGACGAACACCACCAGGATCACCAGAACGATCGAAATGATCATGTTGCGCTGCGCATCGTAGACCGAAGACCGGATGGTTAGAGTACGGTCTGTGTCGATGTTCATTTGAACATTGGGCGGCAGCGTGGCCCGGAACTGAGGCAGCAAGGCCTTGATCCGGTCCACCGTCTCGATGATGTTGGCGTTGGGCTGGCGGCTGACCACAAGCAGTACCGCGGGCTTGCCGTTGGACAAGCCCATGTTGCGGACATCTTCGGTGCCATCCACCACGCGGCCCAGATCCGACAGCCGGACCGGCGCGTTGTTGCGATAGACCACGATCAGATCTTTGTAATCCTTGGCTTGCAATAGCTGGTCGGTGGCCGACAGGCCCCAGCGTCATGTTACCGTCGGCGATCTCGCCCTTGCGGCTTGTTGGCATTGGCGCCCTGCAGGAATGTGCCGATCTGATCCAGGCCAACGTTATAGTCGGAGACCGGCTGCGGGATTCACCTCCACGCGGACCGCCGGAAGAGAGCTTCCTCCGACGTTCACCTGCCCAACGCCCTTCACCTGCGACAGCTTCTGCGCAAAGATCGAAGAGGCGATGTCATACAGCTTCGGCCTCGGCACCACGTCGGACGTCATCGAGAGGATGAGAATGGGCGCGTCGGCCGGATTCACCTTGCGGTAATGAGGGTTGGTGGGCAGATTCGAGGGCAGGTTGCCGGCAGCGGCGTTAATGGCCGCTTGCACGTCGCGCGCGGCGGCATTGATGTCGCGGCTCAGATCGAACTGCAGGACTACGCTGGCCGAGCCGATCGAGCTCGAGGACGTCATTTCGGTCACGCCGGCAATGCGCGTGAACGACTTCTCCAAAGGAGTGGCCACCGAGGCGGCCATTACTTCCGGGCTTGCGCCGGGCAGTCCGGCGCTGACGAAGATGGTCGGGAAATCGATCTGCGGCAGCGGCGCCATCGGCAAAAGTGTATACGCCAAACCGCCCGCGAGAATAACCGCGATGACCAGCAGCGTCGTCGCCACGGGCCGTCGGATGAACGGCGCGGATATGCCGCCGCTACTCATATCTCAGCCAGCGAAAGATCGTGGTCCACGGTGTCCTTGCCGCGCTTTCGCGCCACCCAGCTCGCCATTCGTCCAAACCACAGATAAATGACCGGGGTGGTGAACAGCGTGAGCACCTGGCTGACCAGCAGTCCGCCGATGATGGTGATGCCCAGCGGCTGCCGCAGCTCGGAACCGACGCCGGTGCCGAAGGCCAGCGGCACCGCGCCCAGCAGCGCCGCCATGGTGGTCATCATGATGGGCCGGAAGCGCAGCAAACAGGCCTGGTAAATCGCCTCCTCCGGCGTCTTGCCTTCCTTGCGCTCGGCTTCGAGCGCGAAGTCGATCATCATAATGGCGTTTTTCTTGACGATACCGATGAGCAGGATGATGCCGATGAGCGCAATGACATCCAGATCCTCGTGGAACAGCATTAGCGCCGCGATGGCGCCCACGCCGGCCGAAGGCAGGGTGGACAGAATCGTGACGCGGGTGAATGTAGCTTTCGTACAGCACGCCGAGCACGATATACACGGTGACGATGGCGGCCAGGATCAGGAGCGATTCGTTGGCCAGCGAGATTCTCGAAGGCGCGCGCGGTGCCCTGGAATGTGGGCTCGATGCTGGCCGGCATGCCCAGGTCTCTTCGTCGCCTTGCGAATTTGCGACGGCGGCTCCGAGCGACGCGCCCGGCGCCAGATTGAAGGAAAGCGTCACCACCGGAAACTGCCCCTGATGGTTGATGGTAATGGGAGCGGGACCGGCATGGCGCGCGTAAAAGACGCCTAGCGGCGCCTGGGCGAAGGCGCTGCGCCGGTGAGCGCGGTATTGGTTCCGGCCAGCGCGATGGTCGAGGCGAGGTTCTGCGAAGCCGAGCCGATCTGCACATAAATGTCGTTCAGCGCGGACGCATTCTGCTGCCACTGCGGCAGCGCTTCCAGAATCACGTGGATACTGGTTGGACTGGGTATAGATGGTCGAGACCTGGCGCTGCCCGAAGGCGTCGTAGAGCGCGTCGTCGATATTCTGCGGAGTGATGCCTAGCCGGCCGGCCGTGTCGCGGTCGATCTCTACCCGCAGTCCCAGGCCCTCATTCTGCTGATCGCTGGCCACGTCGCGCAGTTCCGGAATTTGCTTCAGCCTGTCTACCAGCCTCGGCACCCACTGATCCAGGATCGCCTTGTCGGGCGCGTCGAGCGATATTGATACTGCGTCCGGCTGATGCGGTCTTCCACCGTCAGGTCCTGCACCGGCTGCATGTAAAGCTCGATGCCGGGCACCTGTGTCCACCTTCGGCTCCAGCCGCCGGATGACATCGCTGGCCGAGACGCCAGGCGCTCCTCGAGCGGCTTTAGCGTGATCTGGATGCGGCCGCTGTTCATGGTGGTATTCTGCGCCGTCGACGCCGATGAAGGAAGTCAGGTTCTCGACCGCCGGATCCTGAGAATCACCTTGGCCAGTTCCTGCTGGCGCCGCGCCATGGCCGGGAACGAAATCGTCTCCGGCGCTTGCGAAATGCCCAGAATCACGCCCGTATCCTGCACCGGGAAAAAGCCCTTGGGGACCACGGCGTACAAGTAAATGGTGAGCACCAGGGTTCCCAGCGGCCACCATCAGCGTGGCCACCTGATGCCGCAGAACCACTTGGACCATTTTGCCGTATTGCTCGATGCTCTTGACAAAGCACCATTCCGAGAAACGGTACAGGCCGCCTCGCTCGTGCTCCGGCTTGTGCTTCAAAATTCGCGCCGCCATCATGGGCGTCAGCGTCAGCGACACGAAAGCCGAGAACACGATGGTTACCGCCAGCGTCACCGCAAATTCGCGGAACAGGCGGCCCACCACGTCGGCCATGAAAAGCAGCGGAATCAGCACGGCGATGAGGGAAACGGTCAGAGACACGATGGTGAACCCGATTTCGGCCGATCCTTTGAGCGCCGCTTGCATGGCCGAATCGCCCATCTCGATATAGCGCGAGATGTTCTCGATCATGACGATGGCGTCGTCCACGACAAAGCCGGTGGAAATGGTCAGCGCCATCAGCGAGAGATTGTCCAGGCTGTAGCCCAGCAGATACATCACTCCGAACGTGCCAACGAGGGATAGGGGCACGGCGATTCCAGGAATGATGGTGGCTGAAAGGCTGCGAAGAAAGAGAAAGATCACCATCACCACCAGCCCGATGGTGAGCATCAACTCGAATTCGACGTCCTTGACGGAAGCTCGAATGGTGGTGGTGCGGTCCGTGATCACGCGCACGTCCACGCCCGGAGGCAGCGAAGCGCGGATCTGCGGAAGCAGCGCCTGAATGGAATTGACGACGCTGATGATGTTGGTGCCCGGCTGGCGCTGGATGTTCAGAATAATGGCCTGATCGTTGCCCACCCAGGCCGCCTGCTTGTTATTTTCCGGAGCGTCGATAATGGTGGCCACATCCGATAGCCGGACTGGCGCGCCGTTGCGATAGGCGATGATGATGGGCTTGTACTGGGCCCCGGAGCTGAGCTGGTCGTTATCGTTGATGGTCCAGGCCTGATCTTTTCCATCAAAATTGCCTTTGGCCTGGTTCACGTTGGCGCTGCTCAACGCCGTGCGCAAGGTATCCATACTCAGGCCGTAAGATGCTAATGCGGTAGGATTCGCCTGGACCCGCACGGCCCTACGTTCGCCGCCGCTGATGCTCACATACCCCACGCCCTTGAGCTGCGAAATGCGCTGCGCCATGCGCACTTCGGCGTACTCTTCGATGTTGATTAGCGGTACCGTCTTGGAGGTGATCGCCAGCGTGAGCACCGGCGCGTCGGCCGGATTGACCTTACTGTAAATCGGCGGGTTGGGAAGCAAGGTTGGCAGATAAGTGCCCGCCGCATTGATGGCGGCCTGCACTTCCTGCTCGGCCACGTCGATGCCCAGATCCAGCGTGAATTGCAGCGTGATCAGCGAACTGCCATAAGAGCTGATGGACGTCATCTGATTCAGCCCGGGCACCTGGCCGAACTGCTTCTCGAGCGGAGCCGTTACCGCCGACGTCATTACCTCCGGACTCGCGCCGGGATAGAAGGTTTGAATCTGGATGGTCGGGTAGTCGACCTGAGGCAATGCCGAAACCGGCAGTTGCGTGTAGGCAACCACGCCAATGAGTACGATGCCCGCCATCATGAGCGAGGTAGCGACGGGCCGCAGAATGAAAATGCGTGAAGGGCTCACTGCTATTGGGTACCTCTACCGCCCCGGCCGCGACCGCCGAATTGGCCCGAACCGCCCTGGCCTCCGCGCCCACGTCCACCGCGTCCCCGGCCACGCGCCGCAAATGCCGCCGCGTCAGCCGCTGCCTGCCGTTCCACTTCCCCGGCATCGCGAACTCGAACCTTGGATCCATCCGAGAGACGATCCGCGCCGTCCACCGCAACCTCTTCTCCCACTTTGATGCCGCTCTTGATGTCGGCGCCGGATTGGTCCGAAGACAGCACCTGCACCGTACGGATGTGAGCCGTGCGCTGGTCGTCCACTACATAGACGAACGTGCCTTGCTGCCCGTTTTGTACCGCTACCGTGGGCACTACCGTCTGGTTCTGCAGAGTGTCCAGCAACAGGCGAATATTGACAAACTGCTGCGGGAACAATTCGAAGTTTGTGTTGTCGAAGATGGCCTTTAGCTTGGACGTCCCGGTGGTATTGTCGATCTGGTTGTCCACGGTCAGCAGCGTTCCGGAGGCGATTTTTTGCGAATTATCGCGATTCCATGCCTCCACCGGCAGCTTGGCGCCTGCTGCCAGCTTCTTCATCACGGCCGGAAGACTGTCCTCGGGAATAGTGAACAGCACCGCAATGGGCTGAAGCTGCGTGATCACGATGATTCCGGTGGCGTCGGTAGCGTGGATGATATTTCCGGGATCCACCAGACGCAGGCCGACTCTTCCAGTGATCGGCGCCGTGATTTTGGCGTACACCAACTGCAGTTTGGCGTTATCAATGTTGGCTGCGTCCTGCTTGATGTTGCCGTCGTATTGAGCCACCAGGGCTTTCTGCGTGTCCAGTTGCTGCGTGGGAATCGCGTCCTGACTGACCAGGGTGGTGTAGCGTTGCAAGTCCAATTTTGCGTTTTCGAGCAAAGCCTGATCGTGCGCCAACGTACCCTGGGCTTGATCGAGCATGACTTGATAAGGGCGGGGGTCGATCTCAGCCAGCACCTGACCCTCTTTTACAAAGTCCCCCTCCTGGAAGTTGACCTTCATCAGCTGGCCGTCCACGCGGGATTTGACCGTGACCGTATAGAAAGCGGTTACATTGCCCAAACCGTCCAGAAAAACTGGAACCGCGGCGGAGCGTGCTTTTGCCACGACTACCGGGAGTGCATCCCCGTTGAAACCACCTCTTCCGCGGCCGAAACCTCCCCGGCCGCCCTGGTTGGTGGGTGCAATGAGACCCGGCTGACGCACCCTCCAAACGGCGTAACTGGTTATGCCAATGATGATTACAAAGAACAGGACCCAGATGAATCCACGTTTCTTCGGTTTGTTGGGCGGCTTAGCAGGGGGGGATAGACGAAAGTCTTCCTCCCCAACCGGCCGCAAATCTTCTGCGGTCGTATCCATATTCATCTTTGCCCCGGCGCTAAAGTAAATGACTTCAATATGAGGCCCGAAGGTAACAGGTAAAGATAACAGCCATAAGAAAATTTACGGTTTGACCACGCCCTGGGGTTGCTGGCCCTGACAGCTTAAAGACGGTTTCCGGCTTAAAAGGCGCTTCTTACTGACGCCTGCACAGTTATAAGATAGAAGCTATGCCGGGACCGTCCATCCCGCCGCCCATCGCGCAACTTGGCGCCCGCCCGTTTTCCTTCTACCCCGCAATTGTAAACATACAGCATAACGAGTGGATGTACCAGAGCGCTACCTGGTCGGAAGTCCTGGTTCGCAACACCGGCAGCAACGAGACGGTCTCCATCCCGCGCCGCTACGTGGGCGACGTCTCGCGCGTGGAAGCGCCGGTGATGATCGTGGGACTGCTGGCCGAGCTGGAATACCGCGCCGGAGCCGTGTGTCCGGCCAAGCGCCGGGTGATCCAGATGCCGCTGGCAGTGAACGACGGCGTAAGCGATGCCGTGGGCGATGCCGCTGCCGCGCCTCCCGCTCGCGCCCGCACCGGGCCGGCGCCCGTGATCGGAATTCGATTGGAAGACGGCCCCCGCTCGCGCATCCCGAAAATCGTGCTCGGAGGCGTGGCTTTGGGCCTGGCAGGATGCGTACTGGCCATCAGCTTGTTTCGCGGCGGCCTGATCGCCACGCGCGCTTTCTACGCTCCCGTCGCCCAGCAAGACCTGGGTTTGAGCTTTTCCGACGATTACCAATCCGTCATCCAATCCCTGGGAGAACCCGCGCGCGACTCCTGGCAATCCGATGCGCAGGGCCGCGCGTTCCATATCCTCTGGTATCCGCGGCACCGTGTTTACGCGGTTTTGATGGCGGAGGGCGCTGGGGACGCGCGCTACATCGGCGCGCTCGACCGTTACTGGCGTCCGGTCCACACCGTCGTTCTGCCGGGTAGGCGAACCAGTTACGCGCTGCTCAATTCCTTGCAGCGCTTCTAATTCGGAACAGCCGGCGCTAGGCTTTGCTGTCGCTGCCGGACACAGCTTGGAACGCAACTCCTGGGACCGGCGATTCCTTTGCGGCTTTGTGGCCGCGCGGCGGCGAGACCAGAACCGGCAATATCATCGACACCGTCATCATCCCCGCGATCAGGTACAGCGCCTGATTGTATCCGCCCGTGACCTGCCGCAGATACGCAAACAGCAACGGGCCGAATGCGGCCGGGAACGCCCAGGGCAGCAGCATCAAGCCATACACCGCGCCCATGTTGCGTGCGCCAAAATAATCCGCCGTGAAGGCCGGCGTGATCCCGTACCCGCCTCCATAGCACACCACAATAATAAAGGTCACGATGAAAAGAAGCATCGCGGAGCCGATGGAGTGAAATGTCCAAAACAAGACCGCCTGTATCAGATACATGATGATGAAGGCAGTCTTCCGGCCGGTCAGGTCCGAAATCCAGGCCCAAAATACGCGGCCCAATCCATTGGCGATGCTGATGACGCCCACCAGGCTGGCCGCCGTCGCCGCGCTCATCTTGCCGATCTCCTGGAAGATCGGCGCGGCTTGCGAGACCACCGACAGGCCCGCCATGGTGTTGATGGACATTAGTCCGCACAGCGCCCACCATTGCCAGGTTCGCAAGGCCTCCGGCAATGCGAAGTCGCGATCCGACCTTTGCGCCATTTGCGCCGCGGTGAGTTTCCAGCCGGACGGCTTCCAACCTTCCGGAGGATTTCGCATGAAGAAGCCCGCGCAGATCGCCACTACGCCATACGCCACGCCGAGATACGCGAAGGTGGGCATCAGCCCGACGGTTTGCAACAGCCTGCCGGCCGACGGCGCGGCGATGAGAGATCCAGCGCCAAAACCACCCACCGCAATCCCAGTAATGAGCCCGCGGTGTTCGGGAAACCATTTCACCAGAACCGCGATGGGAACGATGTAGCCCATCCCGAGCCCAGTTCCGCCGATTACGCCATAAGTAAGATACAGCCACCACAGATTGTGTCCCGAAAAGCTCGCCAAAAATACGCCGCCGCCCCATAGCAGACCCGCGAACATCGCAACCACTCTGGGGCCGCTCTTGTTCATCCACAGTCCGCCCAAAACCGAGGTGCATCCGAGGAAGAACCAGCAGATCGTAAATGTCGCCGAAACTTCAGCGATGCTCCAGCCGTATTCCTTATTCGCGTTGACTAGCGGAATGCGAAACACGCTCCAGGCGTAGCCGGCGCCCAAGGCCATTTGCAAGCACACGCCCGCCACTGCGATCCACCAGCGGTTCAACGAACCCATAAGAACAGCTCCTCAACTCGGAGATACAACGCTCTCAACAAATCCCACGTTCGCGGGCCTGTTGTCAAGCCTACACTGCGACTCGCGCGGCCGGCACGAATTGACCCTGTGCCTGCCATTCCTGGATAATTGATCGCGAACAACCGATGCGTTATCCAACCGTTCTCGCCGCACTCTGCCTTGCCGGCGCTCTACCGATCCGTGCGGCTACGCCGACCGCGGATCTGCTGGTCGAGCTGATCCGCGTCGACACCAGCAATCCTCCCGGTAAAACCGAGCCACTTGACCAACTGATGGCCGCCAAATTGAAGCCGCTAGGCTTCACGGTAGAAATCGTTCCAACGCCGGACCCCGGCAAGTCGCACTTGATCGCGCGGCTCAAAGGCGACGGCAGCGAACGGCCGGTGCTGCTCGCCTCGCACGCCGACGTGGTGGGCGTGGAACGCGATAAGTGGACCCTCGATCCGTTCGCCGGCGTCGTCAAAGACGGCTACGTTTGGGGCCGCGGCGCGATCGACTTCAAAGGCGGCATCGCGGTTTTCGCGGAGGCTGTCATGCGTCTGGCGCGCAACAAGATTCCGCTGCGCCGCGACGTCATCTTCCTCATCGAAGCCGACGAAGAAAGCGCGCCCTACAACACTACCTGGCTGGCGAAATCCCATTGGGACGCGATGGACTGCGAATTCGCGCTGAATGAAGGCGGCTGGATCATGAAGCGCGCCGATGGCCGAGTGCGCTATGTCAGCATCTCCACCGCCGACAAAATCTCCATGTCGCTGGTCCTCACCGCGCACGGAACCTCCACGCATTCCTCCATGCCGCGTCCCGACAACGCCATCTTCCGTTTGTCGAAAGCCATGGCTCGCCTGGCCGATTACGACACCAAGCCGCAACTGACCGCGAGCACGCGCGAGTTCTTCCTGACGCTCGCCAAAACCAGCGAACCGCCCGAATCGAAATATTTCTACGATCTGGTAAATAGCAAAGATCCCGCCGTCGATCGCTCGCGCCGATCACGAAATCAGCCAGGATTTCCTGCTGCACGCCATCATGCGCAACACCATCGCGCCGGTTTTTCTGAACGCCGGCTTTCGCGGCAACGTGATCCCCGGCTCGGCCCAAGCCACTATCAATTTCCGCGTGATCCCCGGCACCACCGCAGCGGATTTGATCGCCGAGATTAAAAAGGTAATCGCCGATCCGAACGTGGACGTCACCTCAGCAAACACAGCCGCCGCCGGACCGGCCCCGCACGAGTCTCCCACCAACACCGCCCTCTATCGCGCCCTGGCCGAAAGCGCCGGCCAACTTTGGCCCGGCGTCCCGGTGACCCCGTACCTGTTTCAAGCCGGCACCGACGCGGGCGCATGGCGAAGCCGCGGGGTTCCCGTCTATGGCATTTATCCGTACCCGATTTCGAACGACGACTTGAGCCGGATGCACGGCAACGACGAGCGCGTTCCCCTCGATTCGCTCGAACAAGGCACGGACCTGATCTATCGCACGCTCCTGCGCGTGGCCGCCCGCCAGTAACTACTCCGCGCCCGTCTGGCTGCGCGGGTTCAGCAATTGATTCAGCCGGTCTTCCGGAATCCCGCTCGTTTCCCGCGCCACCTCACGCACCGTGCGCCCGCTCCGAAATGCTTCTTTAGCGATGGCCGCCGCCCGCTCATAGCCGATCTCGGGGGCCAGCACGGTGCACATGGCGAGCGACTGCTCGACAAATCCCGACGCCCGCGCCGCGTCCGCCTGAAGTCCACGTACCGCGCGCTGCTCGAAATTCTTCGACACCGCGGCCAGCAGCTCAATCGATTCCAGCAGATCGTACGCCATCACCGGCATCATCACGTTCAGCTCGAAATTTCCCGCCGCGCAGCACCAGGCGATGGTCGGCGTCGTATCCGATCACCTGCGCGCAAGCCATCAGCAGGCTCTCGACGATCACCGGATTCACCTTACCCGGCATGATGCTCGATCCAGGCTGCGTTTCCGGCAGCTTCAACTCGCCCAGCCCGCAGCGCGGTCCCGAGCCAAGCCAGCGGATGTCGTTGCCGATCTTGGTGAGCGCGACCGCGTAAGTCTTCAGCGCCCCGCTCAGAAAACTCACCGCATCCTTGCCGGCCTGCGCTTCGAAATGATTGCGAGCCTCGCGAAACGGCATTCCAGTGCGTTCGGCCAGCTCCGCTATCACCGCGGCGGCGAAACCCGGCGTGGCGTTGAGTCCAGTGCCCACCGCCGTCCCTCCCAACGGCAACTCGTAGATTCCTTCCAGCGCCGCCACAACGCGCGAGCCGCAATTCTCCACTTGCGACGCATAGCCGCTGAACTCCTGGCCGAGCGTCATGGGCACGGCATCCTGCAAATGCGTGCGGCCGATCTTGACGATGTCGCGAAACTCGTCCGCTTTCTGCTCCAGCGCGCCCGCCAGCAACCCCATGCCCGGCAGCAGTTCCTCCCTCACCAGCAGCGCCGCCGCCACATGAATCGCCGCCGGAATCACATCGTTGCTGGACTGGCCGCGATTCACATGGTCGTTGGGATGCGCCTTCGCCAGATGCCCGATCACCTCATTGGCGTTCATGTTGGTGGAGGTACCGCTGCCGGTTTGGAAAATATCCACCACGAACTGGTCGTCGTGCTGGCCCGCCGCAACCTCCTCGGCTGCTTTTTCGATGGCCGCCGCCAGCTCCGCCGGCAATTGCCCGATGCGTCCATTCACGCGTGCGGCCGCGCTCTTGATCATTCCCAGCGCACGTATAAACGCGCGCTGAAACCGCATCCGGCTGATCGGAAAATTCTCCACCGCCCGCTGCGTCTGCGCGCCGTAGAGCGCTTCAGCCGGCACACGCATCTCTCCCATGGTGTCTTTCTCAATCCGGTAATTCACGCTTTGATTGTAGGTCCGGCGCGCGAACCTAGTTCACCGTGTAAGGCGCCTTCAACCCGAACGGCGCAATCTCGATGTCAAACTGGTCGCCGCCCGTGGTCACCATCTGGTAAGTGCCATGCATCATTCCCACCGGCGTCGCGAGCGGACACCAGGAGGAATATTTGAACGATTCACCGGGCGGGAGCACCGGCTGATGCCCCACCACGCCCGGACCCTTGACCTCTTGCGTGTGCCCGGCCGCGTCCGTGATGATCCAGTGCCGGCTGATCAGTTGCACGGTTTCGCTTCCCTGGTTGGTGATGCGCACCGTATATTCGAAAACCCATTCGCCGTTCTGCGGATGCGAATTTTGCGCCGCATAGCGCGACAGGACTTCCACGCGAATCCCACGCGTCACCGCGTCCGACAGTGGACCGAGATCGGACTTAAGGCTTTCCATTCCGAACGTCTATCATAGCAAGCGAGCACGGTTAACCTTGAAATGAAGGGCGAACATGATTGCGCGACACTGGCGTGGCTGGACAAGACCTGAGCATGCCGATGCCTACGAAGCACTGCTCAACAACAAAGTCCTGCCAGGTTTGAGCAGCGTTCCGGGCTACCTGGGCGGCTACGTGCTTCGATCCGACGATCGCGATGAGACCGAGTTCGTAGTAATCAATTTTTTCGATTCGCTCGACGCCGTGAAGCGATTCGCCGGTCCGGATTTCACCGCCGCGGTTTTCGAGCCCGAAGCGAAGGTGCTGCTATCGCGTATCGAGCCCACGGCCAAGCACTATGCGGTGCGCGCGGATCGGATGCTCCGTGTCCTTTCGGCAAGCCTGCGTGACCGAGCCTGCGTCCCGCTTATAGGGTCTTTCTGTCGCCCCAGGTTAGGGGAGCACCGTCTCCGGCCCGCAAGAACGACGTGTCCTTTTCGGTGAAACTGGGTGACTCGGGGCTGTTCAGAGAGGGTGACCTTGGGACCAGTAATGTCAGTCGTCTATCTCTGCGTTTTGGCGACTCCGGCCCGGCATAGTCTAGGAATCTCTGGTGTTTGGCATCGCTGCCGTTGCTGGCCGTCCGAGCCGCGATCTTGCCCGCCAGCCAGCCTGAGTCCGGCGCGCCGCGCTGCTCCAAAAAACGCGGCCGACCGCTGTATACTATGCAAAGACTCGGGCGGGCTGGAAATCCGAGCTAGCAGGGGGCTCATGCACAACGCACTTGGAGCGGTTGTCTGCGGATCTCTGGCTTGCATCCTCGCAAGTGGGCAGACTCAGCACACTGCGCAAGTATGCAATGGCTCAGGCTGCTACACCATCGATACCTCGGTAATGGGAGGGATAAGGTATGAGGACTACAAAGTCACTAACCCGAATGCCGTCGAGTTCGACCCGGCGCAACGGTCGAAGGCCTTAGCGGCGCTCGGGCCGGCAACTGCTCAGATCCTATGCCAGGCGCCGCCGGAATTCACCACCCCAGCTCCAACCATCACATTCAGTAACGCCCAAGCTCAGATTCACTATAATCCGCCGCCGACCGACCAGCAGCAGGTAGATGTGTCATTCTCGAACTTTACCGCATCCAACGGCTATGCAAGCCCATCGTTTGGATTCTCGATGTCGCAAGGCTTCAACGCGGACGGCTCTGTCCAGCCCCAATTCCAAGTCTATGTTCACCCGGACAATCCCGGCTTGGAACAGGTTTCTGGCCTTACAAGCGTTGCGGGGTATACAATCAATCCGCCAGGGCAATCTGCTTCCCTCCTCTATGACAACCCTGCGCCATCCGACGCGCTATTGCGGGAGGCGGTGCTTGGGGCGTTCACCCACACGCAATCCATCTCAAGCAGCGCCATATTTTCCAGCTGGGGCACAACGCCTTCCAACAGGTCTCTCTGGACCTCTTCAGGCATCATTACTCTGGCGGGACAAGCCCAGACGCTGATTGCAGCTGCAGCTGGTCCGACAGTACCTTTAGGGCCGCCGTTTAGTTGCACGGTTCTCCCCGACGATTACACGAGTTGCATTGGCCAGGATCAGATGGACGCCTTCCAAGACGAGATCCTCCACTGGGGAGGAGAATACTTGGGACTGCGCACTCCACAATCATTCAACAAGCTGGTAGACAATTTAGTCGCCTGGGCGCAGGCGAACGCTCCAAGCGTGGTTGCCACCGCTAATCTAATGGATATTGGCTTTAGCACCGGAGACTCCTTCCGGTATTCGCTGATGGAGACAACCAAGCCGATTCTCATGCTTTGGCCCACGCTCCAGGACGACCCGGCGCTTGCCGCCAGCGACCGGCTGACGATCGAGAACTGGATCGAAAACAAGCTCATGCCCCTAGCCCCGATTGAGCTTAGCTTTAGCAACAATCATGGGTATTTTGGTGCCTCGGTTGAGATGGCAGATGCGATCCGCCGCTCGGATAACGCCACCTTTGAGCAGTCCATCCAGAAATTCTATGTCGCATTGAACCAGATGCGTTCTGACGGAAGCTTTCCGCAGGAAGCGGAGCGCAGCGCATGCTCCGCTAGTTACACGTCTGTCGCTCTCGGCCATCTGGTCTCGATAGCGGAAATGGCTGCGACCCAGGGTTATGACCTCTACAGCATGAACGTGAACGGAAAGACACTGACGACAGGAATCGATTTCCTGCTGAACGCGTTTGAGAATCCCGCGCTGATTAACCAGTATTCGAAGGCGGGCGGCGGCGTTTGCTACGAAGGCAATCCCGGCGACCCGGCCGATTTTTCTTTCCTGACCACTAATATTGCCGCCTCAGCACCCTCCACGATCTCCTGGTTCGAACCATTCATTGCGCGCTTCCCGTTCTCCACAACCGCGGCGCTCCTGCGCAGCATCGTCGGTTCCAATCTTGCCGCCGCCCCGTTTCCCTTGACTGGGACAATAGACACCAGCCTCAATGCCACGTGCGCCTTCCGTACCTGGTTTGAGTTTCAACCCGTCAGTGGCGCGATAGTGTCGAAGATGAGCGGAAATGCACCGATGGTCATGCCCAACCAAGTGACGCCGGCTCCGCTGTCAGTGCGCGTTACTGATAGCTCCGGAAAACCGCTGGCAAATACATTGGTCAGTTTTGCGGTGGTGCAAGGCTCGGCGAATGTTGCGGCGCCGACGCAGCTTCTCAGCGATGCAAATGGGATGGCGAGCGCGAGCGTAACCATGGGACCGGTGAGCGGGCCGGTGACGGTGACCGCCAAAGCGCTGGGTGTGGCGGCCAGTTTTTCGATGGCCATTACCGGGCCGGCGATCTCGGCGGGTGGAATTGCCGGCATTGCGGGCAGCATCCCCGCTGTGACTACGATTTCGCCGGGGGCGCTGTTCAGCATTTATGGACAAAATTTCGTCCCCGCCGGTACCGGCCGTGGCGTAAATCCCAACGAGATCGTCAATGGCATGCTTCCCACCACGCTGCTGGGCGTGTGCGTGTCGGTGGAAGGAATCAGCGCACCGCTGCTGGACGTGTTTCCGGGGCAGATTAACGCGGTGGCGCCGAATGTCGCTCCCCCGCCGGGTGTGGAGCCCCCCGCAGTCGAGGTGGTTGTGACCACCGGGTGCGGGACGGCGGGCGCGGTGGACTCATTCCCGCAATCGGTGATTGTCGCGCAGGCTGCTCCGGAGTTCTTTTACTTCCAGAACAACGCGAACGGGCAGAATCCGGTGGCGGCGGTAGATGGCACGAGTGGCGCTTATGTCGGGCCGGCCGCGCTGGGCCCAAGCTTCGCGCCGGCGCACCCCGGAGATATCGTGACGATCTATGCGTCGGGTTTCGGTCCTACCAAACCGGGCATCGCTCCCGGGTTTATTCCCACAGGGGCAGCCCAGGTGACGAGTCCGGTTACGGTGACGCTCGGCTCGGTGACGTTGAACGCGAGCGATGTGCTTTATGCGGGGGTGGCGCCGGGCGAGATTATCTCGCAGTTGAATATTCGGATTCCGTCTGGCACGCCGGCGGGGAATCAACCGCTTCAAATTGTGATTGGTGGTATCGCGTCGCCGCCTGGTGCGTTTTTGGTAATTGCACCACCAGGAAATTAGCTATCATCAAGTCATACTTAGACACGAAGGCTACTGAAAATGTTCGGGCGAGTCTGGCCAAAAACGTAATCAGATTTTGCCAGTGCAAAGACCTGTTTTCGGGCCATGTTCGAGTGACGCTCCCGCTTGGCCACAGTCGATCCTTTTCGGCCAGGCAGGAATCATCATATTACGCCGCGGTCGGCCTTGCCAGCCGTGCTAATGTCTCACGATAGTTCCAGGGCATCCACTCCGCGGGGCGCACCGTCAGTTCCGCGGGATGCCGGAGCAACTCCGTCAGATAGTCGAACGGGTTGACCTTGTTCAGTTCGCAGGTGTGGATCAGGCTCATGAACAGATCGCCCACTCGCGCCCCGTTCATCGTCTTGTAGAAGAGCGCGTTCTTGCGATGCAGGATCGCCTTCTTCAGCGCTCTTTCGGCGATGTTGTTGTCGAGTGGTGCGCCCGGCTGCCGCAGGAACAGCGTCAGCTTCGTCCAGTGCCGCTGCAGATAAGAGATCGCTTTGCCCAGCCCGGAGTTCGGTTCGGTCTTGTGCTCCGCAAACTGCGCTTCCATCCACTGGTGCAGTTCCTCCATCACGCGGCGCGCTGTGCGCCTGATGAAACGCCAGCCTTTCCTCCGGCGCCAGACGCGCTCTCTTCGTTTCCGCGTCGAAGCCGTAGACCGCGCCCAGCGTCTCCAGCACATACCGGCATTCTTCGGGGAAGTTCGCGGCCACATCTATAAACTGCCTTCTTCCATGCGCCATACAGTTGGCCAGCAGGACTTCCACACCCGGTCAGCTTCGGCTTGTTCCGCGAGAGCGCGTCGCACATCTGAATGGGCGATCCCAGCTCTGCCGCGCGCCGCTTCAGAACATCGGCGAGATTCTCGCCCGCATGTTTCCATCCGCTAAAGTACAGCGCGATGCGCCACTCCCGCCAGATCGAAACGATGCCGCTGGTGAACGTTCCCGTGCGCCCGTCGTCGGTATTGCGCACCAGTTTCAGTATCCGAGTCCAGCCTCTCCCTGCAAAGCTGTGCGATGGAATCAATCCCCTTGCGTCCGTCGATCGGCTCGACCGCAACCAGTATGCGCAACTGCGGTGTGATCTGGATCAAGAAGCAACCTCCCACAACGCTCGACTCAGGCTCGCCAGATCCGAAGCGGAAGCCCCCTTCCATTGGATTCTTATCTTGCCCCGGCGCCCTTCCAGTTCGATCATGCATTCCGGAAGCGAAACTGTCCTCGGGGCCACCAACTCCACAAACGATGCCGGTGCGCTCTTGCTGGCTCCCGGTCCTGCTGCGACCATGAGCCGTTTCAGTTTGCCGCCGTCCAGACGGAGCTCGGCGGCCGTGCGGCTAACGCCGTCCCTGCGGGCAATCTCCACGGCGGCCGACCACAACTCATCCGGTATGGCCGCCTTCTTTTTGCGGTTCCGCCGCCACTGCTCAAAACGGGTTCGCACTTCCCGAATCGTCAGACTACGAGCACTTCTGCCGGTCATTTTCACTCCTCTCCGCCGGTGACACCCGGCAGCAGAATGACCTTAACAGTTATACCCGGCGTTATTCATGCAGCCTTGCCAGAAACTCACGATGCTCCGGAGATCGCAAGATCCTCGAGACGATTTTCGTCAAACGCTACAATAACGGGGATGATGGATGACAAAGTAGCGTTGATCATGGGTGCCAGCAGCGGGATTGGTTGGGCCACTGCCGAAGCATTCGCCTCTCGCGGAGCCAAGGTGGTCCTCGCGGCACGGCGCGAGAAGGAACTGGCTGACCTCGCTCATCGCATACAGGAGCGCGGCGGACAGGCGAGTTTCGTCGTGGCGGACGTTGCCATCGCCAAAGACGTCCAAAGGGCGGTCTCCCACGCGGTAGACGTTTTCGGACGGCTCGACTACGCGGTGAACAACGCCGGATACGAGGGGCCGCTAGCCAGCATCACGGACTTTCCGGAGGAGGCCTGGGACCAGGTCTTAGATACCAACTTGAAGGGCCCGTTTCTGTGCATGCAGTTTGAGGCTCGTGCGATGCTGGCCGGCGGCCGCGGTGGCGCAATCGTCAACGTAGGCTCAGTCAATTCGTTTCTTGGCACGGCCGGTTTCCCGGCGTACTGCGCTTCCAAGCACGGGCTGATCGGCTTGACCACCAGCGTCTCCGCCGAATTGGCTCCCAAAGGCATCCGCGTCAATCTCCTTTGTCCAGGGATCGTCGATACGCCTATGCACCGGCGGGGCCGCGCGCTTTTCGGCGACGCACTCTACGACAACATCTTGGCGACCCGCGTGCACTCAAGGCGTGCCGGGCTCCCTGAAGAAATCGCCCGTTCTATTGTTTTTCTCTGCTCAGATGATGCCAGCTACATTACCGGCACTACGTTAACGCCGGACGGCGGGTTTGCCCTGACGATCTGATTCGGGCGATTAAGCATCCACACGCCTATCGGATATTTCTCGCTATACTGATCGCGTATACGGGCAAGCACCGCACCAAGGAGGTCCCGCATGACCGTCCGGTTTCTACTAGGTTTGAGCGCCCTGGCGAGCATGGCTGTACTGCCTCTATGCAGCCAGACCGTCGCGGCAAAAACGTCAGCCGCTAAAAATTCGGCGCCGTGGAAACTCCAGCATCTGCCCGATGGCCAGCCCGATCTACAAGGCATTTGGACCAACGCCATCATTACTCCGCTGGAGCGCCCCGCCGAATTCGCCAACAAGCCGTTTCTCACCGAGGAGGAAGCCGCCGAATACGAGAAACATTTCGTCGAGCACCAAAAGGAAAGCTTCACCAACGACGTGAACGGCCCCATACGACTAGCCTGGTGGGACTCCGGTTCAAAAATGGTCCAGACCCGGCGAACTTCCATCGTGATCGATCCGCCGGATGGAAAAATTCCGCCTTTGACTCCGCAGGCCCTAGCCGCCGAGCGCGCGCGCCGAGCCGTCACCCGCGGTCATATAGATAGTGCGAAGGATCGTCCCTTGAACGAGCGTTGCATCATTTGGCCCACCGACGGCCCGCCCATGATGTCGAGTTTCTACAACAACAATTACCGCATCGTTCAATCGCAGGGTTACGTTTCGATCTACATCGAAATGGTGCACGACGTTCGCGTCATCCCGCTGGATGGCCGCGCGCACCTGCCGTCCTCGGTGCGCAGTTGGATGGGAGATTCGGTGGGACATTGGGACGGCGACACCCTGGTCATCGACACCACCAATTTCAACGGCAAGACCAGCTTCAGAGGCTCCGATGAGAATCTGCACGTAATCGAGCGCTTTAAGCGCACGGCCGAGCACACGCTTCTTTACCAATTCACCATCGACGATCCCAGCGCCTTCACCCAGCCGTGGACGGGCGAGGTTCCCTGGCTATCAGCCCCGGGCCCGCTCTACGAATACGATTGCCACGAAGGGAATTTTCACAGCATTTCGAGCATGCTGAAGAACGCCCGCAGGGATGACGCCAAACAAACTCCGGCTTCCGACAATCGCTAGCGGATCGAAATCAGCAGGCCGATGCTAATGCCGATCGACTGATCGTGGCTGCGCCCAAACGTGTAATCGTAGGCCGGCTCGAGATACCAGCCGAACCGGCGCGCCGCAGATGGCCAAAACATAAAGTCCAGCGCGATTTCGCCGGCCACTGAATTGGTGCTGACGCCATTCTCGCTGAGGTGAACCCACTCCGGCCCGACGCCGAACATGAATTCTACTTTCTTCGACAGGGTCCACGGTTTCTTGAATAAAAAATCCGTATCCCATTCTGTCGAGTGATGACTGAAGGTTGGTGTAACACCGAATTCCAGTTCCAGCCAGTTCTCGATCGGCGTTACTTCCGCCGCCACGGTAGGGCTCAGACTCCATCCGCCCCCGCTAAGACTCCGGGCCGGTTCGGCGCCCAATTCGAGGATCGCAACCGCCTCGCCGGCCTGCTTGCCAGCCGATTGAACCTGAGCGTCAGGCTGGCTCTCTTGCGCACTTGCCGCGAAACACACCACCAGCACAGCCATGCACAGAGACGGGACACGCATTGTCTTCATAGCCACGAGCATTGCAGTCTCAACGAAGAAACTCGATACCGCGCACTAAACCGTCCGCCGCGCCGTTCTTAGAAGCTGCGTACTGGACCTTGACCAGCACGTTCTCTTGCGGACCGCAGACGAACTCCTCCGGCCCATTACGTATTTGGACGCGCGACAGATTGGGAATAGATAGCGTCAGCAGGGCGCCTCCGGAGTCCACGCGAATCTCGGTAACGGCGTCGCAATCGATCTCGCGCAAATGCCCCCGGACGGTCCGGACATCGTCATCCACTTCGACGAACGGATTCCAGTCCTCGGCTGACTGATGGGGAACGCGCGCGGTCACCATTCGAGCTTGCCCGTTTTCGCCGCGAGCGAACTGGACGGTCAAGTCTGTTTGCGCGAAGTAAGCCAACTGGGCAGCCCGCGCCTTTTCCTGCTGGGTACTCGCATGCTGGGCAGCTATTCGCGCGGCGGTGGCAGATTCATCGCGCCGTTCGAGTTCGTTGAGCGCGTCCGCCATGGCGATCCAGTAACTGAAGGCGCGGGCCGGGGCGACGGTGCGCATGGCGCGTAGCTGCACGACCGCGGCGTCGAAGTGGCCGGTGTTC
Source organism: Terriglobia bacterium (assembly GCA_963761935.1). Classification (GTDB taxonomy): domain Bacteria; phylum Acidobacteriota; class Terriglobia; order Bryobacterales; family Bryobacteraceae; genus Palsa-89. Next base: position 7,835 of record CAVXJU010000089.1, on the reverse strand, counting down.
TTCTCAAGCAGTGCGAGCCGGTAGCGCGCATCGTCGAAGTCCGGCCGCAGTGCCACGGCACGTTCCAAGGCTGAGCGGATCTCGACGGCGGGCAGCTGAGCCTGGTCAGCCAAAAGCGCGTAGCGATAGAAAACGCCGGCATCGGTTGCACCTTGATTTATGGCTCGCTTCCACTCGCGCCGCGCTGCATCCTTATCGCCTTTTCGCAATGCGATACTGCCCAGCGCCACAGATACGTCGGCCGTGTCGGGCGCTTCACGCGCGAGATTGCGCAAAAGCTCCTCCGCGCGATCCAGTTCGCCGGCGGCGGCAAGCATGTCGGCCAGAACGGATCGCGCGGCGAAATCCGGGACAGGCGAAGCGTCAGACCTAAGAGCGGCAGCGGATTCGCCGGCCAGAAGCATGGACTTGTCGGAGTGGCTGCCTATCCAGGCATGCAAATCGGTCTCAACGCCAGGGATTGACTTTGTCGAAAACATCCGTGAATGCCTGTGGCGCGGGCGATCCAGCGCGGACGGCAGCCAACAAAGCCTGAAAACGTGGGGCGTATTCGCGCGAAAACAGCAGCATGTCGGCGAGCGCCCAGCTTTCCGCGTAAAACATACTGGCGCCCGAGCGATCGTCCCAAATGGGATCGTTGCGATCGACCGATAGAACGCGCGACAACGGTATCCAAGTGCGCTGTCTGAGCGTCGCCAGGTGTTCGAGTGGCGCCGCGCCGAGCTCCGAGACCTTGGCATTGATATGAATCGTGGAAAAAAGCTCAGCCAATCCCTCCCCGAGCCAGGAGGGAAGCTTGGCCCCGCTGGCATCCAAAGCCAGGTGCGCCAATTCGTGCGCCGCAACATGGCGCTGGCCGGTACCGGCAACCATGGCGATATAACGACGCCCTCCGGAGGCGGCGTAGTAACCATCGGACAAAGCGCGGACGCGGTAAGGCTCATATTCCTTGGGCGAGGCGAACACGACCAGACGGACTGAGGGCAGGTTGTCTACTGGAATGATGGTTTGGTTCAGCAAGCAAGTACGCAGTTGTTCAAACCACTGGAGCAGCCCCGCGGTGCGCTCCGCCGAGGCTTGCGAGTACACTTCGAAATGCTCGGCAGTCGTGAGCTTCCAGGCAGACGCCGCGTTGGCCGAGAGGCACCAGACAATCGCCAGTGAGAGCGTCGCGACTCTACCCAACATAGGTTCCGGTTTCGCTAATAGGGTACTCTATCGGTTATCTGCTTCGCGTAAGTTGGGCAGCCGGACGGTTTCCCGATTTCTGAATAAATGGGCCTCCGTTTTCAGCGCCGCGTGAAATTGCTACCGGGAGTGCATCTGAATCTCTCGTTGTCCGGAGTGGGCGTGTCCGTGGGTGGCCGCGGTGCCCACATTGGCGTCACGGCGCGCGGCCAGCGCTACACCAGCGTCGGATTACCTGGCACGGGCCTTTCCTGGCGCGAGTACCACAAGCCCGCTGCGCCCCAGTTGCGGTGTGACCTCTGCGCGCCGGGCCACATCCACTTCCCCGCCTGGCTGGCGCTGGTCATCGTACTAGGCATCGTGATCGCCCTGATCGCCTCCAGCTTCACCTAATCGCCTCCGTGTGGTCTAGCCTTCTACTATTTTGGAAGATGGCTTTGGTATGATCGTCGCCACAGAATGACGCTAGCTAAGCGGATCTTTCTAACGACATGTTGTTTCGCTCTCGTGCCGCCTGCGGGTGCGCGAGCCGAGACAGTGGTGCACGTCACCGCAGGGCTAATCCGCGGCGCCGAACAAACACCACCCGCGAACGGCGCCGTGTTCAAGGGCATTCCGTTCGCACAGCCGCCCGTTGGAAGCCTCCGCTGGCGCGAACCGCAGCCGGTGGTGGGCTGGAAAGGGACTCGCGATGCCACGCGCTACGGGCCCGCCTGTATGCAGAACCCGCTCGGGACCGGCGTCTTTCTTGCGCCACTGGCGAAATTATACGGCCGCGATTTTCCGCTGCGGAAAATCGATATGTCCGAGGACTGCCTTTACCTGAACGTCTGGACACCGGAGTGGCCGCCGAAACACGCCGCACCGGTAATGTTTTGGATCCATGGCGGATCGAATATCATGGGCAGCGGCGCCGAAAGCTCCTACGACGGAACAGCGCTTGCCACCAAAGGGGTCGTGGTGGTCACCATGAACTACCGCCTCGGCATCTTCGGATCGTTTTCACATCCGCAACTGACCCAGGAATCGCCGCATCACGCCTCAGGCAACTACGGATTGCTCGACCAAATCGCGGCGCTCCAGTGGGTCCACGAGAACATAGCGCAATTTGGCGGCGATCCCGCTCGCGTAACTGTGTTCGGAGAATCGGCCGGCGCCATCGACGCCGGGCTGCTGCTGTGCTCGCCCCTCGCGAACGGATTGATGCAAAGGGTAATCATGGAGAGCGGACCGGTGCTGCTGAGCCCTCATCCGGCAGCGCTGGCTAAAGGCGAGCATTTTGGCGAACAGATGGCCCTGGCACTCGGAGTGAACGGAAATCACGCCATCGAGAAGATGCGTGCATTACCCGCTGAAACGGTGATCGACAAGTCCAGCCAGGAAGCCAAAACAGCCCCAAATCCCGGGCTGGTAATCGATGGATGGTTTCTACGAGCGGCGCCGGGAGATTTGTTCGCGCAAGGCCGCGAACTTCCGGTCGACTTCATCATCGGCAACAACGGGCGAGAGATGAGCGCATTTCGCGCGTCCGCCGCAGCCGGTGGCGGTTCCTCGCCGAGCTTGGACAACTCCGCCATGCAGACGGTCAGGATGTTCTACGGACGATCGGCCACTCTGGTCGTGGGATTCTTCCTCGCGGACAATGTTCTGCACCGCACCGCGGCGGCCGATAGCTGGCTCAATGACGTGATTGGCACTTGTCCCGGCATGGCCATGGCATCGCTGCACGCCGCCGCCGGGCATCGCGCGTATTTTTACTTGTTCGAGCGTGAAGTGCCGGGTAAAGGCCAACCATCCCTGGGATCGTTTCACAGCCTGGAAATCCCATATGTGTTCGGCGCGCTACGTCAACCCGCCTGGAACTGGCTGCCATTCGACGAAACCGACCATAAGCTTTCCGAAGCGATCCGGAGTTATTGGATCAACTTCGCAAAGACAGGTAATCCTAACGGAACGAACTTGCCCGGGTGGAGCGAATTTGAAAGCCGTGACCAGGCTGCGATGGAGTTCGCGAAAAACGGCACGATTGCTCTTCAGAAACGCACCAGGCCCGCCTATTGCGACGTGGACCCGGCCGACCTGAAAGCTCGGCTCACTTCCACAAAACAGTAAGAACGCCCGGCTCGATATCCCATTGCCCACAAAGCGGTAGTGGTGCAGTTTGAATCTGCACCAGTACCCACAAAGCCAACCGCTCCCTACCGCAAAAATTCAATGCGGAAACGGCGGTGTATTGACTCTCGGACAAAACTGTCCGATACTGGAATTGTTGAAAGGCTCCGAGTTCGTCCGGAAGGTGCAAAAGGCGGCGAAAGCGAAGGGCGTTGCCGCTGAGTTCGTACCGGAACGAGGCAAGGGCAGTCACGGCACGCTCCACTTTGGTAAGAAGCGCACTACCGTGCCAAATCTAAAGAGCGAGCTGAAAACAGGCACATTTCACGCGATGCTAAAACAACTCGGTCTGACGACTAGCGATTTGGAGTAAAGACTATCATGCAGCAATTCAGTTATCCCGTCACTCTGAAGCCGGACAAGAGCGGCGGTTATGTGGTGACATTCAAGGACGTCCCAGAAGCAATCACGCAGGGCGATGACCTGGACGACGCATTGGAGCAGGCTGCAGATGCGTTGGATGAGGCTATGGCTGGACGTATGCGATTGGGCGATGACATTGCTGTTCCCTCCAAGGCTACTAAGGGCGCAATCCTGGTTCCCTTATCGGCTGGCACGGCTCTCAAAGTGGCCTTGTATTTGACGATGCGTGAAGCCAAGATTTCTAACGTCGCAATGGCCGCCCAACTGGGGTACGACGAGAAGGAAGTTCGACGACTTCTTCACCCAGACCATGCCTCGAAGTTGCAGCGCATAGAAGGAGCGCTTGAGTCGCTCGGCAAAAAGGTCGTCGTTTCCATCCAAGACAAAGACGAAATCAAGAAACCGGCACTGGTCACTCGGGGACGTCGGTAAATCGCGGAATCGCACGTATATCAGAGGCGATCGCACTATTTGTTCAAGCGCTTCCTATGCCCGCCGTCTGTTCGCGTAAACTAAAATCAAACCTTCGAAATGGCATTATCCACAGGTGAGCGTCTAGGTCCTTACGAGATCCACGGTTTAATTGGCAAGGGCGGCATGGGCGAGGTTTACCGCGCTCGCGACACGCGACTGGGCCGCACGGTTGCCATCAAGGTTCTGCCAGCCGAATTCAGCGCTCAAGAAGAGCGGTTGCGCCGCTTCGAGCAGGAGGCGCAAGTTTTGGGAGCTTTGAACCATCCCAATCTCCTCGCAATTCATGATGTCGGCTCGCAGAACGGCACCCATTTTCTGGTCTCCGAGCTGCTCGAAGGCGAAAGCCTGGCCGAGCGGCTCCAAGCAGGCGCTCTGCCGGTACGCAAGGCGATGGATTTGGGGGTGCAGATCGCGACAGGACTGGCGGCGGCGCACGAGAAAGGAATCGTGCATCGCGATATCAAGCCCGACAACATCTTTCTCACTCGCGACGGGCGGGCGAAGATTCTCGACTTCGGCCTGGCCAAGCAGTCGGGCGCCGAACGGAGCGGCGAAAGCGCGACCATCACTGCTGTCACCGATCCCGGAACGGTCCTGGGCACCGCCGGTTACATGTCGCCAGAGCAAGTGCGCGGCAAACTCGCGGATGCCCGCTCGGACATCTTCAGCTTTGGCGCCATCCTCTACGAGATGGTGGCTGGAGTGCGCGCCTTCCGGGGCGATTCGTCCGTGGAAACCATGAACGCGATTCTCAAGGAAGAACCGCCGCCCTTCCCCGGCAACGTCCCCCCGGCGATTGAGCGCGTCATCCGGCGGTGCCTGGAGAAAGCTCCGCCAGAGCCCGATGCTGGTGATGGTGTCGAGGGCGTCGAGGACATCGGTGTAGAAGCGCGGCTCGGTCAAAATTTCCCAGTACGCCGGGGCCTTGCGATCCTCGTAGCGATCGGGTTGCAGGAAGCGCGTGGCGAGCAGCTCCGCGGCCCGGCGTGCCTCGCGCGAACCGCGCCGATCCTTCGACGAGGCGAAGGCACGCAAGACCATGCCGGTGATGAGGTGGCTCGACGGTCGCGCGGCCGAGTCGGTACGCACGCCTCGCCACGCCCAGCCGCCGTCGTCTTGGCGCAAAGACAGCAGGAACTGAAATCCCTTTTCGATCCTTGCGTCCGCTTCGAAACCCGCGCGGCACAGGGCGGACAGCGCCCAGCCCTGGAAATGCAGGGCGACTACCTTGCCCCGTCCCTTGGGATTGTCGGCCAACGCCAGATCGCCGATGCCTGCCATCGCTCTCCTGCGAGGACAGGATGAAATCCGCGACTTGGTGAGCGGCTTGGCGATGGCGCTGTCGCCCGCCGCGCGCAGGCCGAGAGTCGGCCAAGCGATCGAGCGCGCGGATGGTCGCCAGGCATTGCACGAATTTGGCGCTGCCGAGCTCCTTGTCGCTTGCGCGAGGAGCGAAGCTGCCATCCTTCTCGATCTTCTTTACCAGCGATTTCACCTCGGGATACTCGGCGACTTCATCGGGTGTGGGGGCTTCGCTGTCGTCGATGAGATCCCGACGCACGCGGGCGAGGACGCTGGGTGCCCCTTCGCGCAGTAGGCGCGGGATCGGATCGCTAGCCAGGCGCGCACGCCAGCCCGAGAGTGCACGGGGCGGAGGAGAGGCCGGTGGCGGAGAAGGGGGAAACAAACTCGGGCGGTTCATGTCGGCTGCCAAGGTAGGGTCATTATATAGACTCAAGGGCTCTGCGTCCGGTGATCTTGGTCCGCCAACGAAGGTTGAACCACTCATGACAGCGCAAAGCGGCCGGATCTGGGAGAATTATGCCACGCGTTGAATGGCGCCCGATTTAAGCCCAGCTCAGATCCACACCAACTTGGCCTGGCAAGCCCAAGGCCGGAGGGGTACAACAAGGGACCGGCAACTCTTTGCCCGTGTGGGGCCGAGCGATGGACGATAGCGAACAACCGTCAAAAAGACACGCCTTCCTCGCATTTCTTCGGGATGCGTGGGTCTCTCTTCACTTGGATGCTCGAAGGCCCGGTGTGGTTGTACCCGCGCCGTTCTCTTCCCAGGCGCATTTGGTGTTGCAGTACGGGCGGAACATGCCGATTCCGATTGACGCTCTCGAAGTCACCGATGCCGGCGTAAGTGCGACGCTTTCGTTCTCGCGCGTTCCCCATCGGACGTACGTTCCCTGGTCTGCGGTTTACGCGGTCACCAGTACCAATGGCTGCGGCGCGTTCTATCAGGAAGACATTCCCCCGGACGTGGCGCTTGCGACGCCGCTCAAGGGGCAAGTGATGGAGCTGCCGATGAAGAGGCTCGGGATCGAGTCGATCGATCCTGTTCTCCACGCGCCCGAGCCGTGGTTGCGGGTTGTTCCCGCCGAAGAGGAAATCGCCACCGAAGGGTTGGCGATGCACCTCCACACACGGCGGCGTCGGCCGCAGTTGCGCGTCGTCAAATAGCCAGACCTATTTTTTTATCCCTGCGACCGCCGCGTGGTTCGACCAGCTCCGTGAAGGAAGCCTTGAAGTGGGCCCGGTCCGGGGAAAATAGAACCCTCGGTCGCCTGAAATGGCGATGGCCCAGGTGGAGTAGTGGAACAATGCGGATCGCGACGTTTCGCCTCATGGCAGTGGCCCTGATTATCGGCGCGGGCGCTCGGGTTCATGCGTCCGGGCAAAATACCGTGGCGCCCACGGACGCGCCCACCAGCCGGCACGGTCCAGAGGGGGCGCGAATCATTACCGAAGCCGAACTCAGGACAGAACTCGAAAGCCACAGAGGGCGGGCGGTGATCCTGCATTTCTGGGCGAGTTGGTGCGTCCCCTGCCTAGCGGAACTGCCCCTGATCGCAAGGTTGGCGCAAGACTCCAGGCGCAAGGGCGTGGATTTCCTAGCCGTTTCGCTCGACGATCCGAGCCAGCAAAGCGCTCAGCATGTGAGCGCTCTACTCGCTCAGCGGATTCGGGATCCACATTGGAGCGCGATCTTGAAGATCGCCGACGCCGATGCCTTTATGAACAGCATCGATCCCAACTGGGAAGGCGCCATTCCGGTCTTTTTCGCCTATGATCGGAATTCAAGACTGCGACGTTCCCACCTTGGGAATATCAATCAAGTCGAATTCGACGATCTTATTTCTGGTCTGACGTCTCCTCCGACATCTTCGTCGAAAAAGTAGCGCTCCGCTTCTGCGGACTGTAACCAGCTTGTGCTTGACGGGGAACCGCCAGGGGACGAAGATCCCGACGCCCTATGCCCAACGCTGACGTATTTGTCGCTGACCTCGAATCCAAGAATCAGGAATCCTTTCGCGGACTGCTGGCCTCCAGCTATTTGCCCGCTCTGGCCGTGGACGGCGTCGCCGTGACAGACATGCTGCGCCTGGAATCGAAGCTGGTGATCGAGGCCATCGAATCGGCGGCCATTTGGATCGTGGACACCGAGTCCCTGGAAATGAAGATCCTGCTGGCGGCACAGTGTGGTGCCCATGCCCGCCACTACCTTGGGTTGCAGGAGCGGCTTTCGATGCTGGGCTTGGCACCGGGGTCGTACGATCCACGGCACGGAGGCTATTCCAAATTGTTCGCATTCCTTCGCTCGCTGCAAACCAGCGAAGAGCGATGCGTTG
>CAVXJU010000088.1:0-10150 GCA_963761935.1 Terriglobia bacterium | reverse complement strand
GATGTTTATGCTGGTCTCCCTTCGGACTCATCGTATTGCTATCAAGCCTGATGTCGTCGGCGCCCGGCACCCAGATCCTGTCGATTCGCTCGCAGGAAGTATGTCCTTGCCAGCGCGGTCGACGGCACCACGGCCGAGCTTCACCCAGGGCCGGGGTCGTGAACAGCGGCACCAGGCCTGGCAGTTGGTGGCCGACGCGCACAGCGCCCCGCAGGCCTGGCGGCAAAGCGTCACCTTGAGCAACAAGCCCAAGGCCATCAGCGTGTTGCTCACGCCTCCGCCTCAATTTGGCCGCCATCGGCGATGTGGCGCTGCTCCAGATGTGCTGGCGACCCGTGCCACCAGCAACAACCAGCTTGGCAATCGTGTTCAACGATGGGACCAAGACGCTCTGGCTCGCATCCAGCCGCACCGGGCAGCGGACCGGCTATGAGCTCGATTCATTCGTGGTGCCGGTCAGTCAGCTCATCCAGAACGGCGTGAATGTGCGGAACGTGTCGGTGGGCTTTGCGTTGTATAGCGTGAACGGCGCCTACGACGGCAAGTGGTCGATCGACGACATCAAGATCGGCCCGTATATGGGCTCGCTGGCCGCCTCCGGCGTGGTGCCGGCCGGCGACCCAAAGACGCCGCCTATGGCATCGAGGACGGCACCATAACGAACACTCGACGGTGAAGATTTATGAAGGCACCGAACACGGCGTGCCCATGTTCGCAAAACATTCGGATCTCGAACCCATGATCGTCTCCTGGCTCAGGACGCAATTGTCGGTTCACAACGCGACGAAGTGAGGTTGCTGAGCGCCGTCGCGACCGCTGCTACGGCCCGGTCCACGTCATTATCGGAGGTTTGCCAATTGCAAACGCTGACGCGCATGACGCGCTGACCCTTCCAGTCGCTCGCAGTGAAGAACGCCTCCCCGGTAGCTTGGATAGCGGCGATTACCTCATCGGTGCGCCGGTCGAGAAAGCGCACCAAGCCTTGATTGATTACCGGCTCGCACAAGACCTCAACGCCTGGCAATTCACCGATTCGGGTCACCAGTGTTCGGGCATGCGCGCAGCAACGTTCCACCAGCCTGGCGACCCCGTTGCGCCCAAGTTCTCGTAAGGCTGCGTAAGTTGAGAATCCACGCGCCCGCCGCGACCATTCCGGAACCCAGTGAGTCGCATCGCGAGCCGCGGCATCGAAGGTGAGATAGGATGCGCTGTGCGACATGGCCGCTCGATGCGCTTCCGGATGCGCCACGAAAGCGTAGCCGCAATCGAAAGGAACGTTGAGCCATTTGTGTCCGTCCGTTGCCCACGAGTCAGCGTGCTCCACGCCCTGCACCAAGTGCTTGTATCGCGGGCTCGCGGCCGCCCATAGACCGAAGGCGCCGTCCACGTGTACCCAAGCGCCGTAGCTTTTCGCGATCGGAATCAGTTCGGCAAAATCGTCAAACGCGCCGGTGTTGATGTCGCCCGCCTGCAAGATGACGATCGCCGTTGGCTCATGCTGCAGCGCGCTCTCGAGTGCGTCGGGCTGCATGCGATCCAGCGTGGTGATGTGTGCGCGACCCATGCCCAGCAGGCGAAGAGCGCGCTCGATGGAGCCATGTCTTTGGTCGCTGGCCAGAATGCGGATGGGCGGCGCGCCATAAAGACCCTGCTGTTCTACATCCCACCCGTGCCGCTTGAGGAGCGCGTGACGAGCCGAGGCCAGACAAGTAAGGTGCGCCATCTGGCAGCCACTGACGAATCCGAAACTCGCTGGCTGCGGCAATCCCAGAATGTCTTTCATCCAAGCGCCGGCGATCTCCTCGACGACTGCCGCCGCAGGACCGCTCGCGTAAAGCACCGCGTTCTGGTCCCACGCCGAAGTCAGCCAATCCGCCGCCAAAGCCGCCGGAAGCGCGCCTCCCACCACCCAGCCGAAAAATCGCCCGCCCGCAAATCCGACGATGCCGCCCTGGACGTCCGCGATCAGGTCGGCCAGAACCTGCTCGGCGGGAAGCTCGTCATCCGACAACGGCCTTCCGAGCCTTTCCCGAAGCGTCTCGAGATCGGCCGTCGCAGCTACAGGCGTCTTATCGAGATTTTCTAAATGAGCGAGTGCCGCTTCGAACGCTGTCTGAAGCGCCGGTTGAAAGCCTGGCATCACTCAAGCGTAGCGGTTTGCGGGCGGGGAATCTGTCGGAAAACGGCTGTCGAATTCGATGCTCCGAGTTAGTCGCCGGAGTTCTTCTTTTGCTGGCGCTCGTATTCGCGCAGCACTCGCCGGACGTACTCGATGGTTTCCGCGTACGGCGGAATGCCTTTGTATTTATCCACCGCGGCCGGGCCCGCATTATACGCCGCGATCGCTTTCAGAACCTGGTGCGGATCGCTCTCATATTTCAGCAGCAGCTCGCGTAGGTAGCGCGCACCCGCTTCTGCATTCTCCGCCGGATCGTAAGGATTCGCATTTAGCTCGGAGGCGGTATTGGGCATCAATTGCATCAGTCCAATCGCGCCCTTCGGCGAGACAGCATCGATATGATAGTTCGATTCCGCCCGCGCGATGCTGTGGACCAACTCCGGCGGCAGTCCGGCTCGAATAGCCGCGCGCGTGATCAACTCCTGGGGGCTCAACTCGGGCTGCTTCTGGGCCTTCGCGGACGGCGGTTGCGCCTCTGGCGGCGGAGGCGGCGTGTACTCTTCTTTCTCAATAGCCGTAACGGTACTGGCCGGAAATTCAATCGCGCCTTGGCTGGTTTGAAGCCGGATCACGTCACCGTCGATCACGTGACTTTCAGCGTGGATGCTGAAGCCGCTGGACAAAACGACGTACTCTCCCGCCAGAGCCGAGCACGTAATCGCAAGAAAAGACAATAAGAACTTCATCAGGCGCAGGCCCACCAAACAATTATGACGCGAGCCGCGGCCCCGGCGTTGGGTTCGTTTTTGCGATTCAGGCGCCTGCCGCATGGTAGAACATGATTTATGGCTTTCGTGAAGATTGGTTCGTTGACCCAGCTTCCGCCCGGCGCGGTGATGGAGGTCGTGCTGGGCGAGGATTCTTACGCGGTTTGTAACTCGGGCGGCGACGTGCACGCCCTGGCCGGGATCTGCCCACACGCCGGCGGCCCCATCGGTCAGGGTGCGATGCAGGAAAACCTGATTGTGTGTCCTTGGCACGAGTGGGCTTATGACTGCCGAACGGGCGAGAACGATTACGATCCGACCGTTAAGCTGGACAAATTCGCGGTCAAGATCGAAGGGGACGATATCCTGCTCGATCCCGACAGCCGTGCCTGAGCTTCCGGAGGTCGAAACCGTAGTGCGGACGCTCGCGCCGCGACTCACCGGGCGGCGCATCCTGGACGCGCGATTTTCTTCGAGGCACGTGGTCCGGCAGAATTTCGCGACGCTACGCAAGAAAGTTCGCGGCCAGAAGGTCAAGTCGGTGCGGCGGCATGGCAAGTTCATCGTGCTCGAGCTGGATCGCGGATTTTTGACGATTCACCTAGGGATGACGGGAAAGCTGCTGCTCGATTCCGAGCCGGGCCCCTACGCACGCGCGGTGTTTACGCTCGATCAGGGCCTGCTGGTCTACGACGATATCCGGCATTTCGGGCGAATCGAATGGAGCCGGGAACTGCTGGAGCGCGCGGCGGCGCTGGGACCGGATGCGCTGGAGATCGGCCTGGAGGATTTTCTGAAGCTGCTGAAGTCGCGGCGTGCGCAAGTGAAGCCACTGCTGCTCAATCAGCGATTCCTGCGCGGCATGGGCAACATTTATACGGACGAGGCGCTGTTCGAAGCGCGCATCCATCCGCGCGCGATGGCGTCCAGTCTGAGCCGCGCGCGCGCTTCGCGTTTGCATCGCGCGATGGTGGATATTCTCAACATGGCGGTGCGGATGAAAGGCTCGTCGATCTCCGACTACGTTGACGCGGATGGCGCCAAGGGCAGCTTTCAACTCCAGCATCAGGTCTACGGGCGCGCGGGCGAGCCTTGTCCTACCTGCGGGACGGCGATCCGGAGGATCTTGGTGGGACAGCGCGGGACGCACTACTGTCCGAAGTGTCAGCGTAGCTGAGAATCTGGTCGGCCACCTGGACCACGAGCTTCATCGCGGCGACGTCGTGGACGCGGACTATGTGCGCGCCGCCCAGGATCGCGGCGGTAACGGCGGCGGCCGTGGCGCATTCCAGCAGCTCCTTAGCGGTCTGATCGGTCTGCGGCAGAAACGATTTGCGCGAAGGGCCCACCATGATCGGCAGCTCCATTCTCGCCATCTGTTCCAGGCGCGCCAGGATCTCGGCGTTCTGCTCTTTGCGCTTGCCGAATCCGATTCCAGGATCGATCGCGATGCGCGCTCGATCGACGCGCAAGCCGACGGCGCGATGCACGGATGCATCCAGATCGTGCAGGATGGTGCCCATCACGTCCTTGATCGGCGGAAGCTTGGCCCAGGTTTCGGGCTTGCCGCGCATGTGGCAAAGGATCAACCCGGCGTTTTGATTAGCGGCCGCGCGCGCCAGTTGCGGATCGAAGGTCAAGCCCGAGGGATCGTTGATAATTTCGGCGCCGTATTCGAGAGCTTTCTCGGCCACGGCGAATTTGTAGGTGTCCACCGAGATCGGCACGGCCAGCTTGCCACGCAGCCGCTTCAGCACGGGAATCAGGCGGCGCAGTTCTTCGGCTTCCGCGGTTGGCTTGGAGCCGGGGCGCGTGGATTCGGCGCCGATGTCGATAATGTCGGCGCCCAGCTCTTCAAGCTCGATGGCGCGTGCGAATGCGGCGTCCGGATCAAGGTAGTGCCCGCCGTCGGAGAATGAATCGGGAGTGACGTTGAGCACGCCCATGATGAGCGTGCGCTCGCCAGTGAGCAACTCGCGGTCGCGGATTTTCCAGACGAACGGGCGGCGAGTCATGTTTTCGCCGGCTCGATGCGCTTCCATTTCTTGCCGATCTGCATCACAACCGGCTTTTCAATCTTGTAAGAAAGACTAGTGACCTTCTCGCCATCTATTTGGACCGCGCCTGCTTTTATCTTGCGTTCCGCATCGGTACGGGACTCGACCATGCCGGTTCCAAGAACAATCTTGGGCAAGCTGGATCCCCAATCCGGAAGGGCCGCGACGGTTTCCATATCCGCGGGCGCCTGGCCTTCGCGCACTTCGTGGTCGAACGCGTCTTGTGCTTCTTTCGCTGTTTCGGCGGAATGAAAATCAGCGACGATCTGCCGAGCCAGCGCTTGCTTAGCGGCCATCGGTTGGTTGCTCTTGCGCAACTCGGCGATTTCGGCCGTAGTCTTGTCGGTGAGCAGCTCGTAGTAGCGCCACATCCGCTCGTCGCTTATGCTCATGATCTTCGCAAAAATTACTTTGGGCGCTTCGGCGATGCCGACATAGTTGTTCTTCGACTTCGACATCTTGTCGTCGCCCGTGAGCCCTTCCAGTACCGGCGTGGTGGCGACGATCTGCGGCGGCTGCCCTGAATCGCGCTGGATTTCACGGCCAACGAGCAGGTTGAACTTCTGGTCAGTGCCACCCATCTCGACGTCGCATTTCAGCATCACGGAATCGTAGGCCTGCGCCAGCGGGTAGAGCAGCTCGTGGATCGAGATCGGCACGCCTTCCTTGTAGCGCTTCGCGAAATAATCGCGCTCCAGAATTTGCGCGACCGTGTACTTCGAGCACAGCCGGACGACTTCTTCGAACTTCATCGGCGCCAGCCATTCGCTGTTGAACCGCACTTCCGTTTTCTGCGGGTCGAGTATTTTGAAAACCTGCGCTTTGTACGTTTCGGCATTCTGATCGATCTGTTCGCGCGTCATGGGAGGACGCGTGGCATTGCGGCCGGTCGGGTCGCCGATGATGCCGGTCATGTCGCCGATCAGGAAAATCACAGTGTGGCCGAGATCCTGAAAATGTTTCATCTTGCGCAAAAGAACAGTGTGGCCAAGATGCAGGTCAGGAGCAGTCGGGTCGAAGCCAGCCTTGACGCGCAGAGGTCTTCCCGTTTTTTGCGACGCGATGAGCCGCTCGCGCAGTTCTTCTTCGCGAATCAGTTCGGCCAGGCCTTTCTTCAGGTAGGCCAGTTGTTCTTCGATGGACACTAGTTACATTATCCAGGAATCAGGTCGAGAACCAGCTTCGCCGTGAGTGCCGGGGCTTCCATGGGGATGAAGTGCGAGTACTGGGAAATCAACAAATCGGTGCCGTGGGCGAAGCGAGACGCCAGATCGGGCGTGGTCGGCGAGCCGAGCATCACATCGGATGGATCGCGGACTGGGCGGGCGCGCACGACGTGGACTGGGATCTGGAGGGACGCGATTTCGCGATACACGTCGGCATTCGGCAGCGCGCCGTTTTCGTAGATTTCGGCTTCGATTGCCGGAGGACATGCCAGGACGTAACCAGTGTCAGCCGGAAGGAGACCGTAGTCGCAATAGTCGCGCAGGACGCGCCGGTCCCAGCTCGCAAAAGGCCGGCGGTCTTGGAAGCTCTCGAACATTTCGGTTGGAGAAGACCACTGGTTGCGCCGCTTGGTGACGAACTGCGCGCCTTTGAATGGGCCGACGTAAGCCGCTTGTGGCCGGATCACTGGATCGATCAGCAGCAGTGCGGAGAATGCCTCGGGATGCAGTGCGGCGGCGACGATCAGCGCGTGAGCACCCATCGAATGACCCACTCCGATTGCACCCGATAAGCCCGAGAGCCGATGCGACGGCGGCGGCGTCTTCACCGAAAGTGCGCCAGTAGTAAGGCGACGGCGGCTTGCTGCTGCGGCCGTGGCCGCGATGATCGAGAGCGAGCGCGCGTCGCCCGCCGAGCTCGATGATCACCTGGTCCCAACAGCGCGAGTGCAGGCCGGTTCCGTGGCAAAAGAAAACCGGCGGGCCTTCGCCAGGCCAATCCCAAAGCGCGAGATCTACGCCGTTGACTGACATCTTGCGCTCGGCGGGCACATCGATGAGTTTCAATTGCTCGAACGGGTATTCGCCTTCAATTTCAATGAAGCCTGACTCGACCAGGGTCCGGACGAGCGGGAGCATTTCGTCGGGATCGAGACCGCAGGCTTCGTGGACTTCCGGCATAGTCGCGATCCCACGCGATTTCGATCGCAGCGTTCCGGCGTAAGCCTGGCGCGTGATGACGGCCAGAAGTTTGCGGGCGGCCGGCGGAAGGTGCTCGATGTGGCGATCGGAATTCAATTGAATCGGACGTACTCGAACTCGACTGGCTGATTGTTGATGCCGCGCACCGGTGGCGCGATCCAGCCGGCGAATTTTCCGGGTTCGACTACGCGGCCCATCAGCGATTCGATGAACGCGTGATCGGCTTCGGAAGGCAGCCAGTCGTGTTGTCGAGCGCTCCAATCCGCTTCCGGGAGAACCTCGCCGGCGGGGCTGATGTTGTGGCCGGCGAAGGCGCCGATACGGCGATTGAATCCGACGTGCGGCAGGGCGAATCGGAATGGAATCCCAAGTTGGGCGGGAATGCGATTCCAGCGGTCGAGTCCCGCCTGGATCTCGCGGATATAGTCGTCGCGCAGGCGCGCGTTGAGCGCGGTCAGAGCGGGAACGGCCTTGCTTACGATCTGGCCGTTGGCCACTTCGTGCACCTCGTATTCCGCGCCGGCCAGCTTATGATCGTCCACGAGTTTGCTTTCGCCGCTGCGCCCCTTAATTCCGGTCGTATAATACGTCGCGGCATTCGAGGAGACCTCGGAACCGTAGAGATCCAGCGTAGCGCTGTAGTGGAAATTCACGAAACGTTGAATGGTGTCCAGATCGATGACGCCGAGGGCGCGCACCTGCGCGGGATCGCCAACTTTGTGGTCGCGCATCAGCTCGCAGGTTCTTTGAATTGCCCGCGCGACGCCGGATTCGCCGACGAACATATGATGCGCTTCTTCGGTCAGCATGAAGCGGCAGGTGCGCGCGAGTGGATCGAAGCCCGATTCGGCCAGCGACGCCAGTTGGAATTTTCCATCGCGATCGGTGAAGTAGGCGAACATGAAAAACGCCAGCCAGTGGCGGATCGGATCGTTAAACGCGGTCAGGATGCGCGGCTTGTCGGTGTCGCCGGAACGCCGCTCCAGCAGCGCTTCGGCTTCTTCGCGTCCATCGCGGCCGAAGTAACGCTGCAGCAGATACACCATGGCCCACAGATGGCGTCCCTCCTCGACATTGACCTGGAAAAGATTGCGCAGGTCGTAGAGCGACGGCGCGGTCATGCCGAGCAAGCGCTGCTGCTCCACCGAGGCCGGTTCGGTGTCGCCTTGCGTTACGATGATGCGGCGCAGCGTGGAGCGATATTCGCCCGGCACTTCCTGCCAAGCCGGTTGGCCCTGATGATCGCCAAACGGAATGGTGCGCGTTTCATCGCGCGGCACCAGGAAAATTCCCCAGCGATAATCCGGCATGCGCACGAAGCCGAAGTTGGCCCAACCGTCGCGATCGACGCTGATCGCGGTGCGGAGATAAACCTGAAGCGCGGAGCTTGAGACCGGGCCCGTGTCGGTCCACCAATTCAGAAATGCGGGCTGCCAGCGTTCTAGGGCGCGCTGCAGGGTCTTGTCGCCGGCCAGGTCGACATTGTTGGGAATTCGTTCGCTGTAATCGATCATTTCAAGTGCGGTCCCAGTTGAATTTCGGACGCGCGCCGGTGCCGTAAACTTTCAACGCGCCGTCCGCGCCGGTGGCGTTGGGACGGCTGAAAATCCAGTTCTGCCAGGCGGAAAGACGGCCGAAGATCTGGGTCTCCATGGTCTCATGGCCGCCAAAGCGGAGATTCGCTTCGAGACCCGTCAACGCATCCGGCGAAAGCGCGGCGCGGCTTTCGATCGCCAGGCGCAATTCGTCGCTCCAGTCCAAATCGTCCGGCGCGACGGTCGCAAGGCCGAGCGCGAGAGCTTCGCGCGCATTTAGTGGCGCTCCGACATGCTTGCGCAAGTCCTCAATGCCTGGATTGATAGAACCGATTGGCGATACGCGAGAGACGATTGACGGCAGGCAGCGGTCCGAAATTCATTTCGTTGAGAGCGATTTGGTTCTCGGGCGCGTCGAGCATATAGACGCGGTCGGAAGCCAGCGCCAATTCGAGCAGCGATCCCGCAAAGCAGGACCCTGGTTCGATCACCGCGTACATGGATCGCGAAGAAACATCCAGGCGCGCGAACGTTCGGCGCATGTGTCCGAGCACTTCGCGGACGAACCAGTGGCTGCTCTGCTCCAGGATTTGAGCGTCATAGGCGAGAACGGTCTCCAGGCTGCCCGAAGTTTTGAAGATCCATAGGCCTAGATCCATCTCATTGGCGCGCAGGTTGAGGATGGCGTCATCCAGCTCGCGGCTCATGGCGAGGGGCCACCAATCCGCACCGGCAGAAAAATCGGAGACAGCCTCGGGCGCGCTGACGGTGATCGTGACAATGCGCGCGAGGCGATCGACGCGGGCATCGACGTACTCGTAGTGATAACCGGATTCGTCGAAGGTCCTTTTCAGAGGCGTAAGCTTGACGCCCGGGGCGTCGGCGGGGCGGCCGCTCAAGCTCGCCAGCTCCTGAGCGCGCTGACGCACGTAGCCCGAGAACTGCTGCGGCTTGACGATCTCGTCCACCAGGCGCCAATCCTTGGCACGCTGGCCTTGCAGTCCCTCCGGGGTGGTGCAAAAAATATCGGCGTGATCGCGCCGCACTTTGCGCTTGCCGGTCAAACGCGTAAGACCGCCGGTGCCGGGAAGAACGCCTAACAGCGGAACTTCGGGCAGGCTGACAGAAGACGAGCGGTCGTCGATCAAGACGATCTCGTCGCACGCCAAAGCCAGCTCATATCCGCCTCCCGCCGTCGATCCGTTACACGCTGCGATAAATTTCAAACCGGAGTGCTCGCTCGAATCTTCAATTCCGTTGCGCGTTTCGTTGGTGAACTTGCAGAAATTCACTTTCCAGGCGTGGCTTGCCAGGCCCAGCATATAGATGTTGGCGCCGGAGGAGAACACGCGAGGCTTGGCGCTGGTGATGACGACGGAACGAACCTCCGGATGCTCAAAGCGGATGCGGTCGAGGGCGTCGCGCAGCTCGATATCCACTCCCAGATCGTAAGAATTGAGTTTCAGCTTATAACCGGGACGGATGGTGGCGTCTTCCTGGACGTCCAGAGTCAAGGTGGCGACGG
>CAVXJU010000087.1:0-26519 GCA_963761935.1 Terriglobia bacterium | reverse complement strand
CGAATCTTGCGGGGATTCCACGCTGCCGGCCAACGCGGTGTCCTCTAAGGCCACTTCGCATTCGACGGACTTGGGAGCTTCAGCGAGCGCGGCAACAAGTTGTGTAGGCGGTTGCAACTCCAACGCTAGTTGGCGGCTGTCCGGGGCGTCTGCGACAGGCGCCTCTGTCGTCGCTTCGGGAGTTTCCAACGCACTGGCCAAAGCTGCGATGGGTGGTTCCTGAACCTCGGCTTGCTCTCGATCCTCGATCGGGCCAGCGGCCGTCACGTCGGAAGGATATTCTGCAGTCGAGAAAGTTTCCAGGGCAGTGGCCAGAGGTGCGGTGGGTGATTCCTGAACTTCGGCTTGCTCTCGAATCCTCAATCGGCCCGCCGTCGTCACTTCGGAAAGATATTCTGCAGTCGATCAAGTTTCCGGGGCAGTGGCCAGAGGTGCGATGGGTGGTTCCTGAACCTCGTCTTGCTCCCGATCCTCGATCGGGCCAGCGGCCGTCACTTCGGAAGGATATTCTGCAGTCGAGAAAGTTTCCAGGGCAGTGGCCAAAGATGCGGTGGGTGATTCCTGAACTTCGGCTTGCTCCGAATCCTCGATCGAGCCCGCCGTCGTCACTTCGGAAGGATATTCTGCAGTCGATAAAGTTTCCGAGGCAGTGGCCAGAGGTGCGATGGGCGGTTCCTGAACCTCGGCTTGTTCTCGTTTCTCAATCGAGCCCGCCGCCGTCACGTCGGAAGGATATTCTGCAGTCGAGAAAGTTTCCGGGGCAGTGGCCAGAGGTGCGGTGGGTGGTTCCTGAACCTCGTCTTGCTCCCGATCCTCGATCGGGCCAGCGGCCGTCACTTCGGAAGGATATTCTGCAGTCGAGAAAGTTTCCAGGGCATTGGCCAAAGATGCGGTGGGTGATTCCTGAACTTCGGCTTGCTCCGAATCCTCGATCGAGCCCGCCGTCGTCACTTCGGAAGGATATTCTGCAGTCGATAAAGTTTCCGAGGCAGTGGCCAGAGGTGCGATGGGCGGTTCCTGAACCTCGGCTTGTTCTCGTTTCTCAATCGAGCCCGCCGCCGTCATGTCGGAAGGATATTCTGCAGTCGAGAAAGTTTCCGGGGCAGTGGCCAGAGGCGCGGTGGGTGGCTCCTGAACCTCGGCTTGCTCTCGTTTCTCAATCGAGCCCGCCGCCGTCACGTCGGAAGGATATTCTGCAGTCGAGAAAGCTTCCGGGGCAGTGGCCAAAGGTGCGATGGGTGGTTCCTGAACCTCGGCTTGCTCTCGACCCTCGATCGGGCCCGCCGTCGTGGCTTCGGAAGGATATTCTGCTGTCGAGAGAGTTTCCAGGGCAGTGGCCAAAGCCACGATGGTTGATGGCGCTTGGGAAGCGGGTGCTTGAACGTCGGCTCCCTCCGGCGCCTCTATCTGATGCGCCGCGGCGGGGGCTGCTGTGATAGCTTGCTCCGGGACGGCCGCTACGTCGGCCGCAGCTTCTGCCGTTGCGAGAGCTTCTGGCACTGCGGTGCGTGGCTCCGGCTCGGGCACAACGCTTTCCGAAAGCTCTTGCGCCAACCGATCCAGGGCGCATTCCGGAAGCACGGCCGGTTCAGAAGGCACTTCCGATTCCGGTGCCGAGATATCCGGGAGAACTACTTCAGCTTTTGGCGAGAGCTGTGTCTCATCGGCCGAATCCACGGACTCTACCAGCGGACGTACCACGGAATCGACTGCCTGCTTGACCGGGATAGCGAGCGTTTCTTCGGCCAGCACCAGCAGCGCTTGCTCGGCCGGGGCCGCCCTGTTCTTCCACCACGAACCGGCGCGGTGTTTCGGGAGGAGCCTCGATGGGGCTCTCTTCGATCAGCGTTGCAGTAGCGGAAATGCTAGAAGGGCGCCCGTGTTCCACGATCTGAATCGACTGGTCGGCAACGGGCGCGAGCAGCGGCAGCGCGTGAATGGTTTCCAGGTTGTGCGCAAGAGCCAGGATTCCAGCATCGGCCTCGGTCCGGCCAAGCGTTGCGTTCAACGGCTGGGACACGGACGGCGGCGGACAGGCGGGGCATTCGCGGAGCGCGGGCGAACACTCACGCCCGCATTCCGGACACGTCCAGAACAGCATATAGTACAAATTTAGGTCGAAAGTGCTTTCGGATCTGTCGGTTACTTACCCTACCTCATCCCTTCACGGGCCTTAGGTTGGAAACCGACGGCACCTAATACCGGAGGGCCAATGGAGTTCCACGTTAAGAGCCTGCAGCGGCCGGGCAAGCTGGGAGTGCTGGCTGGCTCCTTTAACCCGCCCACCACGGCGCACTTGCAGTTGGTCGACGCGGCCCTTGGGTATCAAGTGGACGAAGTTTTATGCGTGCTTCCGCGCGTTTTCCCGCACAAGGAGTATTTCGGCGCAACGCTGGAGCAGCGGGTCGAGATGCTGACGCTGGCCGAGGACGGTGGATTGCCTTATTCGGTGGCAAGCTCGGAGGCCGGTCTGTTTTTGGACATCGCGCGGGAATGCCACGAACATTATGGCGTCGGCGTGCGATTGTACTTTATCTGCGGGCGGGATGCGGCCGAGCGCGTTCTGAATTGGGATTATGGACGGCCGGGCGTGGTGGAGGAAATGTTACGCGAGTTTGAGCTGCTGGTGGCCGCGCGGCAGGGTGAGTTTGAGCCTCCAGCGCAATTCCGCGAACGCATTCATCGGCTTGCATGTGCGAGGTGGCTATGATGCGGTGTCGTCGACGGAGGTGAGAGAAAGAATCGCCCGAGGCGAGCCGTGGGAACATCTGGTGCCTAAGGAAATTGTCGATCGCGTGCGTGCGATCTATTCGTGAAGGCTGGTGTCGAGGAAAGCGCGCAACCGATGGCTGCGGCTAGGATGACGTAGCTTGCGCAGCGCCTTGGCCTCGATCTGGCGGATGCGCTCGCGCGTCACCGCGAAATGCTGGCCCACTTCTTCGAGCGTATGCTCGCTGCCGTCCTGCAGGCCGAAGCGCATCTTGATGATTTTTTCTTCGCGCGGGCTGAGCGTTTTCAGAACCTCGGCCGTTTGCTCGCGCAGGTTCAGATTGATCACGGCTTCAGAGGGCGAGACCACGCGCCGGTCCACAATGAAATCGCCCAGGTGCGATTCTTCTTCCTCGCCCACGGGCGTTTCGAGCGAAATCGGCTCTTGCGCGATGCGCAAAACTTTGCGCACTTTTCCGACCGGAAGCTCCATCTTCACCGATAACTCTTCGGTGGTGGGCTCGCGGCCCAGCTCTTGCTGAAGCTGGCGCTGGGTGCGAACCAGCTTATTGATGGTCTCGATCATGTGCACCGGAATGCGGATGGTGCGGGCCTGATCGGCGATGGCGCGCGTGATAGCTTGCCGCACCCACCAGGTGGCGTAGGTGGAAAATTTGTAACCGCGCCGGTAATCGAATTTGTCCACCGCCTTCATCAGGCCGATGTTACCTTCCTGGATCAGATCCAGGAACTGGAGCCCGCGATTGGTGTAGCGTTTGGCGATGGAAACCACCAGCCGCAGGTTGGCCTCGATGAGCTGCTTTTTGGCGGACTCGGCTTCCTGCTCACCGCGCTCGACGATCTGCAGCGTGCGGCGCAGCTCGGTGGCGGAGGCGCCGCATTCTTCTTCCAGTTGCTGGATGCGCTGCCCGGCCTGGCGCAGCTCCTTGCGCAGATCGCGCGTAGGATGCCCGCCATGCGTTGGTTCTTCGAGCTTGCGCTGGATGCGCGCAATCTCACGTTCCAGCGGCTTCAGTTCTTCAACCGCGCGCCGGAGACGCCCGGCCAGTGCGCGCCGGACGGTGGAGATGAAGCCAATGTTGCGGATGATGCGCGAGATGGCGACCATGGTGCGCGCCAGGCCATAGCGCAGGCCGCGATGCTGCTTGGGCTTCATCTGGCGGGAAACCGCCTGCATCTTCTGGCGGAATTGCTGGGACTTCTTGTAGAACTTCTCGATTTCGGAGATGCGAGCCAGCAGGTCCTCGTGCTGCGCGGAGAAATCCTCGTCGCTGACCACGAATTCGGGCAGCACCAGAACATCGCGGACCGAAACCGCGCCGCGCGCCAGATCCTCGCCCAGTTGGATAATTTCGCGCACCACCAGAGGCGACCGCGAAAGCGCCTTGCGCACCGCTCCCTGGCCGCGCTCGTTGCGCTTGGCGAGCTCGATTTCCCCTTCGCGCGTCAGCAGCGGGACGGTGCCCATCTCGCGCAGATACATGCGCACCGGGTCATTAGTTTTGTCGCCCGCCTCTTGCGCCAGCTCCAGGTCGGAGAAGTCTTCGGCGTCGTCCTTGGATTTTTCGAAGTCGAGCTTGGGCTCTTCCAGGATTTCGACGCCCGCGCTGTCCAGATCGGTGAGCAGATCGTCCAGCTCGCGTCCAGCGGGGAACTCCTCAGCCAGCAGATCGTTCACTTCGTCGTACAGGACGAATCCCTTTTCTTTGCCCGTCTCCATGAGTTGTCTTAGCCGGCCGAACTTTTCTTCCGTTGCCACTGGCACCCTTTAACCAGCGATCGCTCTGCCCTGATTCACTTTAGTGTACACCAACACAAATAGCTCTCCCGCATGTCAAAAGGCCGTCTGGGAACTAAGTTCTCACGCTTCAAATGGAACTCCCTTGCATCGCGGCCTGACTGCGAACTTTCCGGTCCAGCTCCTGGGCCAGCCGGATCGCCTCATCGAGTTTCCCCTCCCGTTCGGCCGTCTTAATTTGCGCGCGTAAGGCAGCCATCTCGGTTTTGGGATCTTGCGCCTGAAGACTGCGCAGACAGGCTTGCGCCTGTTCGTGAGCCTTCTCCTCCTCTAGTACTTCATCGGCGAAAATGACAGCGGACAATAGGTCCCGGTCGGCATCGGCCAGCCGGCCTTCCAGCTCGGTAAAACGGAAGGAGCCGCTATCGGTTTCCATGGCGAAAATGGCCTGGAATATCCGTTTGGTAATAAACCGGTCGACTGCGGCGAGGCCGCGTAAATGCGGTATCGTTTCCGCCCGCGCCTGCTCGCTCGCCAGCAGCGCGTTTAGCAGCAGACGTTCGTTGGGCGGGACGACGGGACCTCGGGAGACGGTGCGCTGCTCGGCCGTGCCCCGGCTGAAATGATCGCGAACCAGCTTTTCGTCTACGCCCAAATAATCGGCCACGTCGTTAGCGACGGCGAATCGCTCCAGGCGATCTGCAATGCGCTGGATGGAGGGGGCGACAAACTTGAATCCCTGCAGGCGGCCTTCGACGGTGCGCATGTCGAATTTTTTGCGCGCGCGATCGGCCAGCCAATGGAAGTAGCTGGGCGCCTTCTCCAACCGGCCGCGATATTTTTCGGCGCCTTCGCGCTTCACGTATTCGTCCGGGTCGAGCTCGCCTTCCAATTCCAGCACCCGCACCTGGAAGCCCTCGTCCAGCAGCATCTGGATGGAACGTTCGGCGGCGTTGGCCCCGGCGGCGTCCGGATCAAAATTCACCACGATGCGGCCGGAATGTTTCTTGAGCGCGCGCACCTGAGTATTGGTCAACGCCGTTCCACAGCTTGCCACGACGTTCCGCACGCCGGCTGAATACACACCGATGACGTCCATGTAGCCTTCCACCAGCACCGCGCAGTCGCCCTTACGCACTGCATCCTTGGCGCGATGGAGATTATAAAGCAAATGGCTCTTGTGATAGAGCGCCGTCTCGGGCGAGTTGAGATATTTGGGCTCGTCGCCGGATCGCAAGGCGCGGCCCCCGAAGCCGATGATCTTGCCCGATTCATTATGGATGGGGAACATGAGGCGCCCGCGAAAGCGATCGAAAAAGCCGCTTCCATCCTGGCGTTTCATCACCAGGCCGGACACTTCGAGCTGTTCGGGCGCAAAGCGCGAGTCGAGCATGCGAATCAATTGCTGGCCTGAAGCATCGGAGAGGCCGAGTCCAAATTCGATTATCTGTTCTGGTGAGACGCCGCGGCCGCCAAGATAGTTGCGTGCTTCGGCGCCTTGCGGTCCGGCGAGATTCTTCTGGAACGCGGCCGCGGCGGTTTCGTGCATCTCCATCAGCGCGCCGCGCAGCTTCGATTCAGGATCCGAGTATTCGCGCTTGGGCATGGTGAGGCCGTTGCGCTCGGCCAGCAGCTTCAGCGCCTCCACGAAGCTGATGCGCTCCATCTCCATTACGAACTTGATGACATCGCCGCCCACGCCGCAGCCAAAGCACTTGAAGAACTGGTGGCTCATGTGGACGGAGAAGGAAGGCGTCTTTTCGTTATGAAACGGGCACAGGCCCATGTAGCGCGGCGTGCTGCCTACGCGCTTCAGGCGGACGTATTCGCCGATGGTTTTGACGATATCGACCGACGACTTAAGCTGCTCGACGAAATCCATCCAGCGAAAATTCCTAGTTCTCTACGTTGTGGCTGCGTGGCCCATTCCGAAGCGCTCAGGGGAGTTGCTCCTATAGTGACACACTGGAGGAGAGAAAGCGATGACGGTTCCAGAGCCCGCGATCATCGATGCGGCCCAGTTGGACAGCGCGATCGCGGCGGTGCCCAATTGCGACGCCGTGTTCCTGGTGTGGGCCGGCGATCGCTCGGCTTATCTCGCCAAGACCAGCATGCTGCGCCGCCGTTTGCTGCGTATCTTGAAGCCCGGCGAAGCGCCGCGGCGTTCTCTCAACCTGCGCGAAGTGGTGACGCGGGTTGAGTATTGGGTCACGGGTTCGCGCTTTGAGTCGATGCTGGTGCATTACGCCTTGGCGCGTAAGCATTTTCCCGAAGATTACGAACGGCTGGTGAAGCTGCGCATGCCGGCCTACGTCAAACTGATTTTGTCGAATGAATTTCCGCGTACGCAAGTGACCACGCGTTTGACCGCGGGGCAGGCGCTTTACTACGGTCCGTTTCGCACGCGCGGCGCGGCCGAGCTGTTTGAGAATCAGTTCCTGGATTTATTCCAGATTCGCCGTTGTCAGGAAAACCTGGAGCCGAGCGCGCAGCATCCCGGATGCATCTACGGCGAGATGAACATGTGCTTGCGGCCGTGCCAGCAGGCGGTGACCCGCGAAGAATATCTGAGCGAAGTGGCGCGCGTGGAGGAGTTCCTGACCGGCGACGGCGCGGCATTGTTAAGTGTTACAACGGCGGCGCGCGAGCGTCTGAGCGAGGAGTTGGATTTCGAAGCGGCCGCACGCCAGCATAAACGGCTGGAGCGTATCCAGGAAGTATTGGCGCTGCGCGACGACCTGGTGTGCGACGTGGAGCATTTGTATGGCGTCGCGGTGGCGCCGTCGACTGCACCGGGCAGTGTGTTGCTCTGGTTTTTCTGCCAAGGCGCGTGGCATGTGCCGTGCGTATTTACGCTCGATTCTCAGGTTTCCCTGGACGCGCGTTTGCGGGAAATCGTGGGCGGGATACAGCTGCAGGCGCCGCCGTTGGCGGAGAAGCAGGAACATTTGGCGCTGCTGGCCCGATGGCATTACTCGACCTGGAGCGATGGCGAGTGGATCAGATTCCGGGGATTGGATGATGTACCGTACCGGAAACTGGTCCGGGCGATCTCCCGCGCGCGGCAGAAAACGGAACAGACCACAGCCGAGGCCACAAAAGAAAAATAGCCCGCCTACGTGAGCGCGTGCTGGAGAAACTCCTTCGCGACCTCGCGTATCGGCCGGTGCTTTCCGTCCACCGCGTAGTTCATCCTCCGCATCTGGTCATCCGTGATTTTGCCGGACAACTCCGAAAGAGCCTGGCGTAGTCCCGGGTTTTGCGCCAGAGTGTCGGCTCGCACGACGATGCAGGCTTGATAGGGCGGGAAGGCGTGCTTATCATCTTTCAAAACCCGCACGTCCAGTTTGCTCAATGCGCCATCGGTCGTGTTGCCAGCCACCATGCTCACCTGCCGGTCGGTCTAGCGCCCGATACAGCAGCCCCAGGTCCATGGTTTTCTCGGCCGCCGTCCACTTGATCGAATATTTTGAGTTGAGCGCCGCGAACCCATCGGGATGCGTTATGAATTCGTAACCGCATCCGAGCGAAAATCCAGCCGGATCGGCGGAGGCGTCGCTGAGCGTTTCCAGATGCCGGGAGCGCGCATCATCGCCACGCACGGTCATCGCGAAAGAGCTTTCGAAGCCCAGCGGGTCGAGCCATTCCAGCCCCAATCGCGCGTACTCGGCCCGCACGCGTTCCAGCACGATGGCCGGATCGGTGACGCCGCTGCTCTTTAATATGTTGGCGAAGGCGGTTCCGGTGTACTCCGGATACAAATCGATTTGTTTCGCGAGCAGCGCCTGGTGAGCCAGCAACATTCCGCCCAGGTCGAGCTTGCGCTCCACCGGCACGTGCAATCGATTTTCGATTTGCTGCGCGATGATCTCGCCCAGAACGATCTGCTCGGTGAAATTCTTGGAGCCGACTACGATGCGCCGCCGCACTTGCGAGCAGCCCGCCTCAAGCAGCAGCGCGCTCAAGCAGCCGAGAAACGTTTTTCGATCCAACCGATTCCCCCATCCGATAGCAGTGCGAGCAGCGCCGCTGGAATTGCGCCGGCGAGAATTTGCGTGGTGTCGACCGACGCAATCCCGCGAAAGATGAAAACGCCCAGTCCTCCGCCTCCGATGGCCGCGGCGATGGTCGCGGTGCCGATGGTGGTGACGGTGGCGACGCGAACGCCCGCCAGAATGGTGCGGGCGGCTAAAGGCAGCTCCACCTGGAACAAGAGCTGCCGCCCGGTCATCCCCATCGCCACGGCGGATTCGCGTACCGCCGGGTCCACGCCCAGGATGCCCACCAGAGTGTTGCGCAAAATGGGCAGCAAGGCGTAAAGAACCAGCGCGACGATTGCAGTGCGCGGGCCGATGCCGCCGATAAAGGGAATCGGAATCAGAAATCCAAACAATGCCAGGCTCGGGATGGTTTGCATCACGTTGGCAAAACCGAGTACCCATCCCCGCAGCGGCGCTTTGCGTGTCAGCAGAATGCCGAGCGGAATCCCGATGGCCACCGCGATCAGCATGGACACCACTACCAGGACCAAATGCTGGGCCGTGAGATCCAGCATGTCTCCCAGCAGCCCGGGCCGGTTCATGCGCGCGATTCTGGCTGGTCGCCTTTCGCGTGTAGCTCGCCATCCAGCACCGCTAGAAACGCACGCGTCTGCGGCGCCGGCGATCGTAAGAATTGCTCCGGTGTAGCCAGTGTCTCCAGTCTGCCACGATCCAGCAAAGCAATGCGAGTGCCGATCCGTAGAGCTTCTCGGACATCGTGCGTAACGAAGATGCAGGTTTTGCGCAAACGGTCGCGGAGCGCCAGGAACTGGTTTTGCAGTTCGAGCCGCGTGACTGGATCGAGCGCTCCGAATGGTTCGTCGAACAGGAGCAGGTTTGGATCGGCGGCCAGCGCGCGAGCCACGCCTACACGTTGACGCTGGCCGCCGGAGAGCTGGCGCGGATAGCGGTCCGCGAATTGGACCGGAGCAAGGTCCACCTGTTCCAGCAGTTCTCGGGTGCGCGAGGCGATCCGTTCGGCCGGCCAGCCTTTGAGACGCGGCACCAATCCGACGTTTTCAGAAGCGGTTAGATGCGGGAACAATCCCACTTCCTGAATGACGTAGCCGATGCTGCGGCGAAGCTGGATCAACTCCCAGCTCGTGGTCGAACGGCCGTCGACCAAAACTTCGCCAGCGCTGGGGAACACGAGGCCATTTACCATTTTGAGCGCGGTGGTTTTGCCTGCGCCGCTGCGGCCTAGCAGCACCAGCGTCTCGCCCGCTTCCACGCTCAGGCTCAACTGATCGAGAACAACCTGCCCGCCCGCGCTGAAGGAGACCTGACGGAACTCAACCGCCGTCATCAGCGAGCCGTCCAGAGGCTCTCCACGAAAGGCCACTGGCGGTCTATCCATTGCGCTTGCACGCTGAAACCGGACCGTTCCGCCAGCACAAACATTTCCTCCGGCAGAAATTTGTGAGAGGACTCAGTCCAGATGGTCTCGCCGGTCCGGAATTGCAGGGCGAGGCCGCAGCCCAGAATAGATACCGTTTGGCTTACGCGCGAGGCAAGATGCATCTCGATACGGCGCTCGTGTTCGTTCCAGCGTGCCTGATGCTCAAAGTTGCGCAGATCGAAATCGGCATCCAGTTCGCGATTCACGCGTCCCAGTAGGTTCAGGTTGAACGCGGCGGTGACGCCAGTGGGATCGTCATAGGCATCCAGCATCCGGGCAGTTTCTTTAATGAGGTCCGCG
The DNA here is from genome assembly GCA_963761935.1 of Terriglobia bacterium. GTDB lineage: Bacteria > Acidobacteriota > Terriglobia > Bryobacterales > Bryobacteraceae > Palsa-89. The sequence goes on along the minus strand of CAVXJU010000087.1, from coordinate 16,312 downwards.
CCGAGCAGCAGACTATCGCCGGGCAGGAGCGCGCTCCGGAGATCCCGCAAAAACTCGAGGGCGCAGGGGCGCTCGAAATTTCCGATGGTACTGCCGAGAAACAGAACCAGAAGCGGCTGATCCAGACGGCGCTCTTCGGTGGCGGCCGCCATTCCGTCCAGGTACGACTGTTGTTGCGGATGCACTTGGGCGATGTCCGACAATTCGCGCTCGCATCGCGCCAAGGCTTCCGAAGAAACGTCGATTGGAAAGTACCGCAGCCGATCGCGCCGGCCGAACGCTGTCAGGATGGGCCGCGTTTTCCTGCCCGTGCCGCTGCCCAATTCGATCACCGCGCCGGGCGACGGGACTAAGTCGGATATTTCGCCGGCATGCTCACGCAAGAGTCGCTCGTCGGCGCGCGTGAGCCCGTATTCGGGAAGATATGTGATGGCCTCAAAAAGTGCGCTGCCGAGTTCGTCGTACAAATACTTCGAGTGCAGCTCCTTTTGCGGCTTGCACAACCCCGCGCGTACGCTTTGGGCAAACTCCGCCGCGCGCTCTACGGGCGCAGCTTTAGGATTCTGTAACGCGGAAGCCGGCATAGACATAGGGATAATTGGGACGGAACCAGTTACGGAAGGAACGCCGCAGGAAACAGGCGCCGGTGCGAGGCGAGGCTCCTTTCAACACGTAGTGCTCTTCGTCGAAGAAATTTTTCGAGTAGCCGGGATAGAAAGAAAACGGCTCGAAGCCGGGGAAGGGGGCGAATTGCGTCCGAGTCCACTCCCAGCCGTTGCCGATGAGCTGCGATACTCCGAAAAAGCTGTCGCCAGCTGGGCTAGAATCGACATCGGTCGGGTCCCAATGATGAAAATCGAAATTGCCCCGTTCTGCGTCAGGTGGCGTTTCTCCCCACGGATATGGACGCTCGGCGCCGTGGGATGTTCCATACGCCGCGCGATGAAATTGCGGCTCGGTTAGAAGGGACTTACTGGCCCAGCGTGCGTAATTGGATGCTTCCTGATGCATAACGTACACCGGGGCGTTCAGCGGAAGCGGAATTTTACCGAACATGCCGCGGTAAAACCATTGCCCCGCGCGCTCAGTCCAGAAATGGGGCGCAGGCGCGCCGTCCCGGACGAAATCCAGATATTGGCCGTTAGTGACCTTATATTTGCCGATGCGAAAAGCTGGCACGTGAACGCGGTGCTCGCTGAATTCGTTATCCCAACCAAATTCGCCGCGCCTCTGGCCTAGCGTCGCATCGCCCGCCGGAATTTCGATCATGACAGGCTTAATAGCCCGGTCAGCCGGTTGCTTGCTTATGCCCAGCGAGCGCTTGTCATCGTAAGGTAAATTGTGGAATAAGTACGCCAGGGTTTCAGCGTGCATCAGCCGATGTTCGATGGCGACATGAACCACCTGTTCAGGCGCTTGATCGAGCAGCCGATCGATATTATCGCGAACCCGCTTGTTGTAGGCCAGCACTTCGGGGACGCTAGGCCAGTCGGCCGGTTGATCCTGAGCGGCCTGCCCCACCGGCGGATCGATTCCAAATTCGAATAACTTGTCGAACTCAGGATTGAACGACTCGGCGCCCAGGGCGTTGCGGGCGATCTGATTCCAGTCGAACGCCTCCAGGTGTCCCAGATAAAAAATCAGCCGGTGACGTTCGGGAATCGGGCGGGAGAAAATCGCGGCGGGTTTTAGTAATTCGAACAGATCGTCGGTGCGCCGCCTGGCCTGAACCATCCGTTCCGCAAGCGCCCGATGTAATAACGGTACAGCAACAGACATGAGGTCTCCCCGTTACGGCACTTACAGGCTAGCACCGGAACGCGGGGCACGGGAAGTTAGCGGCTATGTTAGGTGAGTAACGAAGCGAAAATAAGCGGCACGAGTGGTAACCCGTGCCGCCGAAGACCTAAGTCAGGGGGGAAATTCAATTTCTGAACTACTTTGTGGCAGCGGAGGGAGACGGCTGCGAGGTCTGCGCGCTTTGGGCTTCCCAGGAGGCCCTGTTGCGATTCGTCTTCCAAATTTTGTCGCCCCACCACTCGTTCGATCGCGCTTCGATGTCGGCCTGAATGAGAGCTTTCTTGATAGTGATACTGTCGCGGGCCTGAGCAGCTTGACGCGCGGTCAGCTCGAAACTCAGAGTACCGGTGGCGCCGGCGGCGTCCTTGTAACCGATGGTCAGGGTCTCTTTGGGGTCGCGCGAGAACGATGGCACCGGAATCTTGCGCAGGATGTGGTGCGACTCGCCTTGGACTTTACCAATGTCGGTGGCGGTAATTTGCTCGTATGGCAGCGCGTAAACCGACGAGCCATAGTTGAACCGCAATTCCTTGGCATCGTCGAAATTAAAGGCGCCGGTGGAATTTGCGGGAATCGCCTTTACCGTTCCTCCCACGTACTCGACTGCGCTGGAAGCTCCGCTAAGCATTACCGGCGGCAGCAGCGCAAAAATGACGGTTGAAAACACAAGCTGGCGGCTCTTGAACATTAGTACCTCTCCTAGTGAGTACTATCGGGCGACAGCGTCGCAGACTTTAGGCCGCCGGCAACTCTCCGTTCAACATCGCGCACAACGCAGCGGGTCGCGAGTTTGATCGCCTGAAGTGAGCGCGCCCCGCGCCGTGCGCTTACAATGAAGGCGAATGTCTGTCTACGATGAACGGCGGGAAGAACTGGAAAAACAAGAATTTATGATGGGCGCCGAGCGCGGACGCCTGGCCGTTACGTTGGATCTGTTGACGGACGCGCTAGTTCTGGTCGGCCAGCACGGCGTCTACTGCCAAAGCGCGCGTCAGCCGGGGAAGCCCGCCATGGACATTCAAATGATTTCCAAATGCCTTACCGACGCCAAGGAATTGGTAGCCGACGTGATGGGCCAGCTCAAGCGCAAGCCGCCCCAAAGCGCCTAATGTTTTTGGAGATGAAAGTAATAGGTCCAGACCAGAATCAAGCCGACGATGCAGAGCGCCAGCATGAACAATTTCCGGCCCAGGGAAGGCTGGTAACCTTTGGGCGGATCGTCGGCGCGCGGCTTTGTCGCGGGTGTAGAACTCACTAAGTTCAGTATACCGGCTACATCCCCTGTAAAAACGGATTCCGCTCGCGCTCCCGGCCGATCGTTGTGTTGGGCCCGTGGCCGGGAATCACCAGCGCCGTATCCGGCATCGGCAGCAGCTTGTCATGAATCGATTGCAGAATCTGACGGCAGTTTCCGCCCGGCAGGTCGGTCCGGCCGACGCTGTCGCGGAACAGCGTGTCGCCGGCTACCAGCTTGTTCTCGGCCGGAATCCACAGGCTGATGCTGCCTTGCGTGTGGCCCGGGTGTGTGGAGCACGTGGAATTCGGCCGCTCCCAGCGTCAATTTGCCGCCCTCGCGCGCGTCCACGTCGATCTCGGTTCGCTCGGGCGTTGGCATCCCCAGCCAGCCTGCCTGCGTGTCGATGTTGTCGTAAAGCGGCTGGTCGTTGGCATTCATGTAGACCGGTGCGCCGGTGGCTCGCTTTAATTTCTGCGCGCCGCCAATATGATCGATATGCGCGTGCGTGATCACGATGGCTTTGACGCGCAATCCGTGTTTTTCGAGAATCTCCAGAATGCTTTCGATCTCGTCGCCCGGGTCGATCACCACAGCCTCGCGGGTCTGTTCGTCGCCGAAGATCGAGCAATTACACTGCAGCATCCCGACCGGCAGGATCTCGTGAATCATAATGGAATTATGGACCCAACCCTACACGCGGTGCTGGCAATCTCGATCCGCTGGATACACATCGCCTCGGTGGTGACGCTGATCGGCGGCTTCATCTTCGCCCGTTTTGCGCTGGCTCCTGCGCTGGCCGCGATGCCGGAAGGCGAACGAAAAGGGTTCGGGACACAAGTGGTCCTGAATTTCCGCCCGCTGATGTACACAGTCCTGGTCACGATTCTCGGCTCCGGACTCTACAACTACCTCAGCAAGACCAGCTATCCGCCGCACTACCACATGGTGATCGGCATCAAGTTTCTGTTCGTGCTGCATATTTTCTCGGTCGCCATTTTGTATTCGCTGCCCGGCGCCGACCAAGCCAAACGCAACCGCTGGCTGACCGGGATGATTATTTCCGGACTAATCGTCATCGCGATTTCGGGCTACCTGCGTTGGATTTCGATGCCATGATTGGCTACGATGCGCTTCGAAACCGCGCCGCGTGGCTGGATCTCTCGGCGCGTGGAAAGATCCGGCTGACGGGAGAAGATTGCGCGCGGCTGCTGCATGCCATGAGCACGAATCATATCCAGCAGCTCACGCCCGGCACCGGATGCTACGCGTTTTTCTTGAACGATAAGGGCCGCATTCTCACGGATGCCAATATACTCTGCCGCCCGGATCATTTTCTGCTGGACGTCGAACCGGAAACCCGCGAAAAACTCTACCAGCACCTGGATCACTTCATCATCGCCGACGACGTCACGCTGGAGGATCGCACCGCGGCCACCGCGACCATTGCGCTGGAGGGTCCGGAATCCGCTGCGGTACTCGAACGCGCGGGAGCGCCAATACCGCAGGCTGACTTCGCGACGGCGGACTGGGGCGACCGGCTGGTAGCACGGCTTAATTCAACCGGCAGCGCGGGATTTTTTGTATTTGCTCCCATCGAACAAAAGACCGAATTGATCGCCGCCCTGGAAGCCGCCGGCGCCGAACCCGCCGATGCCGAGGCGTTTCGAGTGGTACGTCTGGAACACGGCAAGGCGCGCTATGGCGAGGACATCAGCGAGCGCTTTTTGGCTCAGGAGGCCAATCAACCGCAAGCGCTCAATTTCAACAAAGGCTGCTATCTTGGCCAGGAGATTGTGGAGCGCGTGCGGTCACGCGGGCAAGTCCACCGCGTGCTGATGCCGCTACTGCTCTCGAGCGACACTCCGCCGGAACCAGGCGCCAAAGGGCAGATCGGCGACGCCAACGTGGCTGAGATTACCTCCGCCGCGTATTCCCCCGCGCTCGACCGCGTGGTGGCGCTGGCCTATGTCCGGACCGAGCACGCGCGCCCGCACACCGCTCTGACGTTCAATGGCGTGCAGGCCGAAGTCGCGGCGCCAGCCTCACACTGAGCGCAGCCCTCCTGATCGCCACCCCGATCTCCCGGCATTTGCGCTATTATCGACGCCTGCGGTGTCTAAATGGCCCCCGCCACAGCGAGACCGGCGCCGGATTTGCGAATTCCAGTGGAAGTGTGCGTCGATATTGCCGGCCGCTGGGATATTAATCAAGAAAAGCAAGTCGCCTCAGCCATTGAAGCCGTCCGCGAAGAATTGGAAGAAGTGCTGGAACATTCCCCGGCCACCTTCACGCTGGTGTCCGGCCTTGACCCCGAGCAACAGCGTTTGTGGACGAAGACGGGTTCTAACCCGGACTCCGCGGCCCGCACGCTCCGACGCTGGCTGCCCTCCGAGGCGCGCCGATACTTCCGCAGTTTTAAAACTGCCGGTGCGCGAACGCGATTCCTCAAACTCCTGCGCGCAGTTCCTGAAAATCCGCCCAGCCCCCCGATGCAAATCGCGCTTTGGCCGAACAGGCCATCCGCAACTGCGACGTCTTAATCGCGATCTGGACTCCTCCGGCGGGCCTTATTCCGCCGGGCGCGGCACAGTTGATCAGCTTCGCTCTAGAGAAGATTGGACGCACGCTGTACTGGATCGACCCGTCGACGGGCAAAATCAAACGCTACGACAACTACGACGGCTTCATCGATTGGGCCCGGCATTTGAATCTCTACAACGGCGCGCACGCCCCGGCCCGGATGCCGGACGAAGTGGAGTCCCAAATCACCCGGCTGGAAACACTGGCCTCCAAAGCCGGGCTAGCCCCCGCAGCGCTAAAGCCGCTGTACGAGCGAGTTCTTCCCCATTTCGTGCGAGCCGAGCACTTGGCCTCCTGGTGGCAGCGTCTTTATTTGTGGGCCGGATTTCTCATGTATTTGCTGGCTGCCGTCGCGGTGGCCACTGGAACGTATGCCACCTTAAAGCAGGCGAACGTCGCGTTCGTGGAAGTGGCCGAAATGTCGCTAATCCTGCTGATTATCTGTTTTTCGGAACTGCTCGAAATGCTGCGCCGGTGGCTGGATTATCGTTTCTTGGCCGAGCGCTTGCGTGCCGCCATTCATCTCTATGTCGCGGGCCTGTCGGGCAAGATTGCCGGCGCGGGATCCGGCCAGTGGATGAGCTGGGCCTTGCACTGGATTTGCGATATTCCAGCGCCTCAGCCGCTAGCCGGCGATCTCCAGGCCCTCAAGAATTTTAGCCTCAAAGGCTGGATCGAGCATCAGGGCAAGTATTATTTCGACCGCAGCCGCGAGCTGGAAAAGCGCCAGACATTTTGCCTGATATTGGGGATTGTCTTGTTCCTCGTAGCCGCTATAGGAGCCTTCTTCCACGGAGCCGGCCACATCGGCCGGCAGGAATGGTGGGAAGGCATGGCCATCGTTGCGCCGGCTTGCGGCGCTTCTGTCGCCGGCTTTCGAAGCTTTCGCGAATTCCGCCGGACGTCCTTACAGTACGGCGCGATGGTGCTCAAGCTGAATCAGATTGCGGATCGTCTGAAACAGGCCACCACGCCGGAAGAAGCGCAAAACCTGCTGATCCAGGCCAACGACACTATAAGCCAGGAGCATCAGGGCTGGCGGGTACTGGTGCACGTGCACGAACCCATCGAGGAGCTTTAGCTCACCGGCCTACGGGAAGCGCCGCTAATTCCGGACGTTCTGCACTTTCGGAACTGACAGATACCCGGCGATGGTGTCCTTCTTGACGTCGTTCACCACCAGCTCGTACGGCTGCTTGGCTTTGGATGTCATGAACTGCACCGGTTCGTTGACTCCGCGATCTTTTTTCTCGGTAGTTTTATCGTCGGCGGTTAGCTGGATGGTGTAGCGATTTTTCTTCGGATCGGCGTTCTTGAGCAAAATCGAGACATCCCCGACTTTCTGAAATTTCTTTTGCTTGTGAATCGTGAACTCGATGAAGTTGCGCTCGCCCAGCGCTTTCAAGGCCGCCAGTTCCTTCCCGTTGGTAGCGATCAAAACGCTATGGCCATCGATATCGCCGGTAGCGCGCTTCAAATCCGCCACGGTCTTCTCCAGCTGGGATCGCGTGGTAGCGACGTCGCCCTTTACACCGGTCACGTCATTGCTCACCTGGGAGACCCTGGAATCGACGGTCTCGGTTTGTGCCTTCACCTTTGAAATGTCCGAAGTGAGTTGCTGCTGGGCCTGCTGTTGCGCGGCCACCAGTTGTGCGCGCGTTTCCTCCACTTTCTTCAGCGCTTCATCCTTGGCGTCGCCGGCCGCGAGATTGGCTTGCCGTCGCGCTCTTTCGAGCTGGTCTTTCAGCTCGTCGACGCGCTTCTGATTCGCGCGCGCCGTCAGCGACGAAGTCTCGTCCAGCTTATCCAGGCGCGCCTGGGTCGCATCCATGTTGTTGTCAATTTTCTGCTTGACCTGATTCAGTTGCGTATACAGGTACACATTGGCGCCTGCCAGCAGAACCACCGCGGCAATCACCAGACCAGTCTTCCAGCCGCCCTTGGACTCCGCGGGAGGCGGAGCATAATACTGCGGCGGCGGCGCCGAATATTGCATCGTCGGCGGACCATACGGCCCTTGCGGCGGAGGCGGCTGATACCCCGACGCGGGAGCGGCAGCGCTCGGGTAACTTGGGCTGGCCGGTTGTTCCGGCGGCAGCGGACTCGGGTTAGGGAAAATGGACATTACTGTACCTCTAGCAGTGGTTCACTTATCAATCTAACAGGTTAGAGCCTTGGATGGCAGGTTTCCGTTTCAATTATCTGCGCTCCTAAACATGCGGCCGGGCGAAATCCAGGTATTCCTGCTTGGGCGCTCCGGGCTCGAAGCAGCGGCGGCAGCGGGCCTCGTAAACGCCGGCCGCGCCCACTACGATCAGGTCGTCCGATTCAACCAGCCGCTGTGTGTGCTTGGCGGGATTGCCGCAGCGCATGCAGATGGCCAGCGTCTTGGTGATGGATTCGGCCAGCGTCAGCAAGTCCGGCATAGGCGGAAACGGACGGCCCATGTAGTCGGTATCCAGGCCCGCGATGATCACCTGTTTGCCGCTATCGGCCAACCGCGTCGCCAGCGAAACTAATTCCTGCCCGAAGAAGTTGGACTCGTCGATCCCCACCACTTCGCTGCGCCAGTCCAGCCGGGAAAGAATATCGGCCGCACTCCGCACCGCCTCCGATTGCATGCGCCGGTCGGCGTGCGAGACGATTTCGTCGCTCGAATAGCGGTCGTCCAGAATCGGCTTGAACACCTGCACGCGTTTGCGCGCGATCATGGAGCGTCGCAGGCGGCGCATCAGCTCCTCGCTTTTTCCCGAAAACATGGGCCCGCAGATGGCCTCGATCCAACCCAGATTGCCGCTGACAAAATCCATACGATGGTTGGCCGCATCTTATCACGCGGCGCATCTCCTCCAGTAACATCGCGCACAACGCAGCGGGTCGCGATTGGTTATCTCTCCAAGCGGGCGCGCCCCGCGCTGTGCGCTTATCATTGGATCATGGCGCTGGCCGAACAACGCGTGATTGTCCCGGAGCTGCTGGATCATGCCGCGCCTGACGACGCCAGGCGCGTGCTGGCGGACCTGGCGCGCGTGAATCGGTATTTCGGCGGCCATCGCATCCTGCTCAAAATCATGCGCGGGCTGGCCGAGCGCGCCGAGAGCTTTTCCATGCTGGATGTGGGAGCTGCCTCGGGCGACATCGGCGCGGCGCTGCGCAGCCACTATCCGCGCGCGACCGTTGTGTCTTTGGATCGTCTGGATTTTCATCTGGGAGGCGCAGCGCATCCGAAAGTGGTGGCCGACGCGTTCCAGTTGCCTTTCGACGCGGGGAGCTTCGATTTCGTCTTCAGCTCGCTTTTCCTGCATCACTTCTCCGACGCACAGATCGTGGAACTGCTCGGAAATTTCAAACGCGTGGCGCGCCGCGCCGTGCTGGCCATCGATCTGGAGCGCGGACCTCTGGCCCTCCGATTCCTCCCGGCCACGCAATGGCTTCTGGACTGGCACAGCATGTTCGTTCACGACGGCCTGATCTCGGTGCAAGCCGCTTTCAAGACCGGCGAGCTGTTGGCGCTGGCTCGCCGCGCCGGCCTGGAACGCGCGCGTGTTTCCACGCATCGCCCCTGGGGCCGTCTGTCGCTGGTAGCGCCGGTTAGCTTGTGAGCCAATATTTCCTGGGCGTGGATGGCGGCCAGTCCAGCACTACCGCGTTGATTGCCGATCAGACTGGACGAATTCTCGGGATGGGCCGCGCCGGTCCATGCAATCACGCCGTCGCTTCGGAAAGCCGTCAAAAATTCGTCTCCGCCTTGACGGAATCGCTCACCGCGGCTGGCCACAGCGCGGGTCTCCCTTCGCCGCCGCGTTTCACCTGCGCGTGTCTGGGCTTCAGCGGCGGACCTGCCGACAAAAAGACCATCGTCGCTGAGCTTCTGGCGAGCGAACGAATCATCGTCACCGAACGACGCTTTGATCGCGCTGGCGGGCGCTACGGCCGGCGAGCCCGGCGTCATCGTGATCGCGGGCACCGGCTCCATCGCTTTTGGCCGCAATGCCGCTGGACTCACCGCGCGGGCCGGCGGCTGGGGCTATCTGTTCGGCGACGAAGGCGGCGGATTCGATATCGTGCGCCAAGCTCTGCGCGCCGCCTTGCAGCTGGAAGAAGGCTGGGGCCGCGCGACATCGTTGCGCGCCATGCTGCTGGAGGCGAGCGGGGCGCGCGATGCCAACGACCTGCTGCATCGTTTTTATACGGACGAGTTCCCGCGGCCGCGCATCGCCGCGACTGGCCAAGCTCGTCGACCAAGCCGCGGGCGAGGGCGACCCGGTGGCGCGCGAGATCCTGGCGCGCGCCGGCCAAACCTTAGCCGAGTTGGCCGCCGCCGTCCGGCCTCAGTTATTCCAGTCCGATGAACCGGCCCGCATTTCCTATATGGGAGGCGCATTCCGCAGCCCGATCGTCCGCGAGCGATTCTTCGACTTAGTCGCGAGCGACCCCGCCAATCATGTCGAGCCGCCGCTCTATGGTCCCGCCGCAGGAGCGTTGCTGGAGGCCTATCGAGCGGCGGGAGTCGCTTGCGCGCTCGCCGATGTCCCCGAGGAAAAGTCATAAAGGGCCGGTTCCTGGATTACTTCGCCTCCGGCAGCGACCGCTCGAACTCACGCGCAGCTTCACCGGCGTACAGCGCGACACAGGGAACAGTTGATCCGTATAATAGATCCGTGGTCGCACCCAGCGCGTTCAGGTGCGGCGCGTTGCTGGCGGCTTTGGCATGCTATTCGGCCGCGCAACCTGCCGTCAATTATCGCGGCATCGTGAATGTAGCCAGCTATTCTCCGGCTGGCTTGCCAAACGGCTCCATCGCCCAAGGTTCCGTGTTCGCGATCTTCGGCTCGAACATCGGTCCTACCCAAGGCGTCCAGGTATCCGCGTTTCCGATCAGCACTACCCTGGCCGGCGTCTCAATCACGGTCACACAAGGCGCAACGACGCTAAATGCTCTTCCCTTATACGTCAGTGCCGGCCAAGTAAACGCACTGATGCCATCCAACGCCCCGCTGGGAATGGTGTCGGTTCGCCTCCAGTACGGCGGCGCCACCAGCAACGCTTCGCCGGTGAGCGTAATCGCTGCGAGCGTTGGCATCTTCGCCGCCAACAGCGCGGGCAGTGGACCCGGCATCATTCAGGATGCCTCGCAGACCGGAACGCCCATCAACGCCACCAATCTGACCGCCAAACCGGGCGACACCATGGTGCTGTGGGGCACTGGACTCGGTCCGGCCACCTTCCCGGACAATGGCCCTCCCAAGCCCGGCAACCTCGCCACCGTCACCGAGGTATTTGTGGGTGGAATTTCGGCGCAGGTTGTTTACAACGGCCGCAGCGGATGCTGCTCCGGCACCGACCAGATCGTTTTTGTGGTTCCCGGTAATGCTCCCCAGGGCTGCTGGGTTCCCGTCTATGTTCGAACCGGCGGCTCGCTCATCAGCAACGTAGTCAGCATGGCTATCGATCCCAATGGCGCCTCCTGCTCCGATCCGTCGAACCCCCAGGCCCGGACGTTCACGCAGGGGGGCAAGCTCGGCGCGCTGCAGTTGATTCGCAGTGTCACGCATGAGGATATCGGAACCATATCTCCCCTAGACGTGAGCGACGATTACTTTAGTTTTGACTTGTCCCAGGTTGCCGGTGGCTCGTACGGTTTTGGCGCATTGTTCTCGGCGCCACCCGCCGGGACTTGCACTGTTTACTCGGGGGCGGGAGATGTTTGGCACGACAGCATCCTCCCTGGAACTCCGGTGACGAGGACGCTGGATGCGGGAACACTCGCGTTGTCTGGCCCGGGAGGAAATATTTCGCTCGCTCCGGACGTGCCGTCCGTGAATGTTACGTTCCTGGGTTCGTTTGCGCCGTTCTTGGCCGGGTTGCCGAATCAGCTGTATCTCGATCCGGGAACTTACACCATAACGGCGCCGGGCGGAGCGGACGTGCAGTCGTTTAGCGTGTCCGTTACGCAGGCCGCGCCGTTCAGTTGGACAAATCGCGATCAAACGGGCCTGGTTTATCGGAACCGCGACTTAACCCTAACCTGGACCGGACTGCCTTCGGGCCAGCAGATGGCGGTAATGGGTGGCAATGTCGACCTGCCGACGAATTCGTCCGCATTCTTTTACTGTGTCGCCCCCGCCAACTCAACCGGCTTCACTGTTCCCACCGCAATCTTGTCCTCACTGCCGCCCACCCGCACCAGCGTTTTGCAGTCCAAAAGCATGCTATATCTGACCAACGTGTTGCCATCCAACGGTACGTCTTTCTCCGCCAAGGGCCTGGACTCGGCCATGGCAATGGCCGGGTATCTAATGGGAAAAACGGTGTTCTTCCAATGAGGCTGCGCTTGGCCGTCCGCATCGCATTAGCGTTATCCACGCTGCTTGTCAGCGGCCGGGTCGCCAATGCGCAAGGGTTTGCAACTTTCTCCCAGTTCAGCAATTGGCTCAACGATATTCAAACGGAAGCACAGCGCCAGTCCGAGCGGTATGAAGAGACGTTTATAATCACCAACGTCTGCGTTGAGGATCACTGGGTCCAGGTAGCGGTGTTCACGCCGGTTGTCGGTGACGCGGATGACGTGGAGACCATCGTCGACGATCTGCCGCTTCCCTGCGATCCGAGCGTGGACCAAAACGGCGCGCCGCTGGATTGGACCGATAACTTGAAGATGCTCGCCTATGCTCTTGATCCCCTGTCTCTCCCCGACAATTACAAATCAGTTCCGTTGCCGAGTTCACCGCACGCGGCGCAGGCGAACACGTTCATGCACCTGGCCCCCTATCGCGACGTCCCATTCCCGCCACTCTACAGCTCCACCGTTCCCTTGAGCCCAGTTACGTGCGACCCGAGCCGTAATGCGAACGCTCTGATCGTGAACCACACCGCGAGCGCGGTTACACGTGTGGACGCTTGCACCGGAACCGTGTTGGCCACTATTTCAGTAACCTCGAACCCACTCCAGGTGGCCCAAACTCCGGATGCTTCCACAGCCCTGGTGACGAGCTTTGACGGAGCGCTTACCTTCATCGACCTGAACACGAATCAAGTGGCGTACAAGCTGGACCTGTCGCAATATTTTCCGTCAGGACTCGCGATTTCATCCGATGGGTCTCTGGCCTACGTCACCAGCTTCGATGACGTCACCGCCGCCTTGCTGGTGATCGACATCGCCAAACGCAGCATCGTGCAGACCGTCCCCCTGACTGGTTATCCGCAGTCGGTCTTCCTGACGCCCGACGGCAGTCTAGCCTACATAACGGATCCGATCGACAACAATGTGATCGTGATGGATGTTCTAAGTTTGACGATCAACCGGCAGTTCTCCCTTCCGCGGCCCATTGGCCTCGCATTCAACGCCCAGGCAACCCAGGTATGGATCACAACCACATATGGTGTCGTGGTCATGGATACGGCCACTTACAAGCTGATCAACAATATCACCGCGGTTTCTGGGCAAGGAAGTATTGCGTTTGCACCGGATAACAGCCTCGTTTTGGTTAGCAATTTTAGCGGATTCTCGTTTTCGGTGATTGACCCGAAGACCTATGCGGTCAAAACGATTACCCTGCCTGGGCCGCCCATGGGCCTTGCCTTGGCACAGTAGACCGGCATTGACTCGAGGAAAGCCATGACGGCGTGGCTGCCAGACTACATCTGGCGCGAGGGGGAGTTTGAATCCGGCGTGGCCATGTTCGCCGATTCTAGCGGACGAATCACGCATTTCTCGCGCGACGCCGCCGATCTGCCACAGGCCGAGCGGCTGTCCGGACGCGCCATTCTGCCGGGCCTCGTCAATACACACTCCCATGCTTTCCAGCGCGTCATCCGGGGCCGCACCGAGCAGCGTACAGGCGCCGGGCGCGATACTTTCTGGACCTGGCGCAATGCCATGTACCGGGCCGCGAATCTGCTTTCACCTGAAGCGCTCTACCACGTCGCGCGCATGGCGTTTCTCGAGATGCTGCTCGGCGGAGTCACAACCACTGGCGAATTTCACTACCTGCATCACGACCTCGACGGCCGGCCTTATAGCGACCGCAACCTTCTCGCGCTTGAGATAGTGCGCGCCGCCGAGGACACCGGATTACGAATCGCGCTGTTGCGTGCAGCGTACGTGCGCGGCGGTCAACCCAGGTTTCTGACGCCACGCCTCGAGGACTTCATCGCGGACACGGAGACGCTGTCGGACCAATGTAAACCCGGTCGTTCCTGGCTTGGCCTCGCGCCGCACAGCATTCGCGCGGTTCCTCTAGACTACTTGTTGGAGTTGGTACGATACGCGCGTACCAAAGCGTTGCCGGTCCACATGCATGTGGCAGAGCAGCCCGGCGAGGTAGAAACATGCATTGCAGAGTACGGAATGCCCCCGGTGGCGCTGTTGCATCGCCACGGCATTCTGGATGAGCGCTTCACGGCGATTCACGCCATTCACGTGACGCCGGAAGAAATCGATCAGCTAGGCGCCGCGCACAGCACTGTCTGCGCCTGTCCCACTACGGAGCGCAATTTAGGCGACGGCATTTGTCCGGCCGGCCGGCTGCTTCGGTCGGAAGTCCGCATCGCGCTCGGCTCCGACAGCAACGTCCAAATCGATCTGCTCGAAGATGCGCGCGAGCTTGAATGTCACCTGCGCCTCGAACGTCTGGAGCGAGTTGTCCTGGATCCCGAGCGGCTGGCCGCGCGCCTGCTGGCTTGTGCCACGGAGAGTGGTGCCACCAGCCTCGCGGCTCCTGGTGGAAAACTCGAAGTGGGACGTCCCGCCGACTTCTTTACCGTGGACCTGAACGATCCCTCCATCGCGGGTGCGGACCCCGAGTCACTCGCCAGCAACATTGTTTTCTCGCTCGGCCGCGCTGCCGTCCGCGACGTCTATGTTGGCGGAAAGTGCATCGTGCGCGATGGCCATCACCAGTTGGAGCAAGAGATCCTAAACAACTTCGCGGAGGTCCAACGCCGCCTGTGGAGCACCCCCGGCATGTGCTAGTTTGTCCGAGGAGCTGTTATGCGCAAAATTCTTTTTCTGTTGACCGTGGTGCCGGCGGCTTGGGCCGCGGCTCCCATAATCACCAGCTACACCGTCGATATACCCGGCGTCACCACAGTCGGCCCAGGAACGGAGATCTACATTCTGGGAACCTTCGTGCCGGAATCGGCGGGCCGAGACTACACCATCACCGTGGGCGGCCAAAGCAGCGGGATCAACGTAGCCGATGGCGCTGACTACATCTCAGCCACCATCCCGACCGCGACGCCCGCCGGGGCCACCACCCTGGTGGTCACCTACCAGGGCCAGACTTCCAATGCCATTCCGATCACCATCGCTGTACCCCAGCCCCAGTTGGGAGGAGTGGGCGTACTCATTGCCAACTCGACCTCTCCACCGGATTTTCAGCCGTATTATCCGATCATGCACAACCTCACCCAGACCAACGTCACGCCCACATCCCCCGCAGCTTTAGGCGAACCGCTGCAGGTAGATGTCAGCGGGCTTGGCACGGATGTCGTGCCCACGGTGACCCCCAGCGTCACCATTGGCGGCGTAACCGCGCAGATCGCCCAAATTAACGTCTCCTCCGGCGGCGGACGCGAACAGCTATTTTTTTTCGTCCCGCAGAATACTCCTATTGGAATCGATCCAGTGGTCGTGACCGTGGCGGGCGTCGCCAGCAATACTGTCAATATTCCGGTCGGGTCCGGCCCGCTGGTTGGGTTCGTTCTGAACGGCGCCAGCTTCAAGTCGCAAAATGTGATCGCGCCGGGATCGATCGTCTCGGTGTTCGGCGCCGGCTTCGGCACCCAGGACAATCTCTCCGCGTTTCCGTCCACCACCGTGAATGGATTGAGCGTAATGTTCGGAAGCACCGCCGCGCCGATTTTCGCGCTCGCCGCCACCAGCGGCCAGATCAACGTGCTGGTGCCCACCGAGTTGCCGACCACCGGAACCGTGGCTCTGACCGTGCAGACTTCCGGCGGTACGTCGCCCGCGCAAACCATGACGTTAGCGCCTGCCGCGCCGGGGATTTTTTATTTAACGGACCCGCTCGTCCTCACACGCCGCAATGCAATTGCGGTAACCGCCAACACCGCCTGGATTGCTATGCCCACATCGATGGCTAACAACCTTGGTTACCCGACGAATTGCACCAATGCCGCGGAAGTATGCGGCCAGCCCGCTAAGCCCGGCGATTACCTGCAGATCTACGCCACTGGTCTGGGCCAAGCCACGCCCAATGGAGATCCCAACGCCGCGATTCTGTCCACCGGGATGCTCGCCCCATCAAGCGGCAATCCTCTTTATGTCACCCTCGTGACGCCCACCGTTACGATCAACGGCGAGAAGGCGCCGCTTTTGTTCTCCGGTGTTGCTCCGGGCTATAACGGCCTGTATCAGGTGGACGTGCAAATCCCCGCCGACATCGCTCCCGGCAACGATGTGCCGCTGGTGATCGTCATGGGACAAAATACCGATTCCACCACCATCGCGGTTCAGTGACGCCGTGCGCGACATTCTTCGAATTTTCTAGAACTCGTATGTCGTCGGCGTGATGCCCTTGGCGCGCAGGTACATCTCCGCGGAGGCCCGATGGTGCGTGTTGTGATCCATCATGGCCATCAGCAATTCCAGGCCGCTCATGGTGCCTTCTTCGTTGTGGTAGGTTTTTGAAAGCTGCTCGGGAGTCAGCTTCGAGACCTTAGCAATACATC